>JANQQA010000016.1 GCA_028285205.1 Bythopirellula sp. | reverse complement strand
CGCCGACGAGTTTGGCCATCGTCGCGAGCCGCTCCAAATCGGCGCGAAACGCGACGTTGCCGCGCGCGGTCGGATTGCCGCCAGCGTTCAACGCCACATCGACATCGCGAGCACGGAACGAGAACGAACTACCGAGCAGCTGCATTTCCGGTGTTTGTAGAACTTGCGATTGAAGGTCGAAGTTGCCGCTTCCCGAGAACTCCACACGCGGCTCCTCGATCGCTAGGGCGTTGGTTTGCAGCTGAAGCTGCACGACGCTGCCGGAAGACTTAACGAGTTCAATCGCTCCGCCGGCGATCCGTACTTGGGCTTGGAGGTACGCGTCACCTTGGAAGGTATCGGGCACACTGGCGACCCAAGGCTGCAAACGAGAGGCCCACAATTCGAGCGGACCATTGCTTTCGATCTGCAATTGGTAGGAGCGATCGGATTGGTCGAGCTTCACCGGCTGGAGCAAACTGGCTTCCAACTGATCGCGTGGCCCGCGAAGCTGCAGCTTGCCACTGGTCAGCACGGTTGGGCTGAAGTCGTGTTGCTTGCCGGCGGCGCTGAAGGTGACCTCGAGTTTCGGTTCCGTCCAGACTTCGCGCTCGCCGTCGTCAACTTGCAGATCGGTCAATTGCAACTCGGCGTTGGCGGCGAACTGTTGATCCTGTTGCCGGGCGACCGTGAACTTGCCTTCGCCCAGCCCGCGAAGTTGCCACGCTTGCATGTTGACGAACTGACTCAACTCTTGCGAGAGCTTGCCCAGGTCCACCTCGAATTCGCCTGTGATGCTGTCCTGCTGGGTCTGGATGTCCGCACTAGCGAACGGTGCGCTGACGGTCATCGTCTCGAGTTGAGCACCGGCGGCGACCTCACTCAACTGGACGCGAGCCTCGATGGGTTGCTGCCAACGAATCTGCCGCTGCCCGTCGGTGCCCGCGACGTTTGCGACGGCGGCGGTCGCCTGCCAAGCGAATTGATCTCCGGCAGGTTGGCCATTGGCTTTGAAAGTCAGGTTCCCACTGTCAATGCGAACACCCTCGCGCAGTTGGAACGTGCGGGGCAGCATGGCGGCTAACTTCGCTAGATCGAGTTCACCAGTTAGCTGTGCGTCACGCTTCGGCAGCTGCCCTTTGAGGAGCCGTGCGGGGCTGAGCGATTGCAATTCGGCCAGCGAAAGCTTGCCGCTCGCGTCCAGCTGGGCGAAGTCCGCGTCAGCTTGGAGCTCACGGATCGTGAGGTCATCCCCCGCGACGCTGATGTCCCAGGGTGCCGTCAAATTGCGACTTCGCAGGCGATCGCCGTCCAGTGCGACTGCCTCGACTTCCAATTGGCTGGCTTCTAGGCGGCCCGTCGTTGTGAGTTTGAGTCCGCCCTGAGAGTCGTTTTGCCACACGACGCTAGCGTCGGTCGACAGCAGCCCAGTTACATGCGTGCCTTCTGCAAACCGATCAAGCCAGGGCTGCAGTGCCCGCAGCGGTAAGCGCTCGGCGAGTACCTCAAGTCGGTTTTCGTTGCCTTGCCCGGGCTCCAATCGGAACGTCAACTTACCGCGCTGCTGGCCTTGATCGGCGAGCAACTCCGCATTGCCTCTGGCTTCGATCAAGTTGCCGATGGCGGCCGAGACGTTCGCGTTCTCAATCGACCACTGCTGACCGCTTGCGACATCGGTACCACGTACGGCGCCTTCGACGACCTCCACGTTCAGCGCGATCGGCTCGGTCGACGGTTCCTGCTGCATCGCCTGCAGCGCCGTGATGAAGTCTTCCCAATTGCTGCCGTTTGGGCGAGTTTCGACTGCTGCCGTCGGACGAACGACTTTGATCTCGCCGAGGTCGTTGGGATTGAGAGCCAGCGAGAGCAGTGACTTCGGCAACGTCAACGATTCGATGGCGAGTAGTTGCTTGCCTTCGCCGTCGGTGATCGCCAGGCCGCCGAGTGACTGATTGGTGAACCAGCCCAAGTGCGCCTGCTCGCAATTGACTTGCCAGGTGGGAGGCATTGCCTGTGCGAGCACCGTATCGCGGAGGGTAGTGCGACTGATGATCGTTGGGGTAGCGGCAATCAAGCCGAGCAACAAGAGTACAAGCACCGCGAAACGACGTCGCCAGCGTTTCCGCCGACGGAGAGGACGCGCTGTCGACATCCCTGCTTCGTTGTCGACATCAGTTTCAGCGTGCTGGTCGCGGGTTCGCTTTCGCCGTTTCCTGCTCATGGATTCCCTATCGGAAGCCGGGTTGGACAAGTCCTGCCAAACCAACGGCTATCTTACGAGCGTTGGGATCAGCAAGCTAGATCGAGTAGCATGATAGAAGTGCTAGCAGGCTTTAAATCACTAAGAGCGATATGGCTCAGCCCGAAAAACACACTATCGTCCAACTCAAGCTGCGTTCGCTCCTGGCGATCATGATTGGCGCGTCGCTGGTGATGGCGGTAGCCAGTCCATATCTGAGAAAACTCGCCTCCGAAGACCAGCGACACTTACTATTCGCGATGCTGCTGCTTGGGTGCGGGATGGTGGTGTCAACTGTTATTTGCATTTATCGACGCTACAAGATCGGCAGCATCTGTGGACCACTGCTGCTAACCATCTCCAACCAAACGACGGTGAGTAGAAGACGCCGCAAGTGGTTGTTTCTGCTTGTTCAGGTTCCCGGCTATTCGTTCTTCGCTTACACGCTGTCGCGCATAGAAAGAGAGGATTTCCTTGATTACCTGACTCTGATTCTCGTACTAGCTTTTTACGGCGGGGCGCTTGCTCAAGGAATGCTAGAGAACTGGTCGGAAGGCTACACGGATTCTCTTCAGTTTTGCGAGAACGGCATCCTTATTGGCACCAAATTCTACCCTTGGAACTCGGGGAAACCTCGGTCGCTTGACTGGGAGTCTAGGGGCAAACTCGCCGTTGAGTTCAATTTAGCCACGATGAGGATCGACGTTCCGCTTCATCAGCGCGAAGCTGTCGATGCGATCCTCGAACACTATCACAGGCCGCACCGGGCAAGCGCTAAAGATCAAATCTAAACGTCCGGCGCAGGTATCTTCCGATGCGACTGGCGAGCGTGCGGGGTGAGGTCGTGATGCGTGCTTGGCCGACAAGACCATTGCGAAAAATGCCGAGGGAATCGTCCAGCGGCACGTCTGCCTGGTAAGAAGTGCTCAGCGGGCGAACGACTCCGTCGGGGTCGGCTTGAGCGGGGATGACACCGCCGGAGGTGCTTGCCAGGCGCGGCGAAATCGCTTCCATCTCGTCATCGGCGATGTCTTCGATCTTGCTGATGAACACGTTGTAAGCCGACTCTTCGAACATCAATCGCACTTCCTGACCAGGCAATACCAAGTCGAGATCACGTTGGTCGATTACCAGGACCGCGTCCCAGGCATTAGGATCGCCAATTTGGCAGAGCAGATTGTGCTGCGACTCGGGCGTGAGCGTGGCGCCGAGATTTGATTTCTTCAGAGGCGAACCTGACCAACTGGCCAGCGTCACTCGATCGTCAGACGGTTGGTCACGTTTGGGCGGAGGTGGGATAATCGTGCCCGCAACCGGCGCGGTGATTTCCAATCGCTTGAAATCGACGAGCTTCTTGTCAAGTTCCTCGTTCTTCGCTTTGATACTCTCGCGTATCGTCTCGAGTTCCAGACCTGCCGATTCGTCACGGAAGACAATCTGCTTGAGCGTTTCAAGTTGCTCCTTCAGTGCTGCCAATTCGCCGCGTAGCCGGGTGATTTCCATGTCGAGGTCAAGATTGCTCAACCTCACGATTAAATCCCCAGCGGCAACCTCTTGCCCGGGCTCAATGGCAATCTCTTCGAGTTTGCCTTGAACCTCCACATACACCGACGTCGCGTCGCGCGGCTGCAATTCAAAATGACAGAGCACGCTCGACGGGAAGGGAATCACAAATGCTCCCGCCACCAGCGCTGCCAACACACCTAAGCTGGCGAACATGCGGACTTTCTTCACCTTACTCCACCTCCCAGGCACGCGGAAAAACTTGTACACCTTCACAAACGGCATCACAATCAGCCCATACAGCGAGACCAACGCGATCAGTTGACCGATGATCTTCAAGCCGTAAGGCTCAAACACCTTATTCAAGAAAAACAAAATCGAGAGCAGCACAAACCAGCGATAGAAGAACGACGCGACCGTGTAGAAGGCGAAGAGTCCCTGATTTCGTTTTGGCAGGAAGGGATCCTCGGGTTCTTCCAGTCCAAGACACCACTTGCCAAGCTTGCGGCTGAGAATCGAAGTCGCCTTCTGACGCAGATTGGGGATCTCCAGGATATCGCTCAGAATGTAATAGCCGTCGTAGCGCAGGAGCGGATTCGCGTTGAACAAGATCGTGCTCACCGAACTAACGAACATGATGTTCAGGCACACGTAGTTCAGCATGCCTGGCTCGCTAAACCACCAGATGAAGGTCGCGATCGAGGCAATCACGACTTCGACATACATACCGGCAGCGCCGATGGCAGCTCGATGCCAACGGCTGGGCAACATCCACGAATCCGATACGTTGCAATACAGACAGGGCGTGAGCACCAAGAACATCACACCCATCTCGTGACACTCGCCACCGAAGTGCTTGCAGGACATACCGTGGCCAAACTCGTGGATGACCTTGGTCACGCCGAGCACGCCCGCGATGAGCAACCAGTTTTGGGCAGCAAAAAATGTTTGAAATGAAGGCAGCTTCGATTGAAAGACGTCAAATTGCACGATCACCAGTGTCAGCGCCGAGAGCGCCAGACCGAGGCTCAACCAAGTTGCCAGCGGAGTAAAGAACCAACTTACCCACGGATACATCGCGTTGAGGAGTCGCTCAGGGTCAAATCCCTTGAAGCGAAACGCCAACACGTTGCTCATGCTCTGGATGATTTCCTTCTTGCGTTTCTCGTCGCGACGTTTCTTGAGTTGCACGCCTTGGCCGGGTGCGTCGGAAAGAACCAGGCCGCTGCGGTGCAGCATACCGATGAAGTTCTGTAACTCTTCGACGCGGATCGTCTGCGGTGGAAACTCAGCTTCAAACTGCTCGGCGATTTCCTCCAGGCTGGAGTCTCCGTCGAGCATCTGGAGAATGGCGAACTCTTCCTCCTCGAAGCGGTAATACTGCAGCCCTACTGGATCTTTCACCACCCAGTAGACGCGCCCTTGATAGCGCTGTCGGCGCGCCTTGAGATCAGGACGGACGCGGATTGCCAGCTTGCGCGACGAACTAGAGACAATGCTGTCGGCAAGTGTGGCCATGATGGAGCGTCGAGAGTAAAGCGGCTAGAGCTCGGCTGCCGGTCAAAATCTAGCGGCGAATCTCGGTTGCCTCTGAACTCTGGGCTCGAGACTGTTGGCTCTGTTGGTCGATGTGAATCGTCATCCGCGCGACGCCGCCGGGTTGCAAAAGCCAGCTACCATTGACCTGCTGGTTAGTCACTTCGGCGCGGACGGTGTAGATGCCGGTGTGCTGCAGGATTTGATCGGCATGCACGATCGTGCCTTCGACCGTCGCCTTGCGACCGCGGGCTTTGGTCACCTCGATGGTCACTGGTTTGCCAAAGACTTCGCCGCGATCGAAATCTTTGGCGTTGACAAACGCTTCGACATAAAGAGTGTCAAATCGCGTCAACGTGAGAATCGGGTCACCAGGGTTGACCCATTCCGATTGCTGGACGTTGGTCTTGGTGACATCGCCATCAAAGGGCGCGCGAATCGTGCGCCAATCAAGCTCCATTTCGGCAGCCTCGCGCTCCGCGGTTTTGGTGTTCGCGTCCAGCCCCGCCAGATACTGATCGTTGATTGCTTTTTCTATCTGCAGTTTAGCCCTTTTGAAATCGAGCTTCATCCGTCTCAGTTCGCTCTCGACGACGGCACCCCTGTGCTGTCGATTCGATTCGAGTCCCTGTTGCCATTCGACTTCCGCCACAGCGGCGGCGGCCTGCGCGTAGCGTTTTTCAATGTCCTGCTCCGCAGCCTTCTGAGCTGCTTGCTCAGCGTAGCGGGTCACCTTGACGGCGGCTTTCGCTTTGCGATCGTCGATGCGGGCGAGCACTTGGTCCTTCTTCATGTGACTGCCCTCACGGACATTCATCTCGATCAACATGCCCGCTTCGACGGCCGGGATCCTCACTTCGTCCTTCACCAAGATGTTGGCGTCTAACACAGGGTTGCCATCTGGCGTCGAGTAACGGTCGGCCGGAGTCGTTACCTGGCCCGCGAGGATGAGTGCAAACAAGCACGTAATGGCTTTCATGGGAGGGTCCTCTCTGGTTCGCTGTCCGGAATTGCTGCCGAGTATACGTCTATCTGACTAGAAGAATGGGAAGAAGATTCGCGACTGGACAAACTCAAACAGATCGCTGAACAAGACGTAGCCAATGGAGGCCTTGCCACAAAGCACTTTGGCTTTGACGTCGGCCCCCACCTTGAGGTCTTTGGAGGGATCCTCGACAAGCGCCGTCAGCTTATCTTGCGGGAAGGACACTCGCATTCGCACCGTGTTGCCTTCTTCGCCGTGTACTTCCGCACTCTCGTCGATTGACTCGATTTTGCCGATGATGGGCTCACCGGTGTGCGTCGCCAAGACGAACTCGACTTCGAGCTGCGCGTTGGGATCGTCTTGGAGTAGCTCTTGCTGGTGTTCCAGCACGTGCCCCATCTTGGCCTCAGGCACGAAAATCTCTAGTTCCCAGGGACTTGTCGTGTCGGCAATTTTCATCAAACGCTGCCCTGCCCCAACCGTGCGATCTTTCAGCAACTCGCGCACGTCCCAGGTCACGACCTTGCCATCGATGGGGCTGTAGACCTTGAGATTCCCCAGCTTGGTTTTCAGCAGCGCTCGTTGCTGCTCGAGACTGGATTGGGTTTCTTCGAGCTGCCTGAGCTTGCCGAGCAGTCGATCACGCTCAACGATCTCGCGCGGGTCCCGTGCGCCCGCTCCCGCGCCGCGTAACTCGTAATTGGTGGACCGGATGTCTTCTTGAACTTTTAGGAGTTCTCCTCGCAGCTGAATCTCCTGAAGTTCGACGTCGTCACTCTGTTGCTCAACCAGCAAATCACCCTTCCTGACGACGTCACCGGTATCGACCGAGATTTTTTCAACCTTCCCCTCGATGCTGGCGAACACGTCCTGACGCACTTCGGGCAGCAGCTTGCCGTCGGAGATGACCGTAAAGTCGTAGGGCACCAGGCACAACGCGGCAATCGCGCCGCCGATGGCGATCGACGCCAAGATGGTCTTGGGTAAATTGCGCGCCGTCACGAGTACCTTGGTCTTGCCGAGAGTGCGCCACAGCGGCAGCAAGAACAGCCCCTCGAACTCTTGGGCATTGGTCAGTGAGGTCGAACTGTGGCGACGCACCACGTCGATCCGTTGCAGCATCCCCTCTGGCTGCTGCTGATCGACGAGCTGTTCGATGATGATGGCGCCGAGGATGTTCTCGCGTTTCTTTTGCTTCCGTTCCCCTGGAGTCTCCTCTTCGTTGTCGGCCTCACGCAACGGCAAAACGGCCAGCTGCTTGGTGTGCGACTCATCGACGTAGGCGTTCACGACCTTTTCGACTTGGGGAGCCAAGTCGGAGGTGTCGCCGTCGAACCACAGATCGTCGCCCGTCTTGGCAACGGCGGTGACCATGTTGCGCAACAAGCGGACAACGTTGGAACGTTTATCGAAGGTGTCCTGTCCGCTGATCGCAGTGACATCGTATTTTGTTCCCTTCCGCAGCGCCACTGTCACACGATCGCAACCGATTAGGCGGCGACCTTCGTTCGCGATCGTGTAGGCCGTCTCGCGTGAGTCGAGTGCCGTATGCACCAAACCCGTGAAAGCCTCAAGCTGTTCCCACAACGATTGCTTGTGCGTGAAGTGTCGCAGACGGCGGGTCTTGACGTATTCACCGGCCAGTTCGCAAATCTGTTTGAGGAAACGCAGATAGCCGCGTTGGGTCGTGGGACGGGCACCGCTGCGCTGAAAGATCTCGACCAGCCCGTCGATACCGCGATCACTGATGATCGGCGCGATTACCAATAAGTAATCGGTCGGATTGGCGGCCGCGTCGGCACCGGCATCGTCGCCACCGCCGGCACCTGAGTGCGGTGGAATCAGCGCGGGTTCGCCCTTCTCAAGCACTTGTTGCAGCAACCGTCCGTGCTGTCGCTGGGCAGCTTCGCTTTCGGCTAAGCCCGTCTGGCGAAGATTGACCTGGTACTCCAACTGCAGCGGAGCACCTTCCTCCTGCGTCCAGACGACGCCGCCGATGGCCGCCAGCGCCGCGACCGATTTGTCCAATACGGCGGCATAGAACTCACTGGGCTCGATCTCCGACTTGGAGAGTTCGACGACCTCCTGCACCAAGCCTTGGATTTCCTGCTTGGCACGCTGGACCGCGTCGTCATCGGGCGGAAGAGAACTGCTCACTGTCGACTGGGTTGCCATTGCTGGGGGAGGCCCATAAGGTGGCCGCGGTGAAGGAGAAAATCGTGTTTTGCCGGCACCATTGTCTCGTCAATGATGAGCGAGCACCTCCCTGCAGGCACCTGCCGGCGTGGCCTTCTGTAAACATACATTGTCGTCGATTCCCAAGGGACGTCAAACTCTCAAATGGGCATCATACGTCGACAAAACCCTTTTTTTCCCGGCAGAAGCCGCCTAACCGGACCACTGATAGCAATGGGGCGCCGTATGCCTCGTTAGACGGCCCGAATCGGCTGCTGACAGCAGCGAAGATCGACCGGCGCCTTGGTCGGTGAGAACCCTCGACTGCGTGCGAAACTGCATCTATCACAGGCCGTTGGCCCGACAATCGGACTGGAACTCACCCCCACAGGTGCTAAGATATTAGGTCCGAGCCCGAGCGCTGGGCTCAGCTTACGACTAAACCGCGGAGATTCTATGACGAAGCAAAAGGAAGAGGCCCTGGAAGTAGAGGGCGTAGTTACGCAGGCACTCGCGAACACCCGGTTTTTGGTGGAGATCGAAGGTGGCCACACTGTGAACGCGCACGTCGCTGGACGGATGCGCAAGCACTTCATCCGCATCGTCCCCGGTGACAAAGTGCGCGTGGAACTGTCGCCGTACGATCTGACCAAAGGCCGCATCACTTACCGCGAACGCTAATTTCTCCGTGTCGAGCGTGATGCGCTCCATGCCCGCAAACCGTCCGCTACCGCTGCGCGGATGGAATCTTGCTCCCAGCACACTCTCGCTGGCGTTGGGCGAGCTGATTTCTGAAAACCTCAGTGGTTTTTGTAACGAATCTCGCCAATAATCTCGTATCGACTAGCGTATACCAGTATAACTGGTTGCCTTCTGCCAGCCGGCAAAGCTACATCACCGCCCAGAACGGGCTAAGCACCGTCACTTAGCGCGGTACGTACGAAGCAATTCCGACGTTGTCGAAACTCTAATGTTCTCGAAACACTGTCACATTTTTTCTCCAGGAGTAAGTGCTGTGAGTATTCTCTCCCCCCGTTGTTGGTCCTCCCCGATTCGGCTTGGGGCCCGGTCGCTCGCGACGAAATCTCTCGTCATCGCGTTGGTCGCCCTATTCGCCTTGAGCACTACCACGAAGGCTCAGGCCCAAGGCAGCAAGATGAAGCCGATTGCCGTGGTAGCGCTCAACAGCGTCAACAACATCCTGGAAGACGTCAACTTCATCGGCTCGCTCGGCGGGCAACCGCGACTGGCCGATAGCGTGCGACCGTTCGTGGGCATGGTGCAAGGGCTCGATAATGACCAGCCGATCGGCCTGGTTGTGCAGTCCGATGGCATTACACCCGGCGGCGCGATCTGTGTCCCGTGCAAGGACCTGAAGATGATGCTGGGTGGCATGGCCATGTTTGGCATCATGCACGAAGACGGCCCCAACGGCACAATTCAAATCAATGCCCAGGGCCAGAATCTGTTCGCCCGCGAAGCCAACGGATGGGCCTACATCTCAATGGCTCCAGAGATGCTGGATGGCGCGCCTGCCGATCCTGGCGCTCTGTTCGGTGAGTTGACCAGCGAGTACGACCTGGCCGTTCGCGTGCATGTACAGAACATTCCCGAAGCCTACAAGAAAATTGCGCTCGACCAGTTGGAAGCAGGCATGCAAGCAGGCATGCAACAGTTGGACGGCGAGTCTGATGAGCAATACGAAGCGCGTAAGCAGATGGCCAAGGTGCAAGTTGACCAACTCAAGCAGGCCGCTCAGGATCTCGACGAGTTGACCTTCGGCTTGGCGATCGACGGCCAACAGCAACGGACCTTTCTGGATATCGTTTACACGGCAGTCGCGGGGTCGAAATTGGCGGACCAGATTTCGGTGAACGCAGACCCCAAAACCGACTTCGCCGGTTTCTTCCAGCCTGATGCGGCGATGATGATGTCCTTCGCGTCCAAGGTGAGCGATTCCGACATCGCTCAGGTAGAGCAGATGTTCGGCGCGATCATGAAGCAGATTGAGACCTCGATTGATAACGAAGGAGATTTCGAGACCGAAGAGGATCGACAAGCCGTGAAGAGCGCTGTAGCCGACTTCATGGAGGCTCTGAAAGCCACCTTACAGGCGGGCAAAATGGACGGCGGAGCCGTGCTCAACGTGAGCCCCTCCTCGTTATCGTTCGTCGCGGGCGGATTTGTCGGTGATCCTGGTAAGGTCGAAAGCGGCCTCAAGAAACTCGCCGGAGTTGCCAAGAACGTGGCGGAGAAGGAAGGCGAAGAGATGCCAGCCGTAAATTGGAATTCCGGCAGCCACAAAGATGTGCAGTTCCACACCGTCAACATCCCCATTCCGGCGGGCGGAGACGATGAGGAAAAAGCCCGTCAGCTGTTTGGTGACACGTTGGACATTGCCGTTGGCATTGGCAAGCAAACGGCTTACTTCGCGTTGGGGCGCGACTGCATCGAAGCGGTCAAGGGAATCATAGATACCTCCGCAGCTTCGCCGCAGAAGGCGGTCCCCCCGATGGAGATGTCTTTCGCACTGACGCAAATCATGCAAGCTGCCGCCGCGATGGTCGACGAAGAAGACAAGCCGCAGATCGAAATGATGGCCAACATGCTGGCCAACGAAGCCAATGGCCGTGACCACGTCCGCATCGCCGTGACGATGATCCCCAACGGTGCTCGTACTCGCATCGAAGCTGAAGAAGGCGTCCTGCGAACCATTGGTATGGCTGCCATGGCAGCCCAGATGGAAGCCGCTGGCGCTGGCGGCGCGTTCTAAGCGACGACCAGTTTCGTTTGCAGCATTTTCACTCCAATTGCGGGCATTGGCCGCTCACGCAGCCAATGCCCGTTTTGGTATAATCTTTGTCGGACTAGCCACCGACCGCTGTCAGCCGGTAGCACTCACCTCTCGCCTGTGACCACTGACCACCTTTGCACCATGCCCACCGACACAACTACCAGTTTCCCCACCCAAATCGACTCCCTCGCGGGGCACGCCATCGCTGACTTGGTAGCGGAGTTTGGCACCCCCACGTTCTGCTACGACGCTGACAAGATCGTCGAGCGCGTCAACGACCTCGCGGCGTTCGATGTCGTTCGTTACGCCCAAAAAGCGGCGTCGAACCTGGCAATCCTCGACCTAGTACGCCGACACGGCGTGCTCGTCGACGCGGTCAGCGCAGGCGAGATTCGGCGTGCTATGGCTGCCGGCTACCAGCCAACCGGAGGCGAGCATCCGCCGATCGTCTACACCGCGGACATCTTCGATCGGGAAGCACTTGAGTTGGTCGTGGAACACGGCATCCCGATCAACTGTGGCTCGCCCGACATGATCGATCAGTACGGCGAAGCGATGAAAGCCGCCGACAAAACGCCGCTGGGGATTACGCTCCGCATCAACCCCGGTTTCGGTCATGGTCACAGCCAAAAGACCAACACCGGCGGAGAACAGTCGAAGCACGGCATCTGGCATGAACAGTTGGCCGACTGTGTGACGCGGGCCGCCGAGAACGATCTCATTATTACCGGCTTGCACATGCATATTGGTTCAGGGACCGACATGGAGCACCTCAGCCAAGTTTGCGGTGCGATGGAGCAAGCAGCCCACGTCGTCGGACCGACACTCACTTCGATCAGCGCAGGCGGAGGACTGCCCACGCCCTATCGCGATGGTGACCAGCGTGTCGACCTGGCCGCCTATTTTGACCTGTGGGATGCGACGCGCAATCGACTCGCCACAGCGTTTGGCAACCACATCAGCCTCGAAATCGAACCAGGCCGCTACCTGACCGCCGAAAGCGGCAGCCTGATTGCCGAGATTCGCGCGATCAAGCAAATGGGCAGTAACCTGTACTACCTGCTCGATGCGGGTTTCAACGACCTAGCCCGTCCGATTCTCTACGGCGCTTATCACCCAATGTCGATCTGTCCGGCGGCTGGAGATGAGGGATCGGAGATTAAGAGTGAGCGAAAGCTGCAGGACGTGATCGTCGGCGGCCCACTCTGCGAGTCGGGCGACATCTTCACACAAGAAGAGGGTGGATTTGTCTGCAGCCGCCAGCTGCCTGAAGCTGCGGTTGGCGATTATTTGATTATCGGCTGCGCTGGCGCATATAGTTCGGTGATGGGCAGCAACTACAACAGTAAACCGCTGGCCGCCGAGGTGCTCCTGCAAGATAGCAAGGCACACGTCATTCGCCAGCGTCAAACGTTCGAAGAAATGATCGCGGGCGAGATTATACCCAAATAGCTGGCTTCTGTATTGTAAGGGAGAACGAAATGGCGATCGTCACCGAATCCGAAACCCAAGAAGCACAAGCGTCGTTACGACTGTGGCCGGCTGTGGCGATCGTGGCAGCCATGTGGGGTGTCGTGAAGGGATCACAGTGGTTCGCGAAAGGAACCATGGTCGAGTTCATGAGCGGGTTCTTCGCTCCGATGGTGGCTGGAGTGCTGATGGCCCTGTGGTGGCTCTTCGCCTCCCGAGTCACATGGCGGCAGCGTTTGATTGGGCTGATGCTAATCTTAGGGTTGTTGGTCGCTGGGTTCTTGCTGTCTCACGAAAGTATGTTTATGAGCCTGCTGATGTTCACACTCCCTTGGTTAGTAACTGCCATCGTTGGCGTGTTGCTACTGAAGTTTATCCCGTGGACAAAACGGCGATGGCTGCCGGTAGCTGCGACCGCGATCATGGTTGGCAACGCGATGGTGCTCCGTCTTGACGGACTCAGCGGCAGTTTCGAGCCCGAACTCTCCTATCGCTGGGCCCCAACACGTGAAGAAGTGTTTCTCGCCAAGACCACCGCCGAGCCGTCCGTCACCGAAAAGCTGGTGCTACCCGAGGAGTTGACAGACTCAGACTGGCCTGAGTTTCGCGGCCCCGCGCGCGATAGTCGCGTCGCCGGAGTGTCATTTTCTACCGACTGGAAAGCCACGCCCCCTCGGGAGGTCTGGCGCCGTGAGGTTGGCCCTGGCTGGTCGTCGTTCACGGTGATCGGCGATACCTTCTTTACACAAGAACAACGGGGCGAGCAGGAAGTAGTGACCGCGTATTCCGCCGAGAGTGGCGATCTGGTCTGGATGAACGAAGTCGAATCTCGATTCACCGAAGTCGTCGGCGGACCTGGTCCGCGCGGGACACCCACCTACCACGCGGGCAAATTGTACACGCAGGGTGCTGCGGGCAAGATCCAATGCATCGACGCCGCCACCGGCGAATCGATCTGGGTGCGCGATCTGACGGTTGATACACCTGCTCAGCCGCCACAATGGGGCTTTTCCGCTTCGCCATTAGTTGTCGGCAATCTGGTGATTACCTATGCGGGCGCCGGTGATGGCAAGAGCGTTGTTGCCTACCGCTGCGAAGACGGGGAAATCGTCTGGATCGCTGGCAAGGGCACACACAGCTACAGCTCACCCCAATTGGCCACATTCGATGGCGTTCCTCAGGTGCTGATGATTAGCAACTTTGGGCTACAATCGCTTTCGCCTGAGAATGGCAGCGCGCTTTGGGAGCATGAGTGGGATCTCGGCGAACAACCCAACCGCGTCGTGCAGCCCTTGGTCCTAGGCAACGATGTGCTGATCGGGACGTTTCTTGGCCTTGGCACGCGTCGCATCACCGTTACGCATGAAGGCGACCAGTGGTCCACCGAAGAACTGTGGACGTCGCGTGCGATGAAGCCGTACTTCAACGACTTCGTCGAGCACAACGGCTACCTCTACGGCTTCGACAACGAAATCTTCGCATGCGTTGATTTGAAAAACGGTAAGAAGAAATGGAAGCGAGGTCGCTACGGCCACGGTCAGGTGCTACTGGTGCAGGACATGGAAATGTTGCTCATTCTCGGCGAGCAAGGTGAACTCGTCCTGCTGGAAACCAATCCCAAAAAGCACACCGTCGTCGCCAAGATCCAGGCGCTCGAAGGAAAGACGTGGAATCACCCCGTGATTGCTGGCACTCGACTGTTCGTTCGCAATGGGCAAGAGGCGGCCTGTTATGATTTGAACCCGGAAGCACCCACTGCGGTCGCCTCGCGTTAGGTTGAGGCATATGAGACGGACTTCCCTCCCCATGCAAGAATTGAAGTTTTGATGTCCAAAACGTCGCTCGTCCTCACCATCCTCGGCCAAGACCGCCCGGGGCTCGTCGATGCCATTGCTCGAACCGTCGCTGAGCACGGAGGCAATTGGGTGGAAAGCCGCATGGCCCATCTGGCCGGTCAGTTTGCTGGCATCTTGCGCGTCGAGGTCGATACTCAGCAATCCGAGGCCTTGCAAGCAGCGCTGGACTCGCTCGCCGAAGGCGGCCTGGAATCAACCGTCCACGCTGATGCAAGCGCGCCGGCGGCTGTCGAAAAACCGGCGGTGCAGCTGTCACTGGTTGGGCAAGATCGCCCGGGCATCGTCCGCGAGATCAGCCGCGTGCTGGCCACTCACGGCGTCAACGTCGAAGAGCTGAATACCGAGTGCAAGCGGGCTCCCAACTCCGGCCAATCACTATTCCAAGCCAAAGCGCAGCTTCGTCTGCCCGAGGGAATGTCCGAGGAATCGCTGCGCACTGCGCTGGAAGAGGTGGCCAGCGACATGATGGTGGACATTCACTTGCAGTAGTTCCGTTTTCGACCACAATCTGCGTGACAACTCTGCAGCTAATCTGCCCCACAGATTAGGAAATTGGGAGTTTACTCACGGAGACTAGGCCATGATGAAGTCTTACTCGCTTACTCTGCTGTTCCTACTCGCCGCCATGAGGCCGGGATGGGGCCAGTCGGCGATTTTTGAACTGCAAACGCGCCCGGTTTCAGAATTTGAGATTGCCAACGGAGTCCCTGCGGGGACGGTCATCGATCTGTTTGCGACCACCGAAGAAGATATCCTCGCATTGGGTCTGCGTGAGCTGTCTGGTGACTTCTTCCAGCACGAGTTGGCTTGGGACTCCAAAGTCGCGCCACCTGAGTTGATGGATCTGCATCCCACGCTGCCAGCGGACTCGTGGTTTACGACCCCAGGTAGCACACTCGTCCTGGGAGATGGATTCGGATTACAGCCAGATAGAGAAACGTTGTGGGGCGACTTGAGTCGTGACGGTCCAGTAACCGATTTTCAGTTTGGCCGCCTGACGGTTCCCTACGGCACAACCGCCAGCATGAGTGGCCAGTTTGATCTCCGCGGCGAGTACGGCCCACAAGGATATCTCTTCGATTTCTCCGTCGACGCCACCGGCTTGGCCAACTGGGAGATTCTCGATCATGTGGTAACGCCAAAGCCCCAGCCGATCCTGCCACCGCCCGCACCGGAAGCCCCCCCTACCCTGCCGGCCCCCGATCCACTGCCGCCGGAACCACCGACAATTGACGTCGTGCCAATCGAGGACCCACCTCACGTCCCTAGCGAAGATCCGGTTGAAGTCGTGCCCATTCAATTGCCGCCGATTGACCCAGTGCTTCCCGTTGAACTACCGGTCATCAACGAGCCAGTCTTCACGATTGATCGGCCGATCATTGACTGGACCGATCTGCAAGTGACATTGCTGTCGATCGAACCGTTTTACAACACGGTTATCCCAATCGATGGCAACCAACTTCAGATCGCGACTCCGGTGGTTCTGACAGCAACAATCGACACCAATCTGGTATTTGATGGACTGGCGCGCCCGATTGATCGCGTGTCCGCCTTCGACGCCGCGAGCATTCAGGCGGATGCTGGCGGATTCGCCAACCTGGTCTATCTCCGCGGCGGCTCCGCTGATAACTCTGCGAATACCGCAGTCCCGGAACCGCAGGCACTTTTCATGGCGATATCCGCGATAGTTGGGCTGATTGCCAAGAATCGGCGTCGCTTGATCAGAAGCTGAAATCGCGGAAATTCTGGTCCGCCGCATCAACGGACGTTCCAAAATCCGCTCAGCCACGCTTGGCTTTGGGCCGATATCAAGATAAGATTGTGATAGATTTCACAATGTCTAGGCGGGGAGTCCGGCGACTGGCCAGGCCCCTTTACTCGCACCACGAAACTCGAAACACACTGCCATGGCCAAAAAAGGACCCCGCAAGAAGGTGCCCAAGGAGTTGGCGATCATTAACGCCGACAACTGCACAGGCTGCGAATCGTGTCTGGAGGTCTGTCCTGTCGACTGCATCTTCATGAACAAGATTGACCGCGGCGTGGTCAAGGGTGTGCAGCAATGGTGCGAGATCGACATCGAACGCTGCGTGGGCTGCGAGGTATGCGTTCACATCCCCGGTAAGAAGACCAACCCGTACGAACTCAAGGTCTGCCCCTGGGACGCGATCGAAATGGTACCGACCGAGAACGCGGCCCAAATCATGGCCGAAATCGGTGGTCCACCCGAGTACATTTCAGAAAACTGGGACCGTCTGGTCACAACGGCCCAGAATCTGGCCGAGCTGCGCGCGGCGACGTAATCCGCCCTTGCTGACGCTCTCCAGCGTCAGCGTCACTTTGACTCAACGCTCGAAGGATCGCATGTAGTCGATGCTCCGTTGCGCGATCTCCTCGGGACTTGGTTCGTACTTGAACACCTCGACCGACACCCAGCCGTCGTAGTTCGTCTCCCTTAGCGCTGCGAACACCGGCTCGAAATCGACCTCGCCCATGCCTGGGCCAAGGAGATTTGGATCGTTGGCGTGGAAATGGACCATCCAGTCGGCGCTGTCTCGGATGATCTGGCCGACCGGTTTCTCTTCGCCTGACATGGCTTTCACATCGAGATGCAACTTGCAATTGGGCGAGTCTACTAATTTGGCCAGCTGAATCCCGCTCTCGGCAGTTAGCATAAAATCACCTTCAGCAGCTGCAAGCGGCTCCAGAGCAATGGTCACGCCAAGGTGCTCGCACGTCGGCATGGCGGCTCGCAGAACCTCTGCCGCGTATTCTTCCGCCTCGTGGTAATCTACTCCTGGCAGCAAGTTGCGCTGGTGTGGCGAGCCAAGCACCATCACCGTGCCGCCGAGATCCGCGCACAACTGCGCAAGCGCTCGAAAGTAATCGGCAGTCGCAGCGCGAACCGTCGCGTCGGCGGTCGTCAGATAGAAGCCGTCCGTCTTGGCCAGCAGCCAATGCAGACCTATGACGTCCAATCCCGCGTCAGCCGCCTGCTGTTTAACGGTGGCGCGCTGCTGAGCGGACACGTCGCGGACATCGATGGCTTCGCCCCCTGACATCAGCGTGAACGGTGCGATCTCCACGCCTGTGTAGCCCATTTCGCGGACCGTCGGCCAAACTTGGTCGAAGGGCCGGTCACCAAACATTTCGTTGCAAAACGCGTAACGCATCGCGGAGATCCTGCGTAGTCATTCTTGAGAAGGTATGCTGACTCCCACTGTAACCAGTCCCGTCGAGTCGTATCCACCCCCGCAGGAGCAACAAATTGACTCCGATATCTACAACCTTCTGCCATCGCGTTGCCACTGTTCCTTTCGCCCTGATCTTCATAGTAGGGGTCGCTACGCAGGCCCAAGCAGGTCCAAAAATCGACGCCCTCCTTGCCGATGGCAAGTTTCGCGAAGCCGAAGAAACACTCAGCCAGCATCTCAGCGCCTCGCCCAACGACGACGTGGCGCGCTTCCAGCTTGGCACTGTGCAACTGTTTCGAGCTGTTGAGCAGCTCGCACAAGACGGGTTGCGCTATGGCGTGTTGTCCAACGCCTTGGCAGTGCCGTTCGTGCGAATCGGCGGTTTCGGCGACCGGCGTGACGAGCCTGAGCCGGTGACTTATCAGGATATTCGCGCCATGATTGGCCGTTTTCAGACGGGCGTCGCAGCTGCCGAGAAAACACTCGCCGCCGTCGAGTCAGACGAACTGGACTGGCGACTCGATTTCTCTCAAGTCGCATTCGACTTAGACGGTGACGGCGATCGGAAACCGGCGGAACAATTAGACAGCTTGTTCCGCATGGTGGCTGGCGTGCGCCGCCCACAACGAAGGCAACCTGTTGAGGCCGTCCCCGAACCGATTGTGGTCGATTTCGATGCTGCCGATGTCTACTGGTTGCGCGGCTACTGCCATGTCCTGCAGGCACTCGCCGACATGACGCTGGCTTACGATCACGATCGGCTGTTCGAGCTCACAGCACACGCCTTCTTCGCCAATCCTCAAACGGACTACGTGCGAAAACAGGACGGGAGAATTAAGCACTCGCAAAATATCTCGAGACAGTTTTGGGGCGATTGGGAGGGCATCGCCGATCTGATCGCCGCCATCCACTTGATGGACTTCAAACTAATCGAGCCACGTCGGATGGGATCGGGTCGCGATCATCTGCTCGAAGTCATTGAACTCAGCCGCCAGAGTTGGAAACTCATTGCTCAAGAGACCGACAACCGCAACGAGTGGATTCCCGGCTCAGGCCAGAAGAGCGTGATCCCGCGTTTGCAAGCCGGACCCGATCAGATCGACGCCTGGATGGAGTTCCTTGACGAAGCTGAGGAGTTACTCAGCGGCGACAAACTGATGCCCTTCTGGCGCTCGGGATTTACCGAGGGCGTCAACCTACGACTCATGTTCGAAGATCCTCGCGACTTCGACCTCTTGCTGTGGATTCAAGGCACCGCAGCGCTGCCCTACCTGGAAGAAGGCGAACAGACCGATCCGCGGTTCTGGCGCGAGCTGCAGCGCACTTTCCGCGGCCAATTTCTCGGCTTCGCGCTGTGGACGAATTGAACCGAATTGGCATGCTCGTCGCAACAGACGAACATATTGAACAGCGCATGTCGTTCGCTAAAATGAACATGCGCCCACTATTCTCGAATTCCGAAATCCTCCATTTAGATTCCAACCATGCTCAAGTCAGGGAAGATTCACCAAGGCGATTGCCTGAAGCTGATGAAGAAGATCGACGACGGATCGATTGATTTGGTATTTGCCGATCCGCCGTTCAACATCGGCTACGAGTACGACGAGTACGACGACCGCCAGGATGACGAGAAATACCTCGCCTGGTGCACCGAGTGGATGCAGCAAGTACATCGCATCCTCAAACCCAACGGCACGTTCTGGCTAGCCATCGGCGACGAATATGCGGCCGAGCTGAAAGTCGCCGCCCAACGCAAACTCGGGTTCCACACTCGCAGTTGGGTGATTTGGTATTACACGTTTGGGGTGAATTGCAAAAACAAGTTCAGCCGCTCGCACGCCCATCTCTTTCACTTCGTCAAGGACGAGAAAGACTTTACGTTCAACGCCGACGATCCGGCCATCCGCGTTCCTTCAGCGCGCGCACTAGTCTACGGTGACAAGCGAGCCAATCCCAAAGGCCGACTCCCCGACGACACGTGGATCCTCCGTCCGCAAGACTTCCAGAGCGACGCCTATGGCTTCACGCCGGAGCAAGACACCTGGTTCTTCTCACGTGTAGCCGGCACCTTCAAAGAACGGCAAGGTTTTCACGGCTGCCAAATGCCCGAGCAACTACTCGGCCGCATCATCCGTGTGAGTACTGACGAAGGTGACTTAGTGTTTGACCCCTTTACGGGGAGTGGAACTACGCTGGCGGTGGCAAAGAAGCTTGGTCGGGAGTTCCTTGGAAGTGAACTGTCGAAAGAATACGTGGACTACGCTGCCGAGCGACTCGACGATATTCACGTCGGTGCCCAGCTTGACGGACCAGCAGACCCAATTGCGAGTGCGCCGTCAACGAGCAACGGGCGACGCCTCCAGGCAAAACAAGAAACCAACGGTCAGCTCTTCTAGGCCAAACTCAAATACCGCAAGCCGTCTCTGTCGGTGCCCGCTAGGCAAGCGCTGAAAACACCTATGAAGCTACGTCTGTAGAGCACCGTGGCCGTCATCTTCGAGTGGTCGCTCACCTCGATGCGACAAGCCAGGTCGGCATGCGGCAAATTGACGCACTCAAAAAACGAACTACCGCCCCAGAGACTGGGGTATTCACATCTAAACCTCTTATTTATACCGAATCCTCACCTTAACTGCAACTGCCCAGATCCTGCGTTAGCGTAAACCGCAACAAAGTAGCAACTTACAAGAAAAGACACCCCACATTAACACCAGGGCCGATTTCTGTGTTTCCGCCGCTGTCAGTCGCACAATCAACCGCCGGTAGTTATATTGAGCTTAGGTGATTGTGTCTGATACATTGGTTTTTTCATACTATTCATGCGTTCATATCAGTTTGGTTCGGGGGGATTCCGATGAGATCATCGCGAGGGAAGAGTCGAAGTGCGCAGGTTCCAAACAGGCAACAACGAAAGCAGCAGCTCAGCATCGAGCTACTTGAACGACGTGAACTACTCGCGGTGCAGGCATTTCCAACTCCGTTGGAATCTGTCGAACCGATGCCAAGCCTCATTTACGAGGGTTCTAGCAGCGCGACGATAGACACTTCGGGAGAGACTGAAACATTCACCATTGACCTTGACGCAGCGCAAACCGTTTCGATCTTGGTTCATCCTAGCGCAACCCTGGAAGCGGAGGTCACGCTCAGGGCACCGGACGGGACTATTCTCGGCTCGGACGCCTCCGCTGCAGATGGGGCGACGGCACTGATCCAAACAGCACCGATCGCCACCGCAGGGACCTATAGCATCGAGGTTACGGATCTCAACACGACGACCGGAGATTTCGGCGTTGATCTCACTCTGAATGCGTCAGTCGAAGCTGAACAGATCGACGGATCTAGCAATGACGCATTTACCAATGCTCAAAACATCGACGTTAGCGCACTAGGCCTCGGTAGTGGCTCCGCAAGTCGCTTGGGGGTCGTTGGCCAACTCAGCCAAATTGGAGAATTTGAAGAGCTTTTCCGTGAGAATTTCGATACGACAAGCTTTAGTCCAACGCGTTGGTCACAGATCGTTTCTGCGCAAATTGACTCGGTTGGAATCGGTGAGCCCAGCCCTCCGTTCTCTGCGCGACTCGATGGCGAAGGGGACAGCATTCAATCGGTCACGATTGACCTCTCCGGTAGAGCGGACGGCACGATAGGTTATTCGTTCCAACGCACGGGCGGCGGAGAGTCGGTCGATCCGGGAGACGACCTGTTCCTGGAGTACCTCGACGCTAGCAATAGTTGGGTGCAGCTCGACCAGCAATTGGGGAGCGGACCGTCATCGGGCACCTTTGAGCGAGCGACTGTATCGTTGCCACTGGAAGCGATGCATGGCAACTTCCGTTTTCGCTTCCGTAGCGTTGGTTCGGGAGCTGGTTTGGATGATTGGTTTGTGGATAACATCGAGTTGCTCGCGGCCACACCGGGAACATTGGATCCAGAAGACTGGTATTCCTTTAGCCTTGCCGACGGCGAGTCAGCGACCCTTGTTTCTACCGGCAGTTCTACAAGCGTGCCAACCATTGAGGTATTCGCCAGCGATGGTACGACGCGCTTGGCGGAAAGTCGATCTGAAGGTTCTGGTCAGATCATACGGCAATTTGTCGACACGACGACCGATGGCGCGAATACCACCTATTTTGCTCGCTTGGCCAATTCAAATGCGAATTACAGTCTGGTTGTAACGCGCGGTGCCGACTTTAGCGACCAGGGCAATCGCTCCATCACTAGCGCCCAGGATATTTCTAACTCTGGTTCAGTGCTTGGGGACGTCGACCTCACCATTACTGGCACAGGTACACCTCTGAATTTGCCGGCGGCCGTCGTTGGCAATCCAATTTCATTCGGCTTCGCAGTCGATGGATCTTTTTCTGCTCCTTCACTGGGAATCCGATGGAACTCTGTGGAGTACGTGAATGTCGGCACATTTTTGGCTGGCTATACGGTCGGTTTCAACGGCCAAACTTTCACTAACAATCGGCCAGAGTCTGCCGCAAATCCATTTCCCGTCGCTGCGGAGGATCTCAGTTCGGGACCGAATCACCTCATTAAAATCTCTGGTGATATTCAACCTGGCGTTGGATATGTACGGTTTGTGCAGTGGACCGACGGCGATGACTTCGCCAACGTCACCACGATTATTGATAATCAATCAGGAGCGACGCTGTCTGACCTTGCTCTGCTGGAGAATATCGATCCCGATCCCGGCGGGACGGTCAGCACGATTAACGATGTCGTGGCGAGCGGGCAACTGGTCGTCGCGTCGAACGCAAACGGTGCGATGGGCTTGGGTTCCAACGATCCTTTGGCAGTAGTGTCAGCCGAAGGATTCGAAATCAACGATCCGTTTCTAGTGATCGATACTCCGTCCGATCCCGATGGAACAAGTGGTGACTTGGGGATCCACATTGCCTTTGACCTGGGCGACCTCGCGTCCGGCAATCAAACGGTAAGTAACTTTAAGATTGTTCTTGGCAACACGCAATCGGACATCGAATCGACGTTCGCTTCGGCTAGCACTTTACCGACGCTGCCTGTTGGCTCTACCGGAGCGTTCTATAACATTCCAGTCACGTCGGGCGACACATTAGTTCTCTCAACGTCGACCCCGTCGGACGGTGCCGGAGAGTTTGTGAACTTGCTGGACCCAACACTGGAGTTGATTGATCCCACCGGCGCGGTCGTGGCCACAGACGACAACAGCGGCGCAGATGGTCGCAACGCGACCATCAATCACACCGCTACCATGACCGGCCTGTACACCGTACGAGTGGCCAGCGCTGCCGATACCGGCGGTGAATTCGTCCTGGAAGCTACCGGCTTCACCGGGACTCCCACACCGTTTACTGTCACCGAAGCATCGGTCGCTGAGGGCGATGTTTTGCCAGCGAGTGCCGTTAGCGACGTGACCTTCGACCTGAACGGACAGCTGCGCTTGGATACCGTCGATGCCAGCGACCTGCTCATCAACGGCGTCGCCGATGCCACCGCTGTCACCGTGGTCGATGCCGATACCTTGCGCTTTGATCTGCCCACACTCGCCGATGGCGACAACACCTTCTCGCTGCCAGCCGGTGCGGTAACCGACTTGCAAGGTCGACCACTAGAAGCCT
>JANQQA010000005.1 GCA_028285205.1 Bythopirellula sp. | reverse complement strand
CCAAAAAGAAGCCCCGGCACGCGGCCGGGGCTATGTTGGTCTAATCGAGCGGCGCCCGCTAGTCGTCGCTGGCAATACCGAGCAGCGCCAGCAGGTTGATGAACAGGTTGAAGATGCTCAGGTAGAGGCCGTAGGTCGCCATGATGTAGTTCGTCTCACCGCCATTCACGATACGGCTGGTGTCGAACAGTATGAAGCCGCTCATCAGCAGGATGATGGCCGACGAGATGGCCAGCGACAGCGCGGGCATCTGCAAGAAGATGTTACCCAGTGCCGCGACCAGCACCACCATGAAACCGGCAAACAGGAAGCCGCCCATGAAGCTGAAGTCGCGCTTGCTGCTGAGCGCATAGGCCGACAGCCCCAGGAAGATCATGCCGGTACCGCCCATGGCAGTGGCGACTATCTCCGGGCCCTTCGGCAGCGCCAGGTAGGCGCCGAGCAGGGGGCCGAGGCCGAGGCCGAGCATGCCGGTAATGGCGAAAATCACGCCGATGCCGGCGGCCGAGTTGGCCGTGCGCGGCAGCACGAAAATGCCCAGCACCATCGCCACACCCACCGAGATCAGGTAAGTCATCGGCGGCAGCGCGAGCGCCATCGAGATGCCCGCCGTAACCGCGCTGAAAAACAGCGTCGCGGCCAGCAGCAGGTAGGTGTTCTTCAGAACCTTATTGGTCGAGAGCGCAGATTCCTGGATCGCCGCGCGGCGTGCCGCCTCGACGCCGCCGTTGCTGCGAACATAATCTCGGTCGGATAAGGACATGTAGTAGCTCCAACACTGACGGTATATAACATTAGCACATCTGTCTACAACAGTTGGTGTTCCGGAGCTCGAAATTGCAGCAAAGTAGGTTATGACGGAACCGTGGAACGTGTGTTCAATGCAAACAGTGCGCGCTGAAGTTTTCTCGCTGCGTGTTGAGCGAGATGGGCCTCAATCAAGGCATCGACCGGTGGATTTCCTTTTGAGAAGGCCCTTCGCGGGGATCTTGGGTAGCGAACTCCGCAAGGTGCATCCTTAATCAAGCATCCAATCTTGCGAGGATATTCTCAAAGCGATCCCCGATAGTTTTGATTGAGAACGTGTTCTCCGCGTAATCCCTTCCATTGACAGCCGCAGCTGCGGCCAGTTCCCGATCAAGATGTAGCTTGACAGCAGCTTCAACGAAGCGACGCCTATGAGAAGGAGGGGTTACGATCCCAGCCGCGTTCTCATCAACGATCCGCGCTGCCAGGTTGCTTTGCGGGACTGCCAAGAGGATTGGCCTGCTTGCACAGAGATAAGTGAGCACTTTTGAAGGAACACAAAAGCCGCTAGCTTCCTCCTCGAGGATTCCAATTAGCACGTCGCCACTCGCAATCACTTCAGGCAATGAAGTGAAGGGTTGGTAGGGTAGTAAGAGAAGGTTGTTTAGCCTGTGCTTCCTGCGTTCTTGCCGAAGCCAATCTGCACCGATGCCTTCTGATATGACGACTATGCGCACGGCGTCATCTTCACGATAGTGCAAAGCGAGTTGTAAAAGAAGGTCCGGATTGTGCTTCATGCCGAGCGTTCCTGTGTAGAGGAAGCAGAACTTATCCGCAATACCGTGTTTTTTGCTCCATTGATTCCGCTTGGGAAGCACGGGTAGTTTTTCTATTGGTGCCCAATTGGGGACGACTGAGATCTTTGAAGTACTTGCACCATACTCCTCTGCCAGGATGGGTCTAAAGTCTTCAGTTATTGCAACTATCACGTCGCTCAGAAAAAACTGCTGCCGATCGAGTCGTCGGTAGTACATGCCAACTAGTGGGCCGATAAGGGGTAGCCTTTTTCGCGCCAACCTCTCCACTGCGACACTGTAAATGTCTTGCAGCCAGTAGAGAAACTTCCCCTCAATTGCCTTTGTCGCTTCTAGAAGGCCGGATTGGACTTCGGTGGGCGTGTTGCCTGACAAGACAAATTCAGGTCTCCATTCGGCTACGAGACTGGCCGCTCTCTTGCGGTACTCGGTTTCCAATTTTCGCCGCTGGATGAATGAGTACTTAAGTTCAGAGTAGCGTCGATCCATCTCCACTTGGACAGCAAGGAAGTTCTCGGAGTCCTGCTCACTGCGAACTAAGTCGCCGCGCGGCGTCTGTAATGATGACGCGCAGGCGTGAAGAACGTCGTGACCGCGACTTGCAAGTTCGCGGCTGAGTTCGGCCGGGAACGCATGGCCGGCATAATCGTGGACTAGAATTCTCATTGCAACGAACAACCACCTTTGGTGAAAATCGCGCGGGACCAGTCAGCGAAATCTCGCGTGCCGAGTTGTTAGTCTGAGTATCAGCGAATTGCGCCTGCCGTTCTTTCGAAACTAAGCGTTCGGTGAGTGAAGGGACAAGCCGATCCGTTAGGTTGCTTTCGCCTCCAAGAGTAGTGTTGTTTTGTCCTCGTTGTCTTTCACCATCTCCAAAAGTAGGCGTTCAAGGGTCTAGGACCCCTCTGGACGACCAAGCTCTAGCTGATTCAGGGTTTCCGGGAAAGAATCGTTGGAAAAGGTAGAGAGAGATCGGAGGTCAACGCTAGAGTCGGTAGTTATCTTCTAAGTTATCAGGGTCTATCACCGTCTTGAACATCCTGGCTACGTCAGTGCATCTGATCGATTTGCGAAATCTAACTCGTAATAATAAGACAGCGTTAGAGATCTTGCGCGACTTAACTTAATGCAATAGATGCGGTCTATCGTAGTGTTTTGTCCGACGATTGTCGATGTAATTTTCCGCCGCCGGAAAGTTGTGGGTTCGCGGCGATAAGACTACGCAAATGTTCTGCGCGAAAGGGAACTAGCAATAGACATCGATGGCAACTTTGCGACCTAGGATGCGTCAAAAAGAAAAAGCAATACCTTGGTTTTGGTCCAGCAATAGAGCTTGGAAATTGCTGCACGGAGGAGATGTCTGCTCAGTTTCTGTCAAAGTTGTCTATCTCTATGACGCCGGCGACAAAGTAGGCAAATGTATCAGTTGGCGATTTTTGCCGCGTAGATAGAAGCACCTCCACCATCCATTGCAGTCTAAGTCGCGGCGGAGCTATCGTGACCTAAAACAGGCTGAGTCTGCAATGTGCGGTGGTTTCGGAGTTGCGTTTCGAGTGCATTGACGAATGATAGGAAGAACGTCTATGCGTGCATTGATTGGGACGCCTAATCGCATGTCCGCTGTGGAGTCCGTCGCCGCTGGCATCGGTGGTCAGGCCTGTCTTCTAGTTAGCGGAATCACTGCCGCGAGGTTACTGGGGCCCGATGGTAGAGGAACATATGCTCTCGCCATTCTCGTCCCTATTATCGTGGGTCAGTTGTGTGCCTTGGGAGTTCCGCAAGCGGTCGCGTACTTCTTATCGAGAGAGGCGGGCAGCGCGTCTGTCATCGCTAGAACGATCATCTTTCTGTTTACTGGGCAAACGCTCGTCACGATTGCTCTCCTGACGATAGCCGTCTCGTACTTCGTCGAAAACCAGGCTCCGGCTTTGAGCGACATAGTTCCATGGCTAGTTGCTGTAGGGCCTTCTATCCTACTACAGCAGTACGGCCTCGCCTTGCTACAAGGCGCAAAGCGCTTTCGACCTTTCAACTTAATGCGATTTGTGAGTCCATTTGCCATGGCAATCATCTCTGTCGCGTTGTTCTTGCTCGAGCGGAGTTCGGTGCTTGAGTTCATAGTTGCTTGGTCTCTCGTCCAGATCTTGACTGCGATTGCAACCTATGCGGCGGCACTGCTCTCTCTGCGCGATTCGCCTCGCCAAGTCGGCACATCAGCGTCGGAGTGGCCGGGCAAGTTGGTCCGCTTCGGCACTAAGGGCATGGTCGGCTATGTTTCTCCGCTACAAGCATTTAGGTTGGATCAACTGGTCGCGGGGTTTTGGCTATCACACGCTAGCTTGGGCATGTACGTGGTTGCACAAGCGTTTACCAATTTGCCGCTACTTGTTTCACAGAGCGCAAGCATGGTCGCTTACCCGATAATCGCGGGAAAACGAGGAACGGCCGCGGCCATTCATCTAGCCTTCAGGTTAATTGGTGTCGCGACTCTGTTTAATCTTGTACTGCTACTGCTTCTTTGGGCTCTGTTGCCATTTCTCTTGCCCTTCTTCTTCGGTGACGATTTCCTCGGTGCGATTCCCGTGGCAAGGGCGCTTTTGGTTGGGGCGTTTTTCTTCTCGCTAAGGCGAGTCGTCGTCGAGTGCGCCCGTGGGCTAGGCCGGCCGGAGATATCCAGTGTCTCTGAAGTTGGCATGTACCCGGTGCTCATTGCAGCTGGCTTCTTCCTCATTCCCGCTTACGGGATTATGGGTGTGGCGGTATCGGTTGCTCTAGCGCAGTTCTTCTCATTCGTTTGGTCAGCTTGGTTCGCGACAAAGCTTGCTCGGCAAGACTCATTTCCTTCTCGAAATGAGTAGTTGAAGTAGGCAGCGTAGCACTGCGTCCGCCGCTGTGAACTGGCCTAGGCGGCTCTACGTGAGCGACGGGCCGTTTCGGGCTAGTGTAGTCTCTCAGATTCTATTGCGCGTATCTGCTACTGTCGCCTAGAGTTAGCGGATTAAAGAAGAGCAATCCTAATTGACGTTACAAGAATTAACCTAGAAATCGCGTCACGTCCTTTTTAGAACAATGATCGTTGTCCTCCAAGTAATCTGCGTACTCTTATTCGCTGTTCTAATTGCCGCCTATCTATTCGTGCGGAATAGAAGTAGTTTCAGTGTTGTAGATTACTTCATGGCGTTCTTCGTACTACAGTTTGGTCCTCAGGCCATTGTGCAAAGCAGCCTTCAGACTTTTCTTGGCCAAGCGGAGAAAAGTGTACTGTCTTCTTACTACCTCGTTCTGGGTTTGGCCTATTTTGGTTTGGCTGTAGGGTTCGTCTTTGGAGGTATGGTCTTTCGGTATGGGTCGAGGAGTGTAGGAACGCCCGTAGTAGTCTGGCCGTCGGTGAGGTTACACAGTCTGCTGCTAGTGGCTGTCGCCTTCTATGTGGCGATTTTTGCCTCTTTAGGTGGGCTGCAACGCATTGGTGTTTGGTTTGATTATGTGTCTCTAGATAGCATGTTTTCCTACACCGAGATTCGAAGAGAACTGGTCGTTGGGTCTAAAGTCTACACGCTCTCGGCGTTTGCCCGCTACACAATAACTGCGATCCTATTCGCTCTAGTCGTCGGTTTCTACGTTGGCACAAAGAGGTTTGGCGTTTATACGATTCTCGCGTGCGTCGCGTTGTTTTTTGTCTGCGCGCTCCAACTGAACAAGCTGGTTTACGTTTACTACCTACTTCTAATGGCTGTAACTGTTCATCACGTTAAAGTGGAGGTGCGGGGAGGCGAAGACGTCAAGCGAATCTTCGCAAAGGCGGCGGGGCTGGGGACTTTGCTGGTGGTCGCGGTTAGCGGCTTAATCTACATGCAGTACTTCGAGTACTACGAATCTGCTACATCGGAATCGTGGGCGGGACACGCTGCAAAGTTGATCACTTATCGAGTTTTCTTTATCGGCCATGATGCGTTAGCCCTTTTCTGTGAATTCTATCCATCAGTGATGCCGCATACCCAATTCAACAACGTGCAGCTTCTAACGAGGTTGTTTGGTCTGGAGTTCACGGATCCAACCGTTGATATTCCGTGGCATTTCTTTGGAACAACGTTGACAAGTATCCAAAGTGGATTCATGGCGTCAAGTTACGCATCGTTTGGGTTTGGGGGGGTTCTTGTAAATGGTTTTTTGGTTGGCCTCCTTGTGACCTATCTGACCCGCATGGTGAGGACCTTCAGCTCGCCAATAGTTCGTGGTTGTGCTGCTGCCCTGTTCGGTGTGAACGTGTACTTCCTTACCTCTAGTCAGTTTCATACTGCCTTGCTTTCTGGAGGCGTCTTGCTAATTCCCCTTGTATTCAAGGCAGCACAGGTCTCGCACAAGATGATTCACGGTCTGGCCATCGGCACCGCCAGTCGGTTATGAGCGTTGGTAGAGCGCAAGGACGGCCAGTGCGAAACAATGGCTTGGTAAAAGCGGGAAATTCTCGCGTGCGCTTAAGCGCACAGTAGTTCGATCAAGAACCCAAGCTCTACATTGACGAGATTACTGAGGTATCAAGAAGAACGACCAGTCGAAACTACTGCTGTCGCAGCGATCGTGGCCGTTTGGCCCAATAGCGACGTCAACGGTGTCACCCACGACCAGTGAACCGAGGCTGGTGTCGAAAGCTTCGGTCTCGCCCAAGCCAACTAGCGTT
>JANQQA010000002.1 GCA_028285205.1 Bythopirellula sp. | reverse complement strand
GGTTCAAGCATCTGAAACGACTGCTTCACGCGACCCAGCGGAATTGCCGGACTGAGTCGCTCTGCTTCGTGTTCTCGTTTGATCGCCTGCATTACGCGCTCGGATAGCTGCTCGACGACGCGACGATGCAGCCAGCGCTGGCTGCCCTTCACATCGAATTGGCAGAGGACGCGCCCAGCAACCAGCTCCCTCAGGACTTCGGCGCCATTGGAAACTCCCACACGTTGCCAAAGATCGCTAACCGACCAAGCTCGACCTCCCAGCAGGCTGATGATTGCAGCAGTGCGCGTGACCGCATCGCTGAGGCACAACTCTCGAAGTGAATCGAGCTTAGTTGCGGCTCTACGCGAAAGGCGATAAGCGCGTGGATCGAGAATCTGGCCGCCACCGAGAACTTCGTTCGCGGCCAGCCCCCGCACCACGAAAGGTTCGCCCCAAGTCGTGCAAACCTCGTCATGCAATTCAATCTGGGCGAGTTGCGACTCTCCGGCGGACAAGGAATCTCCTTCAAGTAGTCGCAACCGGCCGGGGGTTTCCGTTGCACCACTGTAAAAGCGGACGCCTGTTTGTGTCTTCAACGGTCGGGCGGAGAACTGGCTCGCGGTAAACTTCACCGACAGCAACTTGCTGGGCACGAGACTTCCTGGGCTGACGAGCGTATCGCCACGCTGCAGTTTGCTAAAATGAATGCCCGAGAGATTGATTGCAGCGCGCTGACCTGTACCTACCGATTCGCAACCGTGACCGTGGCTCTGGATATTGCGAACTGTGACCGTCTCGTGTTGCGGCAGCACTTGAATTGTGTCGCCGCTCGCCACGCGCCCGCTCGCCACGCTCCCCGTAACAACTGTCCCTTGTCCCGGGGCCGAAAAGCAGCGATCGATTGACAACCTAAACGGCGCGTCGATCACGCGAGCTGGCACACGCTCGGCGGCTGCCTTCAACTGATGTCGCAGATCGGCTAAGCCCTCTTCCGTTCTTGTGCTAACGTGTACCATGCTGGCGTCCTGCAGGAACGAGCCTGCCACCAATTCGGCTACGTCATCGTTCACCAACTCCAGCATCTCGTCTTCGACGAGATCGCACTTGGTGATTGCGATCACCCCTGCCGATAAGCTTAGATAGCTGAGGGCCTCAAAGTGCTCACGCGTCTGCGGCATCACGCCCTCGTCGGCCGCGACGACCAGCAGCGCGAGATCAATTCCCATCGCACCGGCAAGCATGTTCTTGACAAACCGCTCGTGGCCGGGCACATCGATGATTCCCAACAGTAACTCGTCGAGCTGCAGGGACGCAAACCCCAAGTCCACGGTGATCCCGCGGCGCTTCTCCTCAGGTAGTCTGTCAGTATCGACTCCCGTGAGCGCGCGAATGAGAGACGTCTTGCCGTGGTCGATATGACCCGCGGTGCCGAGTAGCAAATGGCGTTGCATATCACTAAAATCCTAAAGAGCACCTGGCACGAAACGTGGCGCATCGAAGCAACCTGCGATCGGTTCATTTTACTGAGCTGCGATGCACATGTGAACGGCGGGCACTGAGGTGAACACGAAGCAAAAGAGAATTCCTTGAACGAGACTCTGCCGCAACACGATATCGTGGTCCTTGGTGCCGGGCATACCAACGCTCATATCATTCGTATGTGGCGGATGAATCCGATTCCACGCACCCGTCTGACGTGTGTTTCCGACCACAACATCGCAACCTATTCGGGAATGCTCGCTGGCACACTTGCCGGGCAATACGAGCCGGCGGACATGACAATTGATCTTGTCAGGCTGTGCGCGTCATGCGGTGTGCGATTGGTTCATGCGAAGGCAACGGGCCTCGATCTGGATAATCGCCGCTTGCTGGTGGAAGATCGCCATGCGGTCCGATTCGACCTGCTCTCGATTGGTATCGGCTCGCGACCAGCTATTCCGGCAACATGCTCGAACGGACTGTCAATCAAACCGATGCAGACTTTCTTGCCACGGCTGCGGCGCACCATCGAAAACTGCCTGGCACGCGAGACGGACGAGAAGCTGAGAATTGCCATCGTTGGCGGCGGCGCTGCAGGAGTAGAGATTGTCTGCTGCCTGCAAGAGTTTGTCCGGCACCACTTTGCCACCATGAAACCTCCGAAGTTTATGTTGTTGGACGCGCATTCCGAACTACTGGCAGGCATGCCGCGCCGAACACAAGAACTCGCGGCGCGCGAGCTCGCCAAACGTGGAATCCAAATCAAGTCGGACACGAGAGTCGTTGCGGTAGAGGACGATTCAAAACTGGTCAGTGAGAATGGAGAGTCTGTACCTGCCGACATCACAATTTGGGCAACTTCGGCGCAGCCAGCACCGCTGCTGAGCCAACTCGGATTGCCGCTGGATGAACGAGGGTTTTTAGCGACCCGTGATACACTGCAGTGTACCGGAGCGGAGAATGTGTTTGCGGTCGGCGATGCTGGCTCGGTCGAATCAGAGTTTTATGCCAAGGCAGGTGTTTACGCGGTACGGCAGGGACCTGTCCTGTGGACCAATCTCCGCCGCAAGCTCTCCGGCCGGCAACTCGAGCAATGGAAGCCGCAGAAGAAGTTTCTTTCGCTAGTTGGCACAGGTGACGAACGAGCCATTCTGACCTACCACGGACTCAGCCTACACAACCAATGGTGCTGGAAAATCAAGGACCGCATTGATTCCCGGTTTATGGCGAAGTACCAGCAGTATGAACCGCCGGCGATGATGGGTAAATCGGATGACTCACCGGAGGAATTGGATACTGCGATGCAGTGCGGTGGCTGCGGCAGTAAGGCCTCTGCGGGCGTGTTGCGTGAAACACTCTCGTCGCTTGCGCAGTCGCATCGCGAACACGTGCTGATGGGGCTGGACTCACCCGACGATATTGCTCTGATCGCAAACTCGAGCAGTGGTGCGACGGCCGTATCCACCGATTTTTTTTCGGCGTTCGTCGACGAACCATATTTGTTGGGAAGAATCGCGGCCCAAAATGCGTTGAGCGATTTGTTTGCAAAGTCGGCTAGTCCAAGGGCGGCACTGTCGATGGCAATTTTGCCGCCGGGTCCCGAGAAGCAGCAAAGCAACTTGCTAGACGATCTCCTGGCAGGCGCAGTGCGAGAATTCGAGGGAGCCGATGTGTCGCTTGTGGGTGGGCACTCGATTGTCGGTCCGAAGCTGACGATCGGCTTCACAATTCTTGGGGATGCAAATCCCGCTGAAGTTGCGAAAAAATCATCTGTGGCTGCTGGCGATCGCTTGGTGCTTACGAAACCACTCGGAACCGGTGTGTTGCTTGCAGCACACATGCAGGCCGCCTGTCGAGCGGAATGGTGGGGACCCTTGGTAGAGTCGATGCTGCGGAGTAACCAGCCGGCGGCAGAAGATTCCCGGCAGTATGGTGTCTCGGCGGCGACGGATGTCACCGGGTTTGGTCTGGCGGGCCATCTGCGCGAAATGATTGCGCCGGTCGATCTGGCCAGTGAGCTTTCGCTTAGTGCGCTGCCCTTCCTGCCAGGCGTGGTGGAGCTACTTGAGAACGGTTTTTCATCGACGCTCGCGCCCAGCAACCGTGACTCTGTCTGCGATGTAATGAAAATCCCCGAAGCACTCAGCGCGGGCCCGACTTCCGTGCTGTACGATCCACAAACTTCTGGTGGGCTCTTGCTGGCTGTGTCAGAGAGTAAGATTGATGGTCTAATAAGAGCTTTGGATAGTGAAGCTTGGGTGATCGGTCGTATCATAGACAGCGCTCAGCAACGCGCCGAAATCCGGATTCTGCCATAGTATTATCTGCTCTTTCCACCAAGGAATTTGATTGGCCATGCATTATCGATTCAAAAGCTTCTCAATGAGCCGTAGCTGGAAAAGACTCTTCCTGCCAATCCTGCTTGTCTCGTTAGCGGCCCCGATCACGAAAGCTGCCGATGGGCCTGAGCACACCGCTTCCGCAAGTGCTGCAACACGCGTAATTCACCTTGCAAGTGATGCCCGTCATACGTTGTCGATTCCTGGCGCTTATCAGAGCAGAGGCAATAAAGTCGATGTATTGGTTCACTTTCACGGCTCTCCGGCGCTCGTCAGGCAACGCTGCCAAGCTGCGGGCTTAAACTGCGTGGTAATCAACGTGACCTACAGCGGTTTGTCTTCGGTTTATCGCAACCCGTTCGGTTCAGATCGAGAGCTGTTTCAGAAGATAATCGACGAAGCGCTCGCAGAGTTGCGTCGGCAGCATGGTTTTTCAGAGCAGACTGAGTGGGGCAAGCTCGCAGTCAGTTCCTTCAGTGCCGGATTTGGTGCAATTCGAGAAATACTGAAGACGCCCAGTTACTTCGATCGGATCGATGCGATCTATCTGGTGGATTCGTTGTATTGCGGTTATGTGGGAGACGGCACCGGCAAAATTCAGGAGGGTGTCGTACACCCAGGACTCATGAAAGACTTCTTGCGCTACGCGCAGGCGAGTGCCGACGGAGAGAAGGTAATGATCGTAACCCATTGCGATGGTCCCACGCCCGGGTACGCAAGTACGCGTGAAACGGCAGATTACTTGCTGGAGAAGCTCGAACTGCAGCCGCAGCCGGTCGACCTGGTTGTGGGAGAGGCCGACAGAGACAAGTCTGAACTGGGTGTGTTCCGACTCTACCGTACGGCGAATCGCAATGGCTTTTCGCTTTACGGATCACCGGGGGACAATGTGGCCGATCATGTGCATCATCTACGGCATATGTCTTACTGGCTGCCGATGCTGCCACTGGACAAGCAGACTGACGTTGATACGTCACCGTAGCTTATTGGTTGCCGCGCTATCGAGGCTAGCCAGCCGCTGAAACTGCTCTATCGCGAGAAACATCTGCGCACAATCGCTCGCTGTGGTTGGGCTCAAGGATTAGAATGCACTCTAACGCTGACGTTAGCAAACACGCATAGGAACTTAAACGCGGAGACGGGTCTTGGTGTTTCGATACTCAGTGCTTCTGATGCTAGCCTCACTTTGCTGCCAGAGCGTCGTCCAAGGCGGACCCCATGAGTTCTATGGCCGTTCTGGCAACGCGATCGAGCTGGACTTCGGTGGGTTGCCAGCCGTTTCCCCAGGTGCATCCTTCAGTGGACTGTCGCTTGACGGGTTCAATGGGCACACGGTCCTGACCAGTTCTGACCTCAGTCAGGGTAGTTTTTCCACAGATGGCCGGTTATGGGTGTTTCCGAATCCCGCCCGCGATTCACCACAACTTGGTGACACCGATCCCGATGCTCGCGGCTTTCAAGGCAGATTGCAAGGCTCGGTACTAGTCGATGGTGAGCCGCTTGATTTCGCCGTCAACGTGCGACCGGGCTATACGGGCGTGGGCTCGGGTTCCGTGAGGCAAAGTGGCGAACGCATCAATCGATCGAGCAACAACCGTCTCTTTGTCTCGCAGCAGCAACACCGGCTGAACTACTTTGGCTTTGTTCCACGAGGAGGTGGTCAACTTACGGTCGATGGTGAGTTCGGAACGAAGACCGATGAGGCGGTTTCCACGTTCCAAGCCGCTTTCATTGCCAACTTCAACACGTCGCAATCAAACACAGATGGTATCGTCGGTCCGAATACGGCGAGTTGGTTGAATGCCGCAAACGCACCGACGTGGGAGGAACTTATCGACCCCGATCCGCAGGTGCCCGGCACTTTCACCTTAAGCAGGATGACGGGGGATTTCGATATTCTGCCGAGTCGAGACCCAGGTACCGGACAACGAACCGGTCTGACACCGCAGGTCGAGCGCTTTGGAACCAACTGGGCCCAGAACCTGTGGCGAAACGGATCGGCGCTGGCGAAGGCCGAGACAGGCATTACCCAGCTGATGAATGCGATGTCGACAGAGGACGGATACGGTTCCTCATTTGCGCATGCGACGCACCGCGTGGGCATGGACATTGATATGCACACTCTTGCTGGCGCTCAACTTACGGGCGATGGCCTAATCAACAGAGCAGAGCGGGCGGTGATCAATACCGCAATCGCGTATATCGATGCGGGCGTAAATGGGGGCCCAACAAGTGGCCGAATCACTCGAGTCATCAGTTCGAATGGGGACATTCTCGATGGGATCGTTGCAGAACGTCCCGGCGTGGCAATTTATCGCGATGCAGGTGGCGCGCACTTCAGTCATTTGCATCTCGACGTTGGATCGCCCGCGCAAGTACCGGGGTTGGCGGACGCACCCGGTGACTTCGACTTCGACGGCCAAGTCAACGCTTTCGACTACTTAGTTTGGCAGCGGGGATCTTCTCCCAATCCATTAAGTCCATCCGACTTGGCTGCCTGGCGTGCAAACTACGGTGCAGCTGGGGCGGCAGCTGGAATTGCCGCGCGTGTCCCAGAACCAACGGCCGGCGGCTTGGCACTGTTGGGGATCGCGATTTCTTGGCTGCGACGACCGAAGAACTTCTACAACGCAAGGTAGCACGTGTGTCAAAACTCAACTTCGGTTTGGCAATCTGCTCAGGACTCGTCTTTGGTGCCGTGCTGTCTGCGCAGGTTGTGATCGCCAAACAGTCTTTGCCAGATGGATTCGTCGACGCTCGTAAGGTGATTCCGCGTCTGGCTGTCGATCTCCGCTATTTGACGGAGGACAATTTCATGGGCCAACCTGTGGACGGATATGTCGAGCCGCGTTGTATTCTGACCCAGGAAGCAGCAGGGGCGCTGAAAGGCGTGCAAGCGGAGCTGGCAGAATTCGATATGGGATTGAAAGTCTTCGACGCCTACCGACCTCAGCAGGCCGTCAATCATTTCGTCCGCTGGGCGAAGGATCCGGACGCGGAGGGGCGCAAGCAGCAATACTACCCGCAGGTAGAAAAGCGGAATCTATTCCGCGAAGGCTATATCGCCACGAAGTCCGGCCACAGCCGTGGGAGTACAATCGACCTGACCATCGTCAGCTTCCCAAAGGATGGCGCGCCGATTGAATTGGACATGGGCACGCGTTTCGACTTCTTTGGCCCTGAATCCTGGACTGATCACCGCGACTTGACCACCCAACAGCGGGCAAATCGATTGTTGCTTCGTGCCGTGATGGAGAAACACGGATTTCGACCGTATGCCAAGGAGTGGTGGCACTTTACACTAAACAACGAACCCTATCCGAATCAATACTTCAATTTCCCGGTGCAATGAAACATCACGTTCGTCGGCAAACGCTTAAGTTCTTCACGTATGTTCTGCTCTTGGCGCTGCACTTCTATGGGTATGCCGGTGCGAAAGCGCAAGTGGTTGCACCACCCAGTCTCGACAAGGCGCTCGTGAAGCTAGCCAAGCAGATTGAGCCTGACCTCGACGGGCGAGCGGAGCGGCTGCCGCAGTATGTCGAGTTCTTTCGGTCGAAGTTGGCGAACGACAAGAGACTATTTGCGTTTGATGTCCGTCCCAGCGTAAGTGAGGCGGGCGACGTGGTCTTGCGAGGCTACATCGAGTTCTCCCAAACTCGCCGCGGCTTGGTTGCGTTTCTGGAAACTCTGGGCTTTACCGTGGCCGACGAGAAGTTAGAGACGTTGCCATCGTCGGATCTTGGCGAGAAGATGTACGGCCTTGTGAAGACTAGTCACACGCTCAGCTACAGTAGTCCAACCCAACCCCGGAGTGTTGTCACCGATTGCCTGTTGGGCGAGCAACTCTACCTACTCCGCGAGGAAGCGGGCCATCTTCTAGTCCACAGCGGCGAAGGCTACTTAGGATACGTTGCGGCAGAAGATGTCTACCGAGTGAATGCAAAGAAGTTTGATCTATTCCCGACCGTCAATGCGGTACGGATGATCGCAGATCATACCATCGATTCTGGGCTGGTAATCCCGGCGGGCGCGCTATTGAAGAAGCTGCCCAGTCAAGACGGCGAAATCGTCTGCGCGCTGCCCACGGGCGAAGTTGTGGAATTGCCGGTAGAGAAGTGCGAGCTTTCAACTCCCCCAAGCGACGGAATCGAACGAGCAATCAGGGTCGGGAAACAGATGTTGGGCACCCCGTATCATTGGGGCGGCAAGACCACGCAAGGCGTCGACTGCTCGGGACTGGTGCAAGTGGCCTTCTCGACCTGCGGCGTGCATCTTCCGCGCGATTCGAATCAACAGTTTCTGCTCGGACAATTGGTGGCCACACGCTGGCATCGCTCGGGGCTGCAACGGGGAGATACGCTGTATTTCTTGGGCACGAATGGACGGATTCGACACACGGCGCTCTATCTCGGTGGGGATCGCTATCTGCAAGCCGAGATGCCGGCCGTCAACATCCGCAGCTTCAACCCAAATCACGACGACTACGACGATCGCCGCGACAAGAGTTTTGCCTTTGGGAAGCGGTTGTGGCAGTGAGCCTAGCTCACCCAGCGGCATAGCAGGGCGGCCAGGTATGCGGCAAAATTGCCAACTGCATAGCCAATTAGTGCCATCAAGATGCTCGCCGGCACAAGACTCTCTTTGTGATGCGATGCGACAATTGGTGCGGAAGCCGCTCCGCCAATATTTGCTGCGCTCGCGATCGCAGCCGTATGCACATCTACTTTCAATAGTTTCGCGCCCAGTAGACAGAATGCTCCGTGGATAAAAATCCATACCATGGCACCCACGACGAATGGCACGGCTTGGTCTGCGACATCCGACAAGTCGGCGACGGCTCCCATGCGTGCGACGTAGAGATAGACCAGGGCCATTCCCAGTTCGTGACTGCCGGGAATAGTACTCAACCCCGTGAACGAAAGGCCGATACCGATGCTGGTGACCAACAGGATCTTCCAAGTGCTCGCACTGAGATACGGCTCGATCTCCGGCAAACGCGACGAACTAACGTCGGCGAACCACGTCGTCAGCAGGGCAATGCTGAGCAGGCACAAATAGTCGGAAGTCTGCACCGGTTTCGATTCGGCGTACTCGGCTGCCGCCGCTGCTTCCATTTTTTGCACGCGCGCCTCGTCGACACCGGTGTAGGAGGCGAACCAGCTGGCAAACTTCTTCGAACTGAGTAATACCGGGAGCCAGATCAGATAGATCACCGCATCTCCGAACACCGCGAGTCCGATGTCCGCACCACTTGCGTCAATCATCTCGCCAACCGCCGCCATGTTGCCGGTGCCACCAATCCAACTCCCTGCCAAAGTACCGAACGCCTTCCACGCGTCAGGACCCATCCAACCTCGGACAATCAGCAATCCAATCGGCGCACCAAGTACGACTCCCAAAGTACCGAATAGCATGACCCCGACACCGCGACCCAAGACGCGGACTGCAGCGCCGACGTTGACATTCAGGAGCAACAACACGAGCATCATCGGCAACATCAAGTTTTTCATCCAGGTGTAGGTGTCGGATGCGGTGGGCACCACACCAGAATTTGACAGGATGACGGGTGCCAAATAGATGAAGATAAGAGGCGGCAGATACTGGAAAAGTTGCCACTGCGTGCGTTTCTCTAGCCAAAAGAAGAATGCGCAAACGCCGCTCAGCGCTGCCAAGATTCCCGCAGGCGTGGTGATAGGGAACGCATCCATTTGACGTTACCGTTTTCGGGCGAACCGTGGGCGACTTCTCGATAACCGTGCCACGATTATTGTGTCATTGCGGTCTGAGTAAAGTCGAATCTGCTGAGAAAAGCGGCACGCGGTTCCGGTCTAGAGCACCCAAAGTGTCGAGAAGGCCTCGTCTAGCTCGAGTAAGCTGTCGCTCCGGTCTCCACTGGCGTTCGACTCTGGGAGGGTGATGTCCTCTGAGGTGGTAGAAGAGCCAGTCACTGTGGGTGGGTCGAGTTGAGGAGCGATCTGGCTTTCTTCCAAGAACGGCGCGGCCTCTGGTTCGTCAAACTCATCGACGTTACCAGAGTTCTCGTAACCAAAGGCCAAGGCGGACTCTAGGCCGTCGTCTGAACAGCTACTGGACGCCGCCTGGGCCGGTGGCGTTAGTACTGCGTTGAACCTGATTTCGTCGAGCGAGAACTTTGTCAGTTCACCAGACGGAGTATCGTTGGCAACGTATAAACCGACCGCCTGGATGTCGTCAAACAGACTATTCGCGACCGGGTCGAGCCACGTCGCGGCGTTGTGATCGAAGTCGAGATCATCAAATGCGGGATTGTAAACCGCCCAGTTTGAACTCAACGGGTCGGCAAACACGTTGGTCGCGCCCCACAAGTCGAGTTCGCCGGCAGCGGTGAACTGCGAAATGTAGAGCTCACCGCTGTCGCTTTGCAGAATCCAGCGTGCCTCGTCCACGTTGTCCCACCAACGCGTTGATTGAAACGAAAACGAAGATTCCGCATCGAGCGAGACGGTCGCTGTGTCACCACCGGCAAGGAAGTCTTCCTTCTTCCAGATGAAGGCGGCGTGGAAAGTGACCAGGTTGTCAGAAGGATCGTCTTGCTCGTCGAGGGGGTGCGGCAGGTCGGGACGATACAAGTTGATCGCAAAATCTTCTTGCGGTCCTACATGATTCTTCTTCGGACGACCATCTTCGTTTCGCACACTTTCGATAAAATCACTGAGTCCTTGGAATTCAGGCGTCAGGTAGGGACTCGGATAGCCGACATCGTCGAGCTCACCGCCGGCACCGTCATTCTCGATGAACGCCTGTTGTACGCGATCAGTCTCGTAGTTGAGATAGTCTGCACTCAAGCCGCCATAGAACGTCGCACTGGGCATTTCCGTGTGATAGATGATCCCGTTAGGTTTCGACGTGGTGTCCGGCGGATTGAGTGGTTCAGTGAGGCTGAAATCGAAGTAGACACGGCTGTCGTCGAACTGGCCGTCGTTGTCTAGATCGAGATCTTGCGTTGATTTTTGCTCGCCAAGTTGTGGTCCACCTCGCAGCCAGCGGTTTTCTCGAATCTCGGGGGGACTACCGCCTGGCAAGCCTGTAATCCACAAGTGCTGGTAGTAATCTCCGTGCCAGCGTACGATCTGGACGTTGTCGTTGCTTAGCGGCGTGATCGTAATCTCTACGGTGGCGATGTTCGATACGGCCTGACCATCGGTCGCGACGTACGTGAAGCTGTCGTCGGTGCTCGTCTGCCCATCATGGGTGTAGATAAACGACCCGTCCGGATTGAGTGACAACGTGCCGTGACTCGGGCCGCTGACGAGGACTGCTTCCAGTGGATCAAAGTTGGGGTCAGTGTCGTTCGCGAGCACGCTAGGTAGACCACTCAGCGTGGTGTTGATCACTCCGCCAACTGTCGTATCATAAGTCTCGCCTACCGCGGTGGGCGGCAGATTGTTGAGCTGCCCTGAGGTGTACTTGTTGGTGAGATAGCTCTCCACTTGTTGCCGCTCACCAGTGCTCAATGCGCGATCGTAGACCAACACAGCCCCGACTTCCAATTCGCTGAAGCCAGCTTCGTCGAGCGATTGCCCCAATACGAGTTTCGAGGTGGGGGCATCCACGCGCGTCTGATACGTGTGAGTCCAAGAATCGATTAGCACGCCGTCCAAGAAATGTTGCAACGAGTTGGTATTGAGTACCACCGACTGAACGTTCCAGCCTTGACTGGTCCCAGGCGTAGACGAGATCAGATCATTATCGCCTAGGTACCCCTGCACAGCGTACAGCCCCGTCGGACCATCCACGCCGACACCGAATGTCCGATTCGAGTTTGCTTTGCCATAAGCGAATCCCGCTTGTACGCCTTGTGGATCAAGGTAGTTGGCGACGACAAACACCGTCCGATCCTCAGCATCCCTGGGCAGATCATCGATGACTGCTTTGCCTTCGACTTCCAGTTTGTCTCCTGCCCCGTCGAAGACGATCGCTGGCTGGCCACTGGGCGTCGAGCCAGCGACGAATTGTGGGTTGCCCGACGCGGTGACTTCAATCCCATTGTTTGATGTATCCAACCAGGACGCGACCTGAGTGCCAGCGCCGAGCGAGACGCCCGCGTCGGTTTCAAGTTGGGTGACAAGGCCAGCAGTTACCGGCAGTGCTTCTGCAGAGACCACAACCGCCACGTTGGCAATGTTCGAAGTAGCACCGAGATTATCTTCGACGGTGTAGGTGAAGCTGTCGTTGAATCCGGAGCCGTTATGCTCGTAGGTGACGACCCCAGTGATTGGATTCACCGAGAAGCTTGCAGCTTGTGAGGGCTGGGTAACGATCGTCACGGTGGCCGCTTCGATGAAACCATCCGAGTCAGCGTCGTTGGCGAGGATGTCGATCGCGCTGGTACTTCCGTTGCCAATCTCCATATAGTCGGCCGCTGCAACCGGGGCTGCGTTTGAGCCGCTGCTAACGTACGTTGCCGTAAGGTATCCCTCCACGGCTTGTCGCTCCGAGGTAGAGAGGGCGTCGTCGTAGACCAACCAGGCCGCCACGTCCATCTGCACGTGACCGCGTTCTTTGATTCCCTCGCCAAGCACCATACGCGCGGCTGTGTTACCGTTGAGGTCGAGCGTGCTGTGAAGTTTTGTGTTCAGCTTGTGGTCCCAAGCCGAGACCAACACGCCGTCGCGATAAAGCCAGTTGTTGTCTGCGGGATCAAAACCATCGCGCTCGTGCACGACTGACAGCACCATCCATCCGGTGCTATTGCCGGGTGACGAGAATCCTTCACTTTGGAAATAGAAGTCATCGCCGTCGGGCCACACTTGTACGGCGAGGTCACCTTGTTCAGGTCCCGGGCCGCCAACACCCACCCCAAAGGCCTGATTCAGTGCGCTCCGGCCGTAGGTGGCTCCACCTAGACTCGTCGAGTCGTGAAACCGCGCGACCAGAAACATAGTGCGATCTTTGTCATTGGTAGGCAGTCCGGTAATCCCCCCAGCGTCGTTTAGATCACGCAGCAGTCGGTCATCCACTCCGTCGAAGCTGATCGCGTCGAGTCCCGTCGGTGTCTGAACGGCACCAAACGTCGGCCGTTCCGCGCCTCCGGATCGCACATTGTTGCCGCTTGCTTGGTCGTTCCAAGCCGAGACCGCACCAGTCGACTGATTGAAGATCACACCCGTATCAACTTGCAAATCGAGCACCGGATCGAACGGCGCGTTACTCGTGAGCAGGAGCCGAGGCTCCAGCGACTCGCATCGGAGTCGGCGAAGCAGTTTCTTCAGCGGGCGTGACATGAGGTGGGCGTACAGTGGAAGTAGCGGAGGCGGGATTCTGAGCCCAAGAAAGAATGACGGTAACGTACCTTGGATCCCCGCCTGGCCTAAGATTCCAGTTTAGCGTGCCTTAATCGTTGGCATCAAGCAATTTGAACGTCTTAGGACGTGGAATTGCAAATTCTCAATTTGATCAATAGTTAGTCGCTGCGCGCAGCGCGGAACAGGTCTTTGAGCTGCTCAGCCTGCCGCTGAGGGTGGTGCCTCTCAAGCACCGCAAGCCGCCCGCTACTTCCCATCGAAGACAATTGCTCTGCAGACATCCCAATCGATTCCCGCAACGCCTTAATTAGCGAATCAAGTTCTGCGGGCGGAATCAGCCATCCGTTGACGCCGTGCTCGACCAACTCGCCAATCGCCGCGATGTTCGTGCTGACCACCGGGCATGCCATTGCAAGCGCCTCCATCAGCACAATCGGTAGCCCCTCAGCGAAGCTAGGCAGAGCGAAAACGGTGGCTTGCCGCAGAAGGTTTCTGATCTCGTCGCTCGACCTCCAGCCCACGAGTTCAACGATGTCGGCAAGTTGTTCACTCTGAATGAGCGCGTCGATAGCGTCTCGCTCAGGTCCGTCACCGACAAGCAATAGGCGGAAACTCCGATCCTCTTTTCGCAGCGTGGCTGCGGCCTGCACGAGTAAACGCGGCGCCTTGTCAACGCACAATCGTCCAACGAACAGGACCACCGGCGGGGCAGACCGCTCGGGTTGGGGGGCGTCCAAAAATGCGTCGCCGACGGCACAACGAACGACATGCAGACGCTCCCACGTCGCTGGCTGCGCGTACAGCATACACTGGCTCTTGCAAAACGAACTGATGCAGGCTGTGAATGCGGCACGGTCGAGCTTCGCGCCGAGTGCCCATCGGTGCGGCGCCGCGAAGATCGCAGGTCCGTGGATCGTGAGGCTGTAAGGGACTTGTGCGAGACTGCCGGCAAGCATCGCTACCGTGGCGGAGTTTTCGCCGATGTGGTTATGAATATGCGTGATTCCGAGGCGCCCAATACTCCGCGCCAAGTACGCAGCTTCCATGAGATAGAATGCTTGCAGCAGCACACACCGAAGTCCCGCGCCGCTCGTCTGCCAGGCCAGGATTTTCGCTCTCAGAAACCTGATCGGGTTGGTAATAGCAAACGCAATTGTCGCGAGCAAGATTCTTACCGGGCCAGCTTCGAGAATGTACTCGGTATTCTTTTGATGCAGCTCGACATTCTCGTCAGCGGATTCTCCAGGATCGGGTCTTCGAATGGAGAAGGTTGTAACTTCTAAGCCCAGACCACGAAGTCGATCGACTTCGCTACGGACAAATGTGTCACTGGGACGAGCGAACGCACTCGTTAGGTAGGCAATCCGCAGCGGTTCAGACAAGGCTTTCCTCCGGCTCAGGTCGAGCCTGATCCGTCGGAGTAATGTCCTGCGAAAGCAGGCTTCTTTCGCCCAGCTGAATTCGCTGCCAAGCTGATCGCACCGTCAGTTTCGGGTGCCAATTGAGCTGTTTGCGGGCTTTACGATTGGGGAACTGCAACGGTCGGAATCGTGCTCGGAACTTGATCGGCACAAACAGTCCCGGAAGTTTCCCAGTCGGTCCGAACAGCAGACGACTGGTCCAGCTGGCTAGCTGCGCGCCACTCAGTGCCATCCAATACGGCATGTACACCCGCAATCCTTTTGCTGCACCCGCCTTAATGCATTGACCCATGTACGTCCATGCCGACACCGTGTCGGTATCGATCACGTTAAAGGTCTCGCCCTCGGCCGCCGGCGAATCCAATGCTGTAACGAAGCAATCCGCGCAATTCTCGACGTAGGTCAACGGCAGGGGGCGGCGACCGCCGATCACGACGTGACAGTTGCCAATCGACTGACCGATGCCGGCGATGATTTCATGTCCGGCACCCCAGATGAATCCTGGTCGCAGCACACACAGGTTCCACTGATTCTCTTCTGCAATACGTCGAACGAGCCGCTCTTGCCAGGTTTTTGAGATCGCATAACCGTCACGTGCGTAGAGATCTGGCTCAAGGTCTGATTGTTCGTCCAACGTCGCGCCAGATTGCTGCCAGTCGTAGACCGAAAACGTGCTGCAGTGTACCAGTTGCGAGATGTTCTGCGCAGCCATCGCCGTGAGCAAGTTCTCAGTTCCCACAACCGTACTGGCAAATTGCGAGTCGTCGTCACCTACGACGCAGGCCGCCAGGTGAATCACCGATTCGATATCTTGCAGCGCGCTCGAAAGGTCCGACTTGTTGCGCACATCTCCGCGAGCAATGTTGACTCCAGCCGGAAAGAAGTCAGCGGGCAGTTGTCGCGACGGACGAACGAGCGCGGTCACGTCGTGCCCACGTCGAACCGCTGCTGCCACGACGTAGCGTCCCAGAAACCCCGTCGCTCCGGTGATCAGCACGCGCATGGCGCTTCGACCTCCCCCTGAATCTCGTGCACTAAGCGATTCACGGATTCAATCTGCGCCATCGAGATGGGCGACTGTCTGCCGGCTTGCAGGTTCGCATAGAGCGTTGCGATCAGCGTCCACAAGCCTTCGTACGCTCCCGGGCCACCGCTGAGCTTTCGCCACAAGCTTCTGAACGCGTTGCGACGTTCACGCCGGCCGCGACGTAGCGAATTGCGAATTGGCACTAAGGGCTGAGGTCCGCCCAGTAGCTCAGATCGCACGGTGCCGACTTCGAACAAGTTGGTAGAGATCGTTCCATGGGTGCCCTGTACCTCGACGGTAAATCGATCTGGCTGGCCGCTGGAACTCAGGGACAAGCGAGCTGTGCCCCGTTCCGCGTCGACCAATGCTTGAAACTCGCTGATAGGATTGTCGGGCAAAATGCTACAGCGATTGAAGTAAGCCTTGAAGCTCTTGTGCGCGCCAACGAAGGCGTACCCCAAGTAGCACAAGTGCGTCAGAAAGTCAGTCACCGCACCGGCAGGCTCACGCATTGCCGGGTGTGGCGCATCTTGATCGGCGAAACGACTCCCCTCGCCAAAAAGATCGAGACAAATCTGCACGTCGACATGTCGGACTTCTCCCAATGCTCCATTCGAGACAAGCGAAGTCATTTCCTGGATGCTGGCGTTCAGCAGGTAATTGTGATCCTCGATGAGCCAACGTTGCTGTCGTTCGGCTAGACCTGCGAGTTCCGTTAACTGCTCCAACTCCAACGTCGCCGGCTTTTCCACGAACACATGACATCCAGCGAGCAGACAGTCTCGTGCCAGTTGAAAATGGCTTGCCGGAGGCGTGGTGATATGAATCACATGCGGCTGTTGACGATCGATCAGCTCGCGATAGTCGGTCGTCCAATAATCAATCCCAAAGCGGTCGGCCGTCGACTCGGCCATGATCGGTGACAGATCGCACACTCCGACGACTTCGGCTTCGGGCGTCGCAGCCAGCGCGCCCAGATGCTGTTTCGCGATCTGGCCTGCGCCAATGACAGCTGCTCGAAGTGGTTGATTCATGACGGGCGAATAGATGGTATTATGATTGAGTTCGAAGACTCTCGGCCGACTTGTATTCGACGAGTTGAGCTTGCTGACCCCGGGCGGTTTCAATGATCTGCCGGATTACTCCCAAGCAAATGGGCAGTTTCGCTGCCATCGTGAACAGTCCGAACTCGAGACTCTGCTTCCAGCCGCCGTTCACAGTTTTCTTGCGCCAAGCGATCCGCACTACTTGCAACAGCACGACAACGACCGCAGCGGCAAGACATACTGCCGCCCACAGCGGAGATTGTGCCGTGCCGAGTACGGCCGCAGCCATGAGCGCGACGATTGGAAATATACCTCCCCAGAAGCAAGCACTCTTGATGATGCGATCAAAAATGCCGAGGCCAAACCGCCTCTCGACGTTGTAACCAGCATAGCCGGTGCGGACTTGACGTTTCCACCACTGGCCAAACCGGGTCATTGCCGCATCGTGCCGCGTCATTTCCGCGTCGAGACGCCAAATCTTCCAACCGCGATCACGAATTCGCTTGCAGAGTTCCGGCTCCTCACCCGCTGGCACACTCGGATCAAACTCACCGGCTTCTCGGTAGGCGGCCACGCGGTAGACCGCGTCGCCCCCGACCGACTGTGTTTCTCCCACCGGCGTATCCCATTCGAAGTCGCACAAACGATTGTAGACTGAAGCGTCGGGATGCTGCTCCCGACGACGACCGCAGACCGCAGCAACTTCTTCGTGGCGGTTGAGATAGCTCATGGTAACGGCTGGCCACTCCGGGTCGACCTGACAGTCGCCATCGACGAAGAATACGAATTCTAAATCTGGATAGTCGGTGAGCAGCGTGCGGAATCCCTCCTGCCGTGCGCGGGCTGCTGAGCAGGGCTTGGTCGGATCGAGCTGTAAGACCGACACGCCGATCTTCCGCGCCAACTCGACACTACCGTCGGTGGAGTCGGAGTCCACGTAAATCGTTGGCACTTGGAACTCGCGCAACGACTCCAGGCACAAACGCAGGCGCGCGCCTTCATTGCGTCCGATCGCAACAATTCCTAGACCATCAAGCGACATGGCGAGCACTTACTCCGCAGACTCACTTGTGGAATGGCCGTCAACGAACTTGATTACCTTTGCAGGCACCCCGACCGCGACGCCATAATCTGGGACGTCGCTCAATACGACTGCATTCGCGCCAACAACGGCATGGCGTCCGACGCGGATATCTCCCAGCACGCAAGCTCCCACGCCAATGTCCGCCCCGTCGTCGATCACCGGCAGCTCGAAATTGTGATTGGTGCGGGCAACGCCGAAGGTCGTATTCTGTCGAAGTTGCACGTCATCGCCTATTGCTGCCGCGTGAAGAATCATGCCGCCGTGGTGCCAGATCCTCACACGCCGTCCAACCTTGACTGTGTAAGGCAGACTGATTCCACAGGTCCACTCGACAAAGCGGTACATGAACTTGTAGAGCAGCGAAAACGGCAAACGCAACAGCTTTGACGGGATGCTCATCCGCCAGTTGCCGAATCGGTGCACGGCGAGGGCCCAGAACCCCTGTTCGAGGAGTTTGTTCTCGTGGGTCCGCAAGTCTTCACGCAGCAGTGCCAAGAGCCCAACGTTTGCTGGGTTCTGATCGGTTGCGCCCATCATGGCAGGGGTCGGTTTGACCACGCTGCTTTCGCGTGCGGTATCCTCTTCAATCGAGACAGTACTTGTACTCATCAGGCTATCGGGTGTTTGCCACCTCGGCGGGCGCATAGTAGTCGGCCAACTCGTCCCAGGCTGCGGATTCGTCCCAACCAAGTGCCGTCGCGTCGAGCGCGTTGGTGTTGATGCGAATTCTTGGTTCCGTGAATTCCGTCTGGTCAGCCAATTCGACGGGGCAGGGCATGTCGAGTCGGCATTGCATCTCGCGCGCGAAACGTTGTGCAAACGCTCCTTGGCTCTCGACGTAGCCAGAGGGGTTGGTCTTTCGAAATCCTGGCGATTGTGTCATCGAACCGACGAACTCTACGTACCGTTTGGCCAGCAGCGACGCGTGAATGTTGTCGCGAATGTAAGCGGGCGTCCTCACACAAGGAGTCTCGCCTGCTCGCCACGTACGCACAAGGTAGGCGGTAAATCGTGGTTCCTCAAACGGCCCGAACGGATTCGGGATCACGAATTTTCCGAGGGAGAAACTGTGCAACTCACAGAAATGCTGGAAGACCTGCGCGGTTAGTGCTTTAGACAAGCCGTAGCGTGAGAAGTGAGGCAAGTCTTCACTGCCCGCGCCTTCACCTCCTTCGAAGACGGTTCCGGTCAAGACGACGCGACCGCACTCCACGTCCGCCAGCGACCGCAGCACATCTTCGATCTGATGCGTGTTCTTGGCAACTGCGTTGTGGAAATCAAAATCTGGTGAACGATAATTCGTGACGTCCGCTCCATGGTGGCATAGCACGTCGGGAGAGAAGTCCTTCACCGATTGCAGAAACTGATCGTCGCCGATGGAACAACCGTAGATCGGCTGGCAGTACTTCTGGAGCATTCGCACCCGCGAGCCTCGCAGATCGTCGCCATAGGCAGCTTCATCTGCACGCGTAAATGTCGCGGCGACATCGTGGCCCGCTTCCGCCAAAGCACGAACAAACCAGCTCCCCGTAAAGGAACTGCCGCCGGTGATTAAGACCCTCATCCTACTCACGGTAGCGACTCCTTGGCTTGTTGTCCGAGGTGATGCGACCGGTCGAAATCCGGATGAGCGATGTCTTTGTCCGAGAGTACGACGGGTTCAATGGGCCATTGAATAGCGAATTTCGGATCATTCCAGCGGATGCCCCGCTCCAGTTCAGGAGCGTAGTACTCATCAACGAAGTAGAATGCCTCGACGTCGTCCGTCAATGTTATGAACCCATGGGCGAATCCCTTGGGCACCACCATCATCTTGCGGTTCTCGGCGGATAGCTCTTCGCCGTGCCACTGCCCAAACGTTGGCGAATCGGGCCGCAGGTCGATTAGGCAATCCCACAGCGCACCACGTATGCAGCGCACCATCTTGGTTTCCGCTTTTGGTGCCAACTGGTAATGCATCCCGCGAAGCGTACCTCGATCGGCGCTCAGGGAGTTGTTTACCTGCGCGATTTCCGTAGGGAGATCAAATTCGGCGAACTCGCGTTGACAGAAGGCGCGCGCGAAGAAGCCACGATCATCTCCACGTTTTTCCAGGTCGATGACGTACGCACCGGAGAGTTTGGTTTCGTGAAACTTCATGTGTAGTTAGCTTGCCTGTTCACACAGGTCGAGCTTCTCGAGGCGTTTTGTGAGTGTTCTTAGCCGCACAAATTGATCTCCCTCAAAGTCTTGCTGAGAGAAGCCGTGTTCAACCATCTTGGCGTGCAGCTCTTCCATGCCGCGGGCTAGTGTGTACTCGAGTTTGAACTCCGGCAGCAACTCGCTCAGTTTCGCGAAGTTGACGCGGTAGTTTCGTGGATCCTCTCCAACTTCCCCCGTGTAGGCCACGGTCGCAGACGGGATGAGTTTCTGCACCATGTCGCCGACGTCTTTCACTTGGTAGTTCTCGCTATCGCCGCCAATGTTCACGGCCTGATTGTGAATCACTTCTCGGGGTGCGTTGCAGAACGCGACGAACGCGTGGGCGATGTCGCGGCAATGAACCAACGGACGCCAGGGAGAACCATCGCTTTTGATGCGAATCTCACCGTACGAGAGCGCCGAGCCGAGCAGATTGTTCACTACCAAGTCAATTCGCAACATTGGCGAATGCCCGTAGGCGGTTGCGTTACGCAAGTACGCCGGCGAGAAATCGTCGTCAGCCAGTTTGCTAACCGCTTCTTCGGTTTCGATTTTGCTCTGAGCGTATGCCGTCAGCGGATTGAGCGGATCCGTTTCCTGCAGATCAAGCTTCTCTCCTTTGCCGTAGACGGAGCATGAACCGGAGAATAGATAGCGCGGTACGCCCGCTTCTTTCGCGCGCTTAGCAATTTGGATCGACGCGTCGCGATTGATGCTCAGTGTCAGTTCCGGATTGAGATCGCCCATCGGGTCATTGCTAATCGCCGCCAGGTGACACACCGCGTCGTGACCACGAAGATCCTCTGCGCTAATCTCACGCACATCCTTGACGATTTCGCGCTCGGGTCTAGCCACCGGCTCCCACTCACAGCCCTCAAACAGATTGAGGTCGCAGCCGGTTACCGAATGGCCTGCCGCCTGTAGAAGTTCGACAAGGTGGACGCCAATGTAGCCTTGATGGCCAGTGACAAATACATTCATGAATCTATTCGGTATCGTTTCCAGGTTGGTGAGTTATGATTTGTTCGCGAAGCACGAGGAACCCTTCTCAGAACCACGGCGCTTCGCCAGATGCCCACAGCTGGTTTAGCTGATCGTGATCGCGTTGGGTATCCATGCACTGCCAAAAACCGGTGTGCTTATGCATACTGAGCTGACCGTCCTGAGCAAGGTTGACCAACGGGGTGCGCTCCAGGATGCAGTTCTCGTCAGAGCTAAGGTACTCCAAGAAACTCCGACGAAAGAAAAAGTAGCCGCCGTTGATCCAATTTTCTTCGAATTCGGGTTTCTCTTCGAATCGCAAGACCTCGTTGCCGTCGGTCTTGATTTCGCCGAAGCGTGAAGGCGGATTCACGCCGAGTACCGTCCCCAGACGATCGTGCGACTGGTGGAACTTAAACTCGGCTCCGAGGTCGGCATTCGTAAGGCCATCACCATAGGTTACGGCGAAGTGTTCGGCGTCTCCCAAGTACTTCGCTGCTGCACGCGCGACACGACAGCCCGTCATTGTTAGTTCGCCTGTGTGGGCCAGCGTGACGTGCCAGTCGTCGGTGTGGTCGATTGAATGCGTGGTGATGTCGGCGGTTGCTAGATCGACCGTGAAGTCGCTTTGCATGGCCGTGTAGTGCAGAAAATACTCTTTGACGACCTCTGCCTTGTAGCCCAAGCACAGTACAAATCGTTTGAATCCATGCTTGGAATAGCTGTGCATGATGTGCCAGAGGATCGGACGATTTCCGATCTCGATCATCGGCTTGGGGCGAAACTCGGTTTGCTCGCGAAAGCGAGTGCCGAGTCCGCCACACAGTACAAATACGGGCGTGTCTGCTATCGAGGCCATGCTGCTAGTTGGTCGGCGAGGTCGAAACTGGAGAACTGAGCGGGATCGTCTGGGGGGTGGGTTTCTCGCCGGCTACCGGGTTTTCAACGGGGCAAAGTCGGAAGCCAGTGCGAAAGACGCTGTGACGAATCAGGTCGGCCAACAAATGGGGAGGGTCAGGGTTCGTTCTACGACCGACGGCAAGGCGCAACTTCCAAAGGCAAAGCCCCATTATCGCCGCCAAGTCCGCCAAGGTCGCGTGCCAAGGACCAAAATTCTTCAAAAAGTAATGCCTTCTCGCCCAAAACCAATAACTGGGTCGGCGCTTTGGCCGATTCTCAGTCGTGGTAACACCTGTGGTTTTCCCCACCAGATGCACTATGCGACTCTCAGGGACATACCACGTTGGCCAACCTGCCCGCTTTGCCCGCAGGCAGAAGTCGACGTCGTCGAAGTAGGTATACAGATCCTCATCGAGCAAACCGACTTTCTCGAGGACTTCGCGACGCATCATCAACGCGGCCCCGGGAACCCATCCACATTCGTGCGGTTGATTTTGTTCCGCCGGCGCGACGACCCACGGCGCCAAGAGACGAGACAAGATGCCGATTCGAGCATACGACTCCAGCTCACTCATGAACGTTAACGTCCGCCGCGCGGCCCGTTGGGTCTCTCCGTCAGGATACTCAAGTCGGCTGCCGCAGACGGCTACGTCCGGTCGTTGCTCGAAGAATTCGACTAACTTCTGAATCGCCCCTGGCGGGACGATGGTATCGTTGTTGAGCAGCAACACCGCGTCCGGCGGGCAGCCTGATTCTAATGCGGGGCGGATAATTTCATTGTTTCCGCCCGTAAATCCGCGATTTGGAAAGATTGCGGTGAATGTAAGTCGTTCGCCGAAGTCAAGCTGTTCCACAGCTTCAAGCAACTGGCGGACGTCCTCCTCGCCACTTCCGTTATCGCACAGGCCGATTTGTGCATCGGGCAGGGCGTCGAGTTCCGGCTTTAGCGATCGCAAGCAATCGACCGTCAGGTCGTGGCCGTGATAGTTCACCAGTACAACCAGCAGTCGCATGCGATTCACCTCTCGCCCAATCTTTTAGCGCTAGGCCACATAGCGATGTCATCGCCGACCAGAGATCGCAACTCATGAAGATCACTTTCGACGCGTGTGAAGACGAGGTTGCGTTCGTCGTCGCTGACTGCGGGGACTTCGATCTTGCTGGCTGCTAGTGCTTTCGCCCGTTCGCGAAGTGAGGCAGGTACGCATGCCCGGGCGACGTTGATCAGTGACTTTGGCAGCATCGACTGGAGAGCCAAGCTTCGGCCCAATGCCTGCTTTGAGTTACTCTGTGGTAACGGTGCCTCCCAGCCATCAAAGGCATCTAACTCGAGGAACGCCTCGACTTGTCGCATGACTTGTCCGGGCTCGGCGTGCAGTTGGTCGGTCGTCAGGATCAACAGCCGGTCATCCTCGAAAACGTTGCGATACGCATGGATCTGTCGTGCGTAGCAACTCGCATCGATCAATATTGGGTCTCGTTCGATTGCTTCCCCCAACCGCGTTCCGGCAGGGTAGTGTCCTGACAGATACGCATGGCGGTAGTTGCTGATCGTTCGCTTAACCGGGTCGCGGATCAGGTAGATCAATTGCGGGTCATTGAGGTCGTCTCGCAACCGCTGCGCTGTATCACCGAAGTGCGGGTATTTGGAGTAGCCAGTCGAAGCTTCTCCAATATACTTCGCGGTCTGCGGCGCAGCCTCGAACAAACCGAGATAACGCCGCCAGGCGGCAGAATCACCATAGTCGGTTGAAGTGAAGTAATGCGGTTCCTTCTCCCGGGAGAACCAGACTTGGGGATGACGCGAAATCAACTCGTAAAACGTCGTCGACGACGCTTTCATCGCCCCGATCACGATCAGGTTGGGTGCATTATCCCGCGTGGACAGACCATCGGCTTGGTCATTCGCTTGCACAACGGGGTGTGCATGTTCGGTGGGTGACTCTTGGGAGAGCATCGTGAATTAACGAATATGCTGGTTGTCAATCGTGTTGATCTTGTCCTTGCATCGGCGTGCCAGCCCGGTCAGCGGCAGCCGTCGCGCAACGAAGTCCGTGGCAAACAGAGGCAATCCATAGCGTCGCATCCGAAATCGTGCTCGCCACAGGCGATCCTGCATCGCGAGACGTCTTTGCTCGGCAGCAGACACGTCGATGATCGGCAAGCCACTGAGTTCATATTGTCTCTGGGTCAACATATCTCCGATCCGAGATTCCGCATGCTGAATTTCTTGGTTGGTGAGTTTCTTGCGCCACTGGTTGATGAGGCTCGCGTCTGGCATGTCGTAGGTACTTGTCTTGGCATAATCGAAAATCGCTTCGTCGAACTCAGTGCCAAGGAAGTCGCAGATCGTAGTCAGGGTTTGTGCTGGTTCGACAATCAGATCCTCGTAGCGCACCTCGAGTTGTCGATCGGCGGGGATTTCTCCGCGTAAAAGCTCCCATGTCTGTTCCGCATCGATCCACCTTTCGACCGCGTGATACATATTGCCTGCCCAGCCCATCAGCTTGCACGAACGCGCCACGTCGCGGCCGTCGCGCAACAGGTGTATGTACTTCGCCTCAGGCCACAAATGCTGTATGCGGTCAATATGGTGGTGGACCGTCGCGCCGACGATGGATTTATTCTCTCGCAAACGTTTTTGCTCAAGGAACGAATTTACGAGCTCTGAAAACGTTAGTTCAGGATCAATCACTCCTTCGCTCAGCTGGAACACGCGATGTTGAGATAAGTACTCGTGATATCCATCAATCGTGGGAAAGCTGCCGTCCGTCGCGATCTGATCCACGGCGAACTCAAACTCAAAGTGAAACGCCAGTTGTGGATGGTGATCGAGCATCAACCGCAGCAGCGTCGTGCCCGAGCGAACGGCCCCGACAATGAACGCAGGCTGCGTGTGCAACTTAACCGGAGGCCTCACTGAAGTTGGCTCGCTCGACAATGTTTCTGCTGCAGTACTCAACTCAATACCTTGCTCTGCTCAGATTCCGGAATGTTCTTGTTACTGTGGTTGACTTGCACCGGATCGCCATTGCCGGTACCCAGCACTATTGGTGCAACTTCGTCCGAAAAGAAACGATGCAATTCGGCCTTAGCGATCGGCACTCTCGCTTCGAGATGTTCCCGGGTTGACTGTCGGCGGTGATATTGGGCATCAATCTTCGCGAGGCACTCTGCCGTCGTGTCACTCCGGAGGTCGACCACGGTGTCTCCAATTCCAAGCAAGTTTGCCAGTCCTTCTGCCTTCTTGCTGTAAGCGAGCAACGAGCCTGGAACGCATTGTGAACTGGCGCCGATGAATGCGTGCATCCTAGCGCCTATGAAGTACTCGCAATGCTTCATCGCAAACTTGGCTGTTGCTGGATCTTTGGAGTCCTTCAGCATTTCGACGCGTTCTGCCTGCGGTGAACTCAGTTCAGCGACCACTGCTGCGCACGCAGCCGTGTCGGTGGTATCCACGATCGCTCGCTGTGGATGTCGCGCTCCGGGAAAAAACGTCGGCGCGACGACATGAGGCAATAGCAGCACAAAGCTATCTGGTATCGAGAGGGCCCACTGAACGAGCTGGCGACAAAACGCCTTGTATTCGTCGCACAATCCAAATGATCTTCGGGCAAAGTACAGAAGACCGCTAACGTTGATAGCGATGCATGGCCTATTGGCCTGCACCGCCTCCTGGAATCGGGCCGGCAGTTCCATTTCCTCAGGTTCCAGCAGAAACGCGACGTCAGGCACGCGCACTGATCGCTGTGGAGGTCGATCGCCGCAGAGCTCCGCAACTTCCGTGAGTCCCTGTTCTTCCCGAGAGCATACCATCGTCGCGCGAGAAAGAATGTCAGCTGCAATCTGTTGCGAGGATTCGTCGTAAAAGGGGCCGTAGGTTTGCGGCATCAGTATTAGCGGCAGACCAAGCTCCAAGCAGAGTAATTTGAGCTGCGTCTGGTACCAGAATACGTCATCGCCATAGATGTTGGCGAAGGAGTCTCCCGCCGAGATGTCGAGAATCGCGTCGCAGTCGAGCAGCTGCTTGAGTGACTGGGATATCGTTGGCAACTGTGGCATCGAACGTGTCGACAACCAACTCCGTAGCTTGGCCATCCGACGTATCTGTGGCAATCCATCGCGATGCCGCAGAGAGTTCTTTCGTCGAATCGCGATGGGCTCGCAATCGACAATAGTACCTTCACACGGAATCTTGACGGGCAGGCGGAGGTCCCAAGATTGGTAGACGATCTCGACATCCGGCACGGCGCTAACCAACCCCTGCACCATCGACTTGCCCAAGGCATCGACGCCGAGGTTGCCCGTGCCCAGCGTAGCACCCAATACGCCAACGCGTGGCCGCGCGGAGTGATCGTTGGTCTCGCTGTGAAGATGCACGGCCATCAAATGTCTTGTTTCGCTATCTTGCCTGTGGTCATTGATCCGTTGATGCGTTTCAAATTGCGTGGCACGGTCAACTTGAAGCTGGGAGCGACACTCTCAGATCCGGCTGCTTCTTCGCGTAGCGGTTGTGAAATCGCCCCTGCAATCACAACAAACATCGGATTGAACATACCGTTGAGCAAGCAATCACAGGCAAAAATCAGCAGGCTCACGCTCAGGACTTCGTGGGCTGCACGCGTGGGCGTGCCCCATGCTGTCGAACGGCGCCTTACCAGGACATACGCCACGGGTATGAGCATCGTGGCAAATACCATTGTAACGCCGAATAGTCCGTTCTTGCCGACGATAATAGTCCACAGTCCGTCCAGTCCTCGTATCTGATATTCGCCAGTAAACGTATCAATGGGCCAGGACCGTCGATAGCCCCCCCAACCGAATACTGGTCGCTCCATAGCGTGGTTAATCATGTAGTCTTCCTGTGCGAGCCTCGCGCCCAAGGAAGCTGCTCTGGAGTTGCCAAACACAGGTTCCGCCAACTCGACGATGGTCTCGGCTGGCAGTAGCTGTAGGCCCCGCACCGCCATGTACCCCGGGACTGCCAAGAGCAAGAGCAGGGCAGGAATCAAGGTTTTGCCGTAACGGGCGGTCAGCAGCAGCAACAGCGCCAGCAGCATGAGCATGATTGCGTAGAGTGCTTTGCATAATACCGTGACTCCCAGCAGCACTGCGAAGATGGCGGGGTACGGGATACCGAGAAGTTTCTTTTCCCCAGACAACCACAACCAAAACGAAATGACCGTTGCGGTGGCCATCCACATCCCGACCATCAGACCATTATTCATGAACACGACGGGTCGGTATCCGTCCAGCCGCAAATTCCGCCAGAACTGATTCTGATGAAAACCGTAGACCCAGTAGTTGAGCTGCGGACTGAGCCGCACTTCGAGCAAACAAAACGGGACGTACACCAATCCACCAATCACAAAGGCGACGGCAAATTGCTTCAAGGCAGCGGAGTCTTTGAAAAAAGCTCTACCAATGCAGTAGGGTACGAACCACACCAGGACCTGGCGTAAACCGACCGAACAAGCATCGTACACGCCAAGACCGTTGGTGAGCGAGGACAGACTGGCGGCGATGCACCACAAGAGCATCGGGATGTCTATCCACTTTGGACGCAGTGCGAGCAAGTCTTTGCTCGCCCAAATCCAGCATCCCAGCGCCACCGCACAATTGGTCGCAACGATTTTGTCGTAATCAGGAATGCCGACGACGGAGAGCTTGATTGTGGGAAGAAACAGCCAGCCACCGACCATCGCCGTTAAGATTGCTTTGCGTAGCGGCATCAGCGCAAACAACAGCAGCACTAAGGCCGGGTAGCCAAACAGAACGAGTTGTGCGAGCGCATTGTGGTTCATATATCGTTGTGGGTGCTGTTATACCCGCCAGGCGGACAGGTCGCGTCCCAGGAATTGTTCCAGCTTGGTGGTTGGCTCCGCTAGTCGGGCAAGCAACTCTTGTCGTATCTCGTCGGTCAGTGGTTCTGCCTTCGCCGTGTGACGCTTCGAGACCCAGCGTCCAAGCCGGCTATCGGGCAATCGCTGCAACACGCTATCGCGAATTCTACCACGCATACCCGATGGTACCGCTTGCTTCAGAATCTTGACTCCTGGAAACTTGCGGATTTTTTCTAGGTTTGTGTTGCATTGCCTTGCCATATAGTTGCGACCCTGTGGATTCGCTTGTACTGGCTCCGATTCAGTGGCATGGTTCCCTTCGACTCCTAAGAACTCATACACTTCAGACAACACTCGCTTTGGCGCTGCTTTCAAATCGTCTAACAGTAGCAGCAACATCTGCTCGCGTGAAAAAAACTCCAAGTACTTCTCTATTTGTAGCATGTAGTTGCTCGTTTCCAGCACGTACGTGCGTGACTCAAGCGTTTCGCGGATCGAGTCGCTGAATCCGTACGACCGATCAAACACATAGTTTGAATAAAACCGCTCGACTGGATGTCTCATGATGTACACGAGCTTTGCTTTAGGCACCGTTTGGGAGATGCGACTGACGGTATCGGAAAAACGAGGAAACCTTGAGTATGACGGAGAGGCTTCCCCACAGACTTGATTTGCTGAGGCATCTGCAAACAACGAGCCATACCAATTCGTACCCTTGCCAAATACCTCGTCCATGCTGAAGAAATTCGGCTCTTTCGGCGTAGTCATAAACACATCGGGATGCCGCTCCAGGTATTCATAGAGCGTCGTGGTGCCCGATTTCATGGCACCAATGATCAAAAAATCTGGCAATCGTGGAGTCATCGAAGTCGAAGCGAATGGGCTACCGTCACGGTTACTAGCTGTAATGAATTGCTGCGAAGTCGTCGCTCATTGGCGAGCGACTTCCCCTTTCCACTCCGCCAGGTTTCGACCGGTGAATTCCTCTAGTTGTTCAATTTCATCTCGAAAGATGTCTTCTATCTGGCGACGAAGCTCGGGTGTCAGCCTCGACATATTGCTCTGGTGTCGGCGTCGAAGCCGTCTACCCACAGGCCCGTTCGCAAGCCACTCGTACCCCGATTTTTTAAGAGAAGCGGGCATCCGTTCCAGTAGTGGCTTCATGGCCGGCGTACGCTTCAAGGAGTTGATGGTTCTTGTCAGAGCCGTCGAAGCGTAATACTTGCCTCCTCCCTCATTGGCGCGAATCGGTCCGGCGCTTAGGTAATCGAACTCCGAAAGACCCAAGAATTCCCCAACATTCTTCAGGACGCTCTGTGGCGCGTCTCGCAGATCGCTGGTGAACAGGACGAGGAGTTGCTCTGCCGGAAACACTTCCAGGTATTGTTGAATCTGAGTCATGTATCGACCCGAATCGATGGCTTCTGGCGTCTGCTCGAGAAACTCCTCAAACGAGGCCGTCACGTCGGCTCGCATCCGATGAGCGTAAAACGAATACAGCCGGTCCACCGGATTTCTCAATAGGTAGACGAGCTTTGCGGCCGGCTGGGCTGCTGCCAGGCGCTCGACGGTCTTTGTGTAGGTCGGCCAACGGCTATAGGTGGTGGACGCTTCACCACAGATTTGCGTAGGTTTTGCGTTTGCAAACAGGTCTGCATACCATTGAAACCCGCGCGCATAGACTTCGTCTTTGCTAAAGAAACTCATTTCCTTCGGCGTCGACATGAACACATCAGGATGGCGGCACAGGTACTTATACAAGGTCGTTGTTCCGCACTTGGCTGCTCCGACGATAAAGAAGTCGGGCATCCGCAGCAACGGTGTCGCGATACTGGAATCGTTTGGCGTTGTTTCCGTGACTTGCATTCTATCTCTTGCTACTACGCGAAATTCCAAACTCGAAGGGTGTTCGTCTCATTTGGTGGCCGATTCGATACTCGATCAACTCGGCCGCAGCATTGCAAAGACCATCTGTCGCAAAGAGGGCCAAATCGTCGCGCAGTACGCAACCAGCGCCGCCAGCCACAGCAATGCTATTAATGGTGGAGCAATGCCAGGAATTGGCAAATCGAAGTGGGTCATCAACCACGCACCGGCTACGAAAGCCGCGACGATGCAAAGTGGGCCGTAAAAGACCTCGGTCCGCAGTCCACATCGACGTCCAACAAGATAGACTGAAATACCGTACGCGCAGAGTTCGCCTACAAAGCCGCAAATCGGAATCGTAACCAGACCGGCCCCTCTAGACGCCAAGAACCATGCCACCAAGAACGAAGTCCCGCGGGCGAGATTTGAAATCAGTGGTATCTTTGTTTCACCATGTGCAACTGCCGTCATGGAAGCCGTCGTGCGCGCGAGTCGTATGGCACACATGAGCCCAATCCACGGGATCGCGGCAGAGGCCAATAGATATCGCTCACCATAAATCGTCGTTACTAACCACGGCCCAGCGGTAAGAAAAAGGGTGGCCAATAGGCCAGCCAACAGGCACATCACTTGTGCTGACCGCCAGCAGTAGCTGTGTAACTTCTCGGTGTTTCCGCGAGATCGAGATAGCAGCGGCAGCGCAATCGATCCGTGCAAATTTGCTAACGCCATCGTCGGCGTTAGTGAGAGCATAAAGACAACGGAGAACGCCCCGAGCACGTCCATGTCGAAGTATGAAGCGATCAAGAATCGATCGCCGTGCATCACGGAATACATCAGCAGACCATTGCCAATCAGTGGCCAACCGAAGCTGATGAAGCTTTTCCAGATGGCACTTTCGAAGTTCCATCGATAAGCGCGCTGGGCCAGTAGGTGTGACAGGATGGTGGCAACTGCTATCTCGGTCAGGATCACCGCAAGAAAAGCCTGGTAGTTTCCGAAGTGGAGCGCGAATAGTGGCGCAAGCAGTACGCCGATGATTGTGGGAACCGCCTGAAAGGTTGCCAGCCGACCGAGTTGCAGATCACGCTGGTAGCGAAAAACGTCAAAATGAATAAAACCTCGGATCATTGGCACCAAGCACAGCAATTGGAAAGATGCTGTCGCTTCCGGGGCATTGAAGTACCTAGCAAACACCGGGGCAAGGAAGAAAAGCACCCCGCCTACGATCGCTCCACGGACCACGAACAACAGGTGCGCGTTCCCTTGCCAAGCGGGCGAACCTCCGTCGGGGGCTTGTACAAGCTGCTTGCGAGGTCCGAGTTCAGTGATCATTTCCAACAAGCTGAGCGTCAGCGCGAACGTCGCACCGATGCCAAAATCCGCAGGCAACAGCAGCCTCGCCAATATGACGTTTCGCGCAAAGCGACCGGCCACATTGACCAACTGTGCCAAGGCCATTACAGAGGCGGCAGATTTTATCGAACTACTTTGCGGCATCGTGACGACGGCTTGTACGGCATATTGACCTGAGGCTCGCATGGCCTGGGAGTATGGTGATTGCCACCATACATTGGGCATGACTTTCAGCGTCGCTTGCTCACTTCTGTACGGAAACGCTGACGACTGCTCCTATGCGTCAGACTGAAGAAAGCCGAACTCTCCGAGTTCGGCACCATGATGTCGAGTATGGCTCGACAGGTTAAGTGGCGGACGAACGCTCGAACGCCATGGGTTGGAGCATTACTTCGGACTCCGACGGCGACGGCGACGTTGATGCGGGATGTGGTATTGCTTGATTTTGCGATAAACGGTCGCCTGACCGAGCCCGAGTAGCTTCGCTGCGTCAATCACATGGCCATCGCAGCGCTGAAGTGCCTCGATGATTGCTGCTCGCTCAGTTCGCTGAATCGCAGACATCGAGGCTATAGCGCTGGCTGCCTCACTCGACTGCACTTCGACAGCATGAGGAATGTCGTCGGAAAGAACACTGTTTGTCTCACTCGGGGAAGCAACCTTCGGGGAGGCATCAAACATCGATGCCGCATGAATCTCGGCGGGGATTTCCGGAACATCAATCAAGCGGCCTTTGGCGAACACAACCAATCGCTCGACAACGTTTTCTAGTTGTCTCACGTTGCCAGGCCAATCGTGAAGGCGAAATACGTCGAGTGCCTCTTTGGTGAAGCCTTCCACAGTTCGGTTGTAAGCCTTGACGTACCGCTGCAAGAACAGCATCGCCAATTGCTCGATATCCTCAGGTCGATCTTTCAGCGGTGGAATATAGATCGGGACGACGTGGAGTCTAAAGAACAAATCCTCGCGCATCAGCCCTTCTTTCACAATCTTCTCTGGCGATCGATTAGTAGCGGTGATTACCCGTACGTCGACCTTCTTGATCGTTCGCGAACCGATCCGCTTAACGGTGCCTTCCTGCAGGAAGCGAAGCAGCTTTGGCTGGGTGGCGAGCGCCATTTCTCCGATCTCGTCAAGGAACAGAGTTCCTCCGTCGGCGGCCTCGCAAACACCAATCTGTCGGCAGTCAGCTCCAGTAAACGCGCCCTTTTCGTGCCCAAACAGCAGGCTCTCTGCGAGTTCGTGGGGAATCTCAGTCATGTTGACCGGCTCGAATCGGCCCTTGCAACGACTACTGAGCTTGTGAACGGCCGTCGCGACTAGTTCCTTGCCAGTCCCACTTGCCCCGTAAATCATCACGTTGGCTTTGGTATCGGCGACCTCTGCGATAATGGATCGAACCGACTGCATCGCCGGACTTGAGCCTAGAATCCATGTCTCAAGTTCCTTGATTTTGGATTGTTGCGAAACGCAACGGGCGAGTGCCTGCGGGCATGTGTTATTGCGTCGCCGGCTAGCGGAATCATTAGCGGGCACGGCTCGCGATTGAGATGGCGGCGAGTAGTCTGTGACCCAGCGGCGGCGAAAAACGCTGCTATCGGCGTTCCCGTCCTGATGGACGCGCGGAGATTCAGCGGAATCTGTTACCACTTCTAGCGGCGCCGAGAACGGAGCACCCTGGGCAGCCATAGAACTTGGATTTGGATCAGTTAGAAGCCTCTTAACACCTCCATCGTCAGAGTCATTCTCAAAGTGCATCTCCGCCGTGTTCAGTTTGCGATTAACTCGCCATTGCTGCTCCGCGATGTCTGAGATTTGCTCGAGTTTCTCATAGTTCATAGGTGGAGTGATCACATCGACGGCCCCGAGGCGTATCGCTGCCATCGACTTTTCAAAGCTGCTCGATGCATCCTCGGTGAAGAACGCTACCGGGATCTGATCGAGCAGTTGGGTGTGCCCTTTACATAGCTGCAAAGAACACTTGCCGGCAAACTCCAGAGAAATCACCGCGAATTCTGGCGGTTCACTTTCCACGAACTCTTGAAACTCGTCCCATGAGGATACCTCTCGGCATCGACATTCTAAGTTAGAAAGTCGAGATTCAAGTTCGTGGGAATGCTCTTCGGATTCGAGAAGAAGCAGGATGGATGGTAACGTTGATGGTTCGGTCTTTACGGTCCGCATTGGTGCCCTGGTCATGGTGGAGTCGTAAGGTAGGTAAGCAAGTTGAGTCAGTTGCGTACGTGTTCGTGCAAGAGCCTTATTGTTTGAGAAATCACTCCTTGATTACGCGCTGGTGGATAGTGAGATACGCATTCATCAGTTCTGGATCATTCGCAGCGTCGACGAATTGGCATTGCCGTCGTGAGCCAGACCAATTGACTCAGGCGTCCAGGTCAATTGATCCCCCGCAGTCCACGCATGACATGGCTATACGGTCAGTCTTCAGGCATGCGAGAAAAGCGGAGTGCCCCGACTCTGCCCGATTAAGAGATTCAAAAACCTGGTTGAATCGAACGACGATCTGCTGCCACGGCCCTGAGCCCCAACGGTGCTCAGGCCACTCAGTCGGACCACGCAAGCAAGACACAGCGATTCGCAGTCATCGCGCTGGCGTCGAATCTGTCCATAGTGCGAGCACTAATTTACTGTCTTGATACCTGGTGATAAACAAGATCGCGGCAGCCAGATTGCAGCGAGTGTCACATTTTATGGTTAACCCCTTTTGAAATAGGTCCCCCCCACTCTTACCGGTCAGATTAAACGAGAGTGCCTACCAATGCAACAATTTTATGCCTCGAAAATTGTGATATGGCAGCGTAATTGCTGAATATGTCGGTTGTCATCAACTGTGGGGCTGCTGACCGCTAAGCGCGGCCAAGTTCACAGCTAGCGGGGTCAAAGTGGTCGTTTTCGTCGCCGTGTGGATTCACATTGGTGAGTCGGTCTGATGCGATTCTCAAGAGCATGCTGGTATCATATCAATAAATTAGTAACGGCGATTATCAGGCTCCAAGGCCGCAATTGCGGTGCCCCTCGACGGCGCGCTCGGCAAGCGGGAAGAAAACTCGCGACATACTGGCGGATTCTGCTTGTTAATCGGGGTAGATTGGATAAAGTGAATGTACGGGTGGTAATTGGGCACCGTTGCGGCACGGTATCTGCATTCAGATTGTCATGTCTTAAGCCACAAGATCGCCAGAATCCGTATACAGAGAAGGCAACCAGCAGCCATGTCCTACGTTCCCAGATTGCATCGGTCCGGTTTTCACCGGGTATTTCTGCTCTCGATCGCGACGCCACTGCTTATGGCTTCGACATCGACTGCCCACGTGGTAATCGACAACATTGACCTGGGGGACGGCGAACTAGACGCATCCAGCGCAATTGAGGAAGCCGGGTCGGAACGTGCCACCGGCGAACTCGAAGAATTCGGTCTCAGGGATGCATCCGACAGGTGGAACTTCACGCCGAAGTCTCGAAAAAGCGATAGGCGGCGAGGTGATGGCCCAAGAGTACGCTCAACCGAGCGGCTTTGGTCTCCCCGGTCGATACGCTCGTCGGGCGGTGGTGGTGGCGCCGGTGGTGGAGGCGGCCCAGGGGCAGCCCGTAGGAATTCGAGACAACGGGATGGCGGACGCGAAATCATCCAAACGGTCGTAGCGGTCAATAACGACGCGGTTGAACTTGATCCCAACGCGAATGGCGATCCTGGACTCGATATTTCGCTACTCGACAGTGGAGAAAACACGGCTGGCGGTTCCGGGACTGGTGGCGCCGGCGGAGGTGGCGCTGGCGGTGCGAACACTCCGGCCGATGGCGCTGAAGATGGGCTCGCCGACCAGGGCTCTGCTGGGCCGCAAGGGATCGTCGTAAGTGGTACCCCGGAGCCTGCGGCCATGGTCGTCTGGGCCGTCGTTGGGTGCTGTGGCTTCGGTTTTGTACTTTATAAGAACAAGCAAAACTCTCACGCGTGAGACCATACCTGCAGGTTGAGCCCGTTCCGCCGGTTCAGGGCGTGTTGCCCAGATTGTTGCCGCCGCCGAGTCCGCGTGAGCACCTCTCAGAGATCGAGGCTGACGGATCGGGGTTGGGTGCCAGCCAGCTGAACACTGGCCAGCGATCGAGGTCATGTTTTGCCGACTCTAACGAGTGTGGGGCGGCTCTTCGCTGCGTGCATCGTATTTGTGCGGTTCACTGGGTGAATTGTCTATATTGCACGTTATGATGAAGCCTTGGCAGGCTCCTCGTATCGGACCCGGTCGATCGCCGACTCTCACGGCTCGATCGATCAGAGCGATCGTCGGTACAGAGCGTTCTCACTAGCTTCTCCGCTGGCTTGGAGATGCGAGCACAGTTCATGGGTGATTCTCTTCTCGAACCTGATCGGTTGCGTCCGAGCATCCAGCGCTCGTTACCTCCAGCACAATTGCGACTGTGGCGAATTGCCGAAATCGCGGTGTTGCTGCTGGGGACCTGGGCATACGCAACGACGCTTGGCAGCATCTTCGAGACGTGGAGATCCAATCCGGACTACTCGCACGGTTACTTTGTCGTGCCCGTTGCGTTTGCTTTTCTCTGGGCCCGCCGGGACGGGCGCCCACGGGAGTGGTACTGGCCACGGTGGGAAGGTCTGATCCTACTCGCCTTCGCTGCTTTGCTGAGATACTCGGCAGGCCGTTTGTATCTGCCTGAGCTTGATGGATGGTCAATTCCATTTTGGCTGGGTGGGGTGGTACTGCTGTTTCACGGTGCACGTTGGTTTCGCTGGACGTTGCCGTCAATGGCTTTCCTGTGGTTTGCCACACCGCTTCCGACAAGCATCGAGATTCTGCTGAGTACACCGCTTCAACACTTCGCCACCGAAGCAGGCAGTTGGGCGTTGCGTCTCTTAGGCCAGCCGGCGATTGCAGAAGGGACAACGATATTACTCAACGAACACGTACTGGATATCGAGCGTGCCTGCAGCGGCCTCAGAATGTTCTACGGCATCTTCGCGATGGCCGTCGCGTGTGTGGTTTTTTCTCAAGTGCGCGGCCGAGTTGCAGCGTTGATTCTCTTGGCAGCAGTCCCAATTGCCATTGCGGCAAATGTATTTCGCATTACACTCACGGGCCTCTTGCTCCAGGTCTATCCAGGGGAGTTCGCAAGCAGATTCTCGCACGACTTTGCTGGCTATTTGATGATTCCATTGGCGGTTCTGCTATTCGCCTTGTTCAGTCTATGGCTGTTTCAAACTGTCGACCGACTTCGGAATGATCCCTCGGCAGGAATAAGTTGGATCTCAAGGTGGACGCTAGCTGCGCTTGTCGTTGGCGGCGTACTGCTCGGCTGGGGGCACCGGCAAAACAGCCTCATGCTCAGTGCGTTGCTCGAGAAAGCACGCCTGCATGAGCAGACGCAGGATTGGCCATGGGCGTCGGTTTATTATGAACGATATCTGCAAGCCAACCCCGACGACCCAGCTGTTTTCGAACAGTACGTGGAAGTCTACAGCAGGACCGCGACAAACCGGACGGAGCAATTGCGAGCCTTATCACTCGCGTATCGTGCTTGGAAGTCAAATGCGACCCGAACGGATCTGGCTGAATACGCGGCTCGTACTGCGTTCGATATTGGTGAGGTGGGCAAGACTCTGCAAATTTGCGAGAGCCTACAGCAGGCTGAATTGAGTGAGGAGGCCCGCTCTCGCACGACGTTTTTGTATGCCGACGTCCTGCTTAAGCACTTCCGCGACGGTTCGACGTCAACGGCTTACTCGTGGGACGATCTTGCCAGTGCTCTTGATTCTACACGGGCTTTCGCAACCACCGAGATTGTTTATCAGGTGGAACTTGCCCGCATCTGGCGTGACAAACTACTGAAGCCGGATCGACGGACCCGTGAGACGTTCGCCATAGAAGTGATGGACCAATTGGTCCTCGAGCATTCCGAAGATCCGATGGCATGGCTGGCAAGATATCAGTTTTCCGTGGAGTCTGGAACGGAGGAAGATCCAAGCCTTGCCGAACAGGCAGAGCAGGATTTGCTCAAAGCGATGGAGCTCGTCGAACTGGCCAACCCAGCCGACCAGACGACAGTCTACATTGCTGCGGCTTCGCATGCGCAGCGTGACGGCAAGTCGGCTGAGGCGGAAGGATTGTTGAAGCTGGCCATCAAGTCGACTCCGACCAACCCGCGACCCTATGTGTTGCTCTCCGAATTGAAACGGATAGGCGATGCGGAGAACTCCAGGCAACAAGCGGTCACTGTTCTGCGGGATGCGCTTGAGAAAGTCGGTGACGAAGAGATTGACCTACTCCTCCCGTTAGCTTCCCTACTCACGGAGTTGCGGAATTGGGAGGGCGTGTCGGAGACGCTTGATCTGGTTGATCAGCAATTGCCAGAGTTTAGTGGGCGGACTCGCTCAAAACTAAGATTAGGTGTGGCAGTAATCCGCGCCCAATTGTTGTGGGAAGAAAGTGGGCCGTATCCATCGACACGACTTCTGGAGTCGATCGTCAATGACGGGGATGTGGCAGTTCATCGTCAGCTTTCTCCGAAGCTGTTCGCGCGTGCCCATGTCTTGCTGGGTCGGCTGTACGAGTCGGTCGGCATCTTGGATCGCTCGAGTGAGCAGTATCGAGCTGCATTGCAACTTGATCCGGCTTCTACGTCGACAAGAGCCGAGGCGATTGCTCCAGTGCTCAATTCGGGAGATCTGGAGAGCGCCGAGCTGCTATGTCGACAACTGCTAAGAGACGTTCCAGATTCTCGGCTCGCTTTGACCGCATTGATTCGACTCGAGACACGGCGGCAACTTCGGCTGCCAGTTGCGTCTCGAGACTGGAGCATCGCCCAGCGAGCGCTTGAGCTGGCCACGGACCGAGGCGTGCCACCTTCGAAACTACTGATCGCGGAGATCGAACTGCTAGAATCTCAAGGCGACCTGGCAGCGGCACGGAGCAAGCTGGATGAAGCTCTGGAGCAAGCACCACGGCAGGCCGTGCTGTGGCGTGAGTCCGCGATGCTGCTGGATCGACTAGGCGCGATGGACGAGGCACTGGCGGCGGCCGAACGGTACACCGACCTGCTTCCCAATGAGCTTGAGCCAGTTGTTCTCAAGGCAACCCTGCTAGAAAAGGCAAATCGAAGCGAGGACGCTGAGCAGCTGCTAAGAGATCTTCTGGAGCAAAGTACGGGCCGTCGTTGGATCCTTGCCGCTCAAGAGTTGGCTCGCTTGCAGTTGCTGCTTGGACAGCTGGACGAGGCAAAAACACTCTTGGCCGAAGTCCATCGCAAGGATCCTGCCAACCTGATTGCGCTGAACGCCCTCGCAGATCTAGCGTGGGCAACCGGGAACTGGGGTGCTTTAGAGCGCTACGAAGCCTCTCTGTTCGACCTAGAAGGTGAATCTGGCTCGCTATGGCGATACCATCGCGGTCAAAGGCTGTTAGAACTCGCGACTTCAACTTTGGACCCATCTTTCGAAGAGCTAAGTAGAATTAGCCATAGTCTGCAGGAATTGCGCCCGAGGTGGTCAAAGACGAGTCTGCTCCGAGGAGATATCGCGTTGCGCGTGGGAAAAATCGACGCGGCAATTGCGGCCTATCAACGTGCATGGACACTGGGCGATCGGAGTGCGCTCTTGGCGGACCGACTGATTGAATTGCTTACCGAACAGGACAGAGAGCCCGAAGCGCAAAGCTATGTGCTGCAAGTTCAGAATTCGCTCGCTCTCTCGAGCCAGCTGTTTGACCGCGCGATGCCCTACTATGTGCGGCAGCACCAAGCTACAGCTTTGAGACTAGCGAAAGCGTGGACAGCACGTCAGCCGACCGATGCGAAAGCGCACCTGCGTTTGGGCCGAGTCCACGTAGCCCTGTCGGTGTTGAGCGAGACGGACAGCGATGACCACCTCAAGCAAGCTAGTAAGAGTTTCTTGCGCACGCTCGAACTTAGTCCGCAAGACGTCGGTGTGTGGCTCGCCTACGTTTCCTGTGCCAGACGACTACAGGGCTCGGAGTTTGCTCTTGAAGATTGCTTGCAAGGACTGGTTGAGAGACTTCCGTTCGCTGACTCTGAGAGGGAGTTAACACTTGCGCAAGTGTACGACGAACTTGAGGAGCCGCTACTCGCCAGATCGCATTATCGTTCGGCCGTCGAGCTGGCTAAGCAGCGGGATAATCCGGCGGACGTTGCGAAAGTCTTGGCTCAAGAGGCGGAGTTTTACCTCGATTTCGCTCCAGCGGTTGCCGAGCTGCGAGCGCATGAGTCACTGGCTCTCGACGCAAAGTCGTTATTGCCTCAACGAGTTTTGATACGAATTCAGGCTGAGAGCGTTTCTCCCAAACGAATCGAAGCAGCTCTCCAACTTACGGCCGACTCGTCACAATCTCAATCGGAAGCGGACACCGACTTCCTCCGCAGAGAACGAGCGAAGGCGTTGATGCAACGAGGGCAACCCGAAGATCTTAACGAAGCAATCGGCTTGATGGAAACTCTGCTCAACCAAACCAGAGAGGACAGGCTGCTACTGGCTTCGCTGTATGAGAAGAGTGACCGTATTGGTCCAGCTTTTGAGACACTTAGTCGGATGGCGAGTGATAGGTCCGCTGAGCCTCGCGATCTAGCGGCGTTCCTGGAGTTTTGGCAGCGGCACTTTCTTGCCGGATCTGTGCTACCAGATCAGCCAGACTTCGGTGCGGTCGCCAACGCAATTTACGATCAATTGAAAAGGTCGCCAGCGCGGCAGGCAGAATGGCTGCGGCTCAAGCTGCAAGAGGAGCGGCTGATTCGAGGTGAGGCCAACTTGAACTGGGCTTGGGTCCAGCCCTACATCGACGAACTACTGAAAGTGAACCGTGGGATGGAGTCTTGGAATCCTGCTACGAGGCTCGCTTGGTGCCGTTCCATACAGCAGACGCTTTGTCGACAGAAGCTTGAGAATTATGCCTATCGCTTTGTAAAAGAGTCTCCCGACACCGTGTCGGGAGCAGACGCAGCAGTTGCGCTCTGTCACGCTCTGATTTTATCGCCCGAAGTGCACGACCTATTTGATAAGTCGCCTGACTTCTTCTCCGAGATCCAATTAGCGTACCCTCAGCGGGCCGACTTGGCTCGCGCGATCGGCGACTACATGCTCATGTCGGGTCGGTACGAATCTGCCGCTGACCTCTATCGAAAGGCACTTGCCGTCGATCCGCAGAGCGAGCTGGCAAAGAACAACCTCGCGCTGGCATTGGCGGAGCTTCCGGGTCGTTTACAGGAGGCAAAAGCCGTGCTCGATGCCGCAATTGAAGAGCACGGATCCAATCCGATCTTGTTGGACACTCGATCGGTAATCGAGCTCATTAACAACCGCCCTCAGCAAGCACTTGAGACGCTGGAACAGGTGTTGGCCGCGTCATCCAATAATGCAGTTGGCTTCGTCCACACTGCGATGGCACACCAACAATTGGGAGATCGACTGCGAGCACGCGAATACTACATTGATGCTCTCGCACTCGGATTGAACGAAACGTTGCTCTCCGTTCGCGATCGGGCATTCTGCCAGGAAGTCTCCCAGCAACTTGAAGCAATGGTCAGCGAGAGCGATACACTAGCTGTGCGGAATCGTTTGCGGAAGACCAACTAATCCGAACAATCGGGCCAGGATAGAACACATGACGAAGAGCCTGATCGCAATCTTGGCAGCAATCGCACTGACTGTCGGACCTGCGGTGCTGCAGGGAAGATACTCTAATCGCTGGGGAACACCAGTCGATCTGACTTTGGCAGGCGAGCAACTACATCAGTTTCCTCGTGAGCTTGGTCCATGGCAGAATCTCGAGGACGAGCGGCCGTTGAGTGACGCAGTCTGTCAGGAGTTAGGTCTGGTCGAACATTTCCATCGGCAGTATGTCCATACTGCTACGGGTGAGCGAATGCATGTGCTGCTAATGGTCGGTCCCCCGGGGAGATTGGTGAGGCATCCGCCTGACGTCTGTTACGCCAATCGAGCGAACGAGCAGCTTGGTGATTCGGAAATGCTTGACGTCTCAGGAGGCAGGCAGCGTAGTCAGTTCGAACTACTCCGGTTCCGACGGACTGCGCAACCTGTGCCTAGTGAGTTTGAGGTGGCATATGCCTTCAGCGTGGGAGAAGGAGCCTGGGCGGCTCCCACGTCACCGCGGATGGCTTACGGTGGAGAACCAGTGTTGTACAAGCTCCAAGTTCTGTGCGAGGGTAAGTCCAGCACCATGCAGGAAGACATAGAGGATTTTCTGTCGAACTTCGTGACAGGCTTTCGTGCCGTACTGCCAGGTGGCAAGTCGCAAGCGAGCGATGCGTTATGAAGCACTTGTTTGCTCGGATTGCTAAAATCATCGGCGCTATTCGAGGTAATACGCGGCTTGAGGAAGCCGAAGTCGTGCCGATTGATGCCTATTGCGCCGACTGCGGCGGGATGGTGCTGATCCGGGCGGAATCCACCGGGCGCGTGTATTGTCCGCAGTGTCACCGGCGGTAGCTACTCCGCGTATTCCTCGCTTATTGCGGGCAGCGGGACCGGCCCGAAGAGCGGTTTGGGCGACGGATTGGTAGTCGGCTCTGTTCCGTCTGCCGCCTCGGGTACGAGTTCTGGCTCGGCCCTGAGCTGAGGAGTTGCTCTCTCGGGCACCGGTTTCAGGGTGGGTACCTCAGGCGGCGCCGGTGTTGCCTCCACCTCAGTTTTGAGGTTTGGCACTGCTATATCCTCTGCAGAGCCAGATTCCAGATCCTGATCCGCCGCAGGCTCTGGTGCAGGATCGGGCTTGAGTGCAGGCAGTTCGATGAGTTCTGGGTTCTGATGTGTCAGGTCTGTGATTACAGCATTATGGTGTCGTTCACCGCAATGGAGGTCACGCCACGATGCACCGCTTGTCGGCCATGTTCTCCAGCAGGTTGGTTTATATCCGTAGAACTCAGCACTCGGCTCACAGGGGCAGTGAAACAGAGCATCTTCGCCAGCGCACCAGGGTACGGTCTTGCGAATGTCCGTCGGGCAGCACTTCTCGGCCTCGCGTTTGGCGAGGAGCCCGCTCGATTTGCAACCGCCGAAGGCAATCGCAGCAATCATCAGCATGCATGTCATCGCCTTGTGCATCTGCATTAAACTCCGCAAATCTCTTTGCAATCGCTGGTTTGTGATGTCAGTATCAGGCGGGGTTGTTAGAACGCTCCGCCACGAATGGCCGATTCCTCAAAGAACGCCAAACGTTGCGCGGTCTGTGTACCCAAGAGCGTCACGCCGAACAGCCGCTCGAGGGGCGATACCATTTTTGCAATCGCGGTGTCCAACGCGACCAATTTGTCCTCTGAGACATAGACGCGGTCCCCCGGCAGAATCTGGTAGTTCGTGGCGATATCGCCTCGTTGTGTGATCGCTACCCAATCCACCGGGAGGATTTGATCACCGCCGCACTCGTTATAGCCCGGGCGGGCGATCCACATCCGTGTTGACGACGTGGATTGCAATCCTTGGATCTGTCCGATCGCGTCGAGAACCGTTTCGTTCCCCTTCGACGGAATGATCACGACTTGGTCCCCCAGGCCTGCGCCCTGGGTCACGACGTAGAACACCTTACTGTTGTATCCAAAAACATCCAGCGCAATCTGCGGATTGTCGAGATACGCGGAAAGGTGGGCTTGAACGGCTCTTTGCGCCTCGTCGATGGTCATCCCCACAACGCGGACGCGTCCGTAGGTTCCCAAATTCACCTTTCCGTCTGGAGCGACTAGGTGCTCTCCAGCGATTTGCTGTTGCGCACTTGTTTGCAACAAAGTGATCCAGACTTGCGCGTTGCGATAGTCTCGGCGTAGCAGGTTTAGGATCTCACTCTGCAACTGTTCGACGGTTTTCCCCGCCGCTGTGACTGCCCCGTAGTTGTATCCGAGCTGGATGGTACCGTTGGGCTGAATCGTATATTCGCCCGCGATGGTCCCCTCCTCGAGCAAGCCCGAGGTGGAAATCGAAACGACATCCAACTGACTCAGCCTATACGGGGAGCGTGGAATCAGGCTTATTGCGTTGATCGTTAGGATGTCGGGCGGCTCGATGATATAATCGGGCATCGTGACCTTAGCTTGCTCACGAGGGATGACCTCAGGAACGCAAGGCTGCGGGTTGCACGGATCGCGGGCCGGGTAGACGATTCGGCATCCCGAGGCACACAGAAGCAACAGCACGGTCGCCAGGAAGGCATACGGCGTCGTGCACCTGCGAGGCGCATAGCGCAGCACTTGGTTCTCGACGCAGGGATTCGGGTGGCGGTTGGCCATGATGGTGGTGGGACGCTGCGGGGGGCGCTGACTGGAACATCCGCCACGAGTGGAGGATTCCGAGCAGCCGGTACGACTGGCTCTGGTACTACCATCGGAGAAACCGGGTAATTTCTTGAGCATGAGCAAACCAGAGAGCCGAGAGTACTCTGGAAGGCTATAGACTCTACGTGAAAGGCGAGAAATGCTAGCTAACAGCCGATGGTTGCTTTTGTGCGTGGCCTGCGCTGCCTTATCGAGTAGCTTTAATCCTTGCCGCGGGCAAGAGTTGCGTCGTTACGCACCGGCGAGCCCAACGGTCAGCCCGTATTTGAATCTTGGCAGATTCAACAATGGCGGCCTCCCGAATTACTACTCATTGGTACGACCGCTCAACCGGCAGCGACAAGTCAACGTGCAGTCGCAACGCTTGCAGCGCCAGCAGGGGCTCGCCTTGCAAAGACTTGAGCGGGTTGCCCAGACTCCCCAGGCGGTGCCGCAGATCACCACCGGGACCAGTAGCCAGTTCCTGACTTCTGGCAGCCGTGCCGTCTATCAAGACACACGACAGTTCTACCCACCAGTCATTCTAAGTCGCTAAGTCGCTGACCAGGTCATCGTCGGACGTGAAGGCGGCCTCAAGCGCTTCATAGTCTTCGCGTGACGTTGGCAGGAAGGATACACGCCCAAGTCGGCCTGGCAGCTGAGTGGCGGAGATGCCATGTGCACCATCGATCGCCGCAGGCGTTGAGGCATCTGTCGAAGTTAGGTCGTCCTGCTTGGTTCCTTCGACCGCATCCGCGGGGGCGGCCAGGTTTTCGAAGCTGTGAGCCGGTACTACGAGGGTGGCCGCAATTACGTTAGTAGCAGAGACGTCGGTTATTGGTTCGACAACCGTGATCCGTCCGAGATACACTGCCGGGCTTCCGTCGGCCACTGCGATCAACGACTGCTCTCCCAGCTGAACAACTCCATTCCACTGCGGAGGAAGGACTCCAATCGTTGGCCAGTCGAAGTTCCACGTCTGCCAACCATCTTCAGGCTCCCCAAGAACGACATGTCCGTACCGGGTGCTGACGCTTGTGCGACCAATCTCTTGACTTCCGTTGGGTCCATTGAGGTAGACGCGCCATTGCGTGTTTTCGCTGAGTGCTTTGGAACGCCACGTGAACTGAAGATCGCTGTCATTGAGAGTCCATGTTCTGCGACTCTGACCTTCGTCGATTCCGAACTCCACTGTCGGCGGCAGTTCGACCGGTGCATCTAACGCCACTGCCAGCCCGTCGATGCCCAGGGTGTCCTCCGCGTCAAATGCCTCAGCAGGCGCCACTGCATTGCCAAGCGCTAAACCAAAGCTGTCCAGCAATTGCTGATTCGTTTGGTCAACGTATTGATTGAACGGCGTGCGACTCATGAACCCCGGCACTTCGCCGCTAGGGAACGGCACCGCATCCGCTGCCTGATCATGGAAATACAGTCTGTGGCCGTTGTAGTAGATTTCATCGTTCGCAGTAAAGGACGACCATTCTTGGTTTGCCGAACTGCCCCCCGCGACAGGTACGCGCTCCAGTTGCTTCAGCAGTCGAACGTTGTACTGTGTAGAACCGTTTAGTGCGGAGTCGGAAAGTGGAACATGGAACACGTTGGTCGCGTCGATGCGACGCATCTCGTCCGACTGCTCGGTCGCTTGTGGCGTAACGATAACCAGATCTTCGATGTTTTGCAGAAGCACCGTATCGATTCTTGTGTTCGCCTGGGTCAGAGCCTGGATGCCTACGGTGAATCCTGCAACTTCCAAGTTTCGCAACACCAAGTGCCTACTATTACGATTCGCCACAATGCCTTTGCCGACGGACGTATGAAACTCCGAGGGTTCGCTGGCCCGCTCATCGAGTTCACGATTGCTTAACGATATCGGATTGTCGACGTTGCCAAGAATCAGCCCGTCGGAGAGCGTTAGTCCTGAAACGTAACCCAAATGGATGCCCGCCCATTCGACATTCCAAATCTGGAAGTTCTCGAAGACATCGCCGTTGGTTCCTTCGGAAACGGCTTCCGATTGGCGGCGCCAGCGGAAACCAAGTCCGGCGCCAGAAGCGAAAACCTTGTTGCCGCTCATTTCAGCCAGAGCGGCTTGATCGATCCGAATTTCATCGTTTCGAATAGCGGGCCCAGTTGCAGTTGACGAGAACTCCAACGGCGTCGCTACGGGCGTGTCTATGAGGCTCGTATAGGTGGGTAGCTCGCGACCGAACTCAGTCACGCTGCGACTGTGGATGAAGATACCTTCCTGCGCATGTCCAGACGCCACATTGTCGATCAACGCCACACTGGAAGATTGGAGCCAAAAACCATGGCCTGCTGAACCAAACCCCTCGCGTTCGCCTTTGTCGGATGCGCCCATCGGCTGATA
>JANQQA010000318.1 GCA_028285205.1 Bythopirellula sp. | reverse complement strand
TTATCTGGTTCAAGGATCTATCTCGATCCGACTTGGAAGTAACGATAGCGGATTTCAATGCCTCTAACATCGGCGAAGGCGCCCCGGTGCTGTTCAAGGTGATTTCCACTGGTGCCACCCTTTACGTTGAGTCAGGCCTTACCCCCGATGCTAGTGGCAGCGCCATCGTTGCTTTCGGCAGCACTCCGGAGACACTCCAACTAACTGCGTCAGACTTCGCTGTGTCGTACGACCACAAGGTCGATGGTCCTGAATACATCCCCGCTATCTATCGCAGCGCCTATGACCGGCACCTCGAAGAACGCGCGGAGTCCCGAGACCCGGACTTGACCGATAACGGAACGGACGCCGCCGAAGCACTCGAAGGAGATGCCCAGTCCAACGTTTTGATCGCTTATGGCGGCGACGATACTTTGAAGGGCAAAGGCGGGAACGACGATCTCGTTGGCGGGTCAGGTTATGACACCGCTGTCTATGACGGCAACTATGCTGACTATGCGGTCAGCACTCATGACGGCGTCGTCACAGTTGTCGATAACAACTTTGCCGATGGCGATGAGGGCACGGATACCCTGTTCGGCATCGAAGCCATTAGTTTTGCCGATCAGACGCTCACCACATCTGGATTGAATGAGGCGCCGGACATCGTACCCGCCTCCATTTCCGTTTCGTCAGGGACCTTGTTCAGTGGCCAGTTGGTTGCCACGGACGATGGCGGTCCATTCGGACTGACGTATTCCGTGGTGGGTACGCCGGACGGCAATGGCTGGGTGACTTTGGCGTCGGGCGGTCGCGCGCGCATTACGGATCCTGCGACAGGCGCATACGAGTACGAGTCTGCAGTCGGTTACATCGGTGCAGATAGCTTCGATGTTCGTGTGACCGATGCAGGCGGTTTGAGCGATGTCGCCACGATCAGCGTTGACGTAACCGACCCGCCAATTGAAGGCGATGAATTCGACAACACCCTGAATGGAACGGGGGCCGATGACACGCTGATTGGCGGCCTTGGAAACGATACCCTGCATGGTGGCGATGGCTCGGATACCTATGTGTTCAAGCGCGGCGACGGGCAAGATTCGATCGAAGACAACGGTCAAGATGATACAGATCGTCTGGTGATCCATGGCTACACGCCCTCGGAGGTCGAGGTGCAGCGTGCGAGCGGCGGCAGCGGGGTTGACGACCTCCTGCTGACGTTCGCCGGGACGAGCGACAGCATCACGGTGTGGAATACACTCGAAGCCAGCGCGCCTGATCAGATCGAAGAGATTGTGTTCGATGACGGCACCGTGTGGACGATGTCCAACCTGCGGGCGCGGATTGTTTCTGAAAGTCAGACGACTGGGAATGACGTTATAGAAGGCTTTGCCTTCGACGAAACGTTCGAAGGCGGCCTGGGTGATGACACGATCGAAGGCGGCGGCGGCGACGATACGGCTTTGTATACTGGCAACTACGCGGACTATACCGTTAGCCGCGTAGGCGGCGTGGTTACGGTCACGGACAACAACGCAACCAATGGGGATGAAGGTACCGACACGTTAACCGGCGTGGAGTTTGTCGGTTTCGCCGATCAGACGGTCATCGCCGCTGACCTGCCAGAGAACGCGGCGCCGGCAATCGAGAACGCCTCCATTTCCCTCTCGTCGGGTGCATTGTTCAGTGGTCAGTTGGTCGCGACAGACGACGGTGGGCCTTCCGGTTTGACGTATTCAGTTGTCGGAACGCCCGACGGTCAAGGGTGGGTGTCACTGCCGTCGGGTGGTCGTGCGCGTTTAACGGACCCTGCGACAGGTGCATACGAGTACGAGGCGGCAGTCGGCTATGTCGGTGGCGACAGCTTTGATGTTCGCGTGACTGATGCCGGTAGCTTGAGCGCATTTGCCACCATAAGCGTCGACGTGACCCCGGTGCCGATTGAAGGTGACGACTTCGATAACGTTATCAACGGAACGGCGGGCGATGATGTCCTGATTGGCGGCCTCGGCAACGACGACATGCGTGGGAACGATGGGTCCGACACGTACGTGTTCAGCCGCGGCGATGGCCAGGACTGGATTGAGGACAACGGTCACCACGACACCGACCGGCTGGTGATCCATGGTTATACACCAGCCGAAGTTCAGGTGCAGCGGGCGACGGGCGGTAGCGGTGTCAACGATCTATTGCTGACGTTCACCGGGACAAGTGACAGCATCGCGGTATGGAATACACTCGAAGGTAGCGCCGACGATCAGATCGAAGAGATCGTGTTCGATGACGGCACCGTTTGGACCATGCCCGAGCTGCGGGCGCGGATCATTTCCGAGAGCCAGACCGATGGGAATGATGTTGTCGAGGGGTTTGTCTACGACGAGACCCTCGAGGGCGGCCTCGGCAACGATGACATGCGTGGGAACGATGGGTCCGACACGTACGTGTTCACCCGTGGCGATGGCCAGGACTGGATTGACGACAACGGCCACCACGACACCGACCGGCTGGTGATCCACGGCTATACGCCGGCCGAGGTTCAGGTTCAGCGTGCGACCGGAGGGAGTGGTGTCAACGACCTGCTGCTGACGTTTATTGGGACGACCGACCAGATCATCATCTGGAATACGCTCGAAGGGAGCGCCGCTGATCAAATCGAAGAGGTCATCTTCGACGACGGAACCATCTGGTCAATGGCCGACCTGCGGGCGACGATCCTCTCAGAGAGCCAGACGGCCGGCAACGACATCGTTACCGGCTTCAAATATGACGAGACGCTCGAGGGCGGCCTCGGCAACGACGAGCTGTATGGGAACGATGGCTCCGACACGTACGTATTCAGCCGCGGCGATGGCCAGGACTGGATTGACGACAACGGCCACCACGACACCGACCGGTTGGTGATCCACGGCTATACGCCGGCCGAGGTCCAGGTCAGATATGCGACTGGCGGCAGCGGCAACAACGATGTCTTGCTCCGCTTCGTCGGTACCAACGACCAGATCATCATCTGGAATACGCTTGATGGCAGTGCGGCCGACCAGATCGAAGAGATTGTTTTCGATGACGGCACTGTGTGGACGATGGCCGACTTGCGGTTCTTGTTGTCGCAAGGGACAGATGACGATGATCTCATTATCGGCGGAAGCGGTCCGGACACATTCAATGGCGGTCTTGGTGACGACACGCTTATTGGGGGCGCCGGAAGCGATATCTACTATTATGCAAGCGGCGACGGCAATGATGTCATCGATGAAGAAGACGGGTCGACCACGGCCGTTGATGAGCTTCGTTTCACCGATCTGAATGCAGCTGATATCTTGCTCTCGCGTTCTGGCGTCCACCTCCTTGCGACGATACTCGCAACCGGTGAGGTGATCACGATGGACGAGCAGTTCTGGGATCACCGGCACTTTGGCATCGACAAGATCGTCTTTGCCGACGGCACATCATGGGATCGCGCTCGGATTGCGAGCGAAGCTCAGATCTTTGGCGGCGCCCATCACGGCGAAACCCTTTACGGCACCAGTGGCGACGACGTTTTCGATGGTGGCCTGGGCAATGATCATCTTCTGGGCGGCGCCGGAAGCGACGTCTATCACTTCACGAGCGGCGATGGGAACGACGTCATCGATGAAGAGGACGGCTCAACGTCAGCGGTCGATGAACTCCGTCTCTCCGACTTGAACGCCAGCGATATCAAACTGTCGGCCTCGGGTGTGCACCTGTACGCCACCGTGATTGCGACCGGTGAGGTCATCACCATCGACGAACACTTCTGGGACCACCGATACTTTGGCATCGAAAAGATCGTGTTCGCCGACGGGACGTTCTGGGACCGGGACCGCATCGAAATCGAGGCGCACACCGTCTATGGCGACGCCGGGGCCAACACCATCCACGGCACATCGTGGCGGGACACGTTCTACGGTGGGCTCGGCGACGACACGCTTCTCGGCGGCAATGGCAGCGACATCTATCACTACGCGAGTGGCGATGGAAACGACGTCATTGACGAGGAAGATGGTTCAACGTCTGCGGTGGACGAACTCCGCTTCTCAGATCTGAATGCCAACGACATTGTATTGTCTCGTTCAGGCGTGCACCTCTACGCAACAGTCGTGTCCACGGGCGACGTCATTACGATCGATGAGCATTTCTGGGATCACCGTCACTTCGGTATCGACAAGATCGTCTTTGCCGATGGGACGTCCTGGGATCGGACCCAAATCGGCGAAGAGGCACACACGCTGCGTGGAACCAATCTGGCGGATACGATTACTGGGACTGGCCTCGACGAAACGCTGATCGGGCAACAGGGCGATGATGCGTTGACCGGCGGCGGCGGCAGCGATGCCTTCGTCTTCAGGACTGGTGACGGTCATGACACGGTGCAGGACTTCGGTGCGGCGTCAGGCGATGTGATTGAGTTCGACCAGATTTCCGGCCTCACGTCGTTTGCGGACGTCCTCACGAAGGCGGCTGATGACGGACAGGACACGACGATCACGATCGATGCCAACAACAGCGTTGAATTGACCGGCGTTCTGGTATCGGAGCTACAGCAAGACGATTTCCGTTTCGTCTGAATAGGCGAGCATGTCTCGGGAACCGTCGACGTCCCGGCGATCCTTGATCGCCGGGACGATCACATCGTGCAAATCTGCATTCCTGGCCATCGCCGGTGTCAGCATTGTTATCAACCTGCTGATGCTGACCGGCCCCCTGTTCATGTTGCAGGTCTACGATCGCGTGTTGGCAAGCCGCAGCCTGCCGACACTCGTCGTGCTCGCAGGTCTGGCTGCTGCGCTCTACGTGTTCTTCGGTGTCCTTGAAGGGTTGCGGGCGCGTGCGCTTGGACGGGTGGGCGCGAAGATTGACGTTGGCCTTTCCGGCGAAGCGTTCGCATCCAATGCTTCACTTCCCCTTCTGGCCGGGGCGAAGGGGCAACGCTTTGAGCCGGTCGCCGATCTCGACCGGCTGCGCCAGTTTCTATCGGGGGCAGGACCTTCGGCCATCTTCGACATGCCTTGGCTGCCGCTCTATCTCGCCATCGTCTTTCTGTTCCATCCGATACTGGGTCTCGTTGCGACGGGCGGTGCGATCGTCATCGCAATTCTGACCGGCATGAATGAGTGGCTGTCGCGAAAGCCGACCGCGGAAGCTGCCGCGCATGGCTCAAGGCGCAGCACCTTCTCGGCAGACGCTCGGCGTTATGCCGAGGCGATAACCGCGATGGGCATGATGGGCGCACTGAGGGCCCGCTGGGAAACGGAGAACGTTTCCTTTCTGCTTGTGCAGTCCAAAGCGGCCGACCGCGCCTCGCTGTTCTCCACAATCATCAAGACACTTCGATTTGTGTTGCAGTCGGCCGTTCTGGGCGTCGGCGCGTGGCTGGCGGTCATACAGGAGATCACACCGGGCGTGATGATCGCCGCATCGATCATCACCTCACGTGCCTTGGCACCGGTAGAACTGGCGGTGGCGCACTGGCGGGGATTCGTCTCTGCACGGCAATCGTTTGACCGCTTGAAGCTCGTTATTGGTCAGCTACCGGAGAGCAACGTCGTTACCGAGATGCCGCTGCCGAGCAAATCGGTGGAGTTGACCGATTTCGCAAGTGGCCCGCCTGGAGCGAATGTCGTAACGGTGCAGGGTGTCTCGTTTGCCTTAGGCGCCGGCGATGGTTTGGGCATTATCGGTCCATCAGGGTCGGGAAAGACGACATTGGCGCGCGCCATTGTAGGTGTGTGGCCCTGCCTTCGTGGTGCCGTGCGTTTGGATGGCATTGAGATCGACCGCTGGGACGCTGACCGGCTGGGGACGGCGATCGGATACCTTCCGCAGGACGTCCAGCTCTTTGATGCGTCGGTTGCCGAGAACATATCGCGGTTCGATCCTTCACCGTCTTCGGACGCCATCATCGCGGCGGCGAAACGGGCTCATGTTCATGACCTCATTGTATCCCTGCCGGAAGCGTACGATACGATGCTCGGGGAAGGCGGCATCGCGCTTTCGGCCGGGCAACGTCAACGGATCGCGCTTGCACGTGCGCTCTACCATGATCCGTTTCTCATCGTGCTCGACGAGCCCAATTCGAACCTCGATGCGCAGGGTGAGGCGGCGCTCAACGCAGCGATCCGTTCGGCACGTAAACGGGGCGCCATTGTCATCGTCATCGGCCATCGAGCCAGTTCCATCGCGGCCGTCGATACGCTCCTCTTCCTGAAAGACGGACGCCCACATGCATTCGGTCCGAAGGAGGAGGTTCTTAAGGAAGTCACCGTTCAGAATCGCGCCGAACTCAGGGTGGTCGAACATGGCCGAGCCTGATCTCGGCGCGGAAATCGCGACAAGCCTCCGCCGGCATCTCCTCTTGGCCGGCGGCGTCATTCTCCTGCTCGTCGGTGGTCTCGGCATTTGGGCAGCGCTTTCCAAGATCTCGGGAGCCGTCGTGGCCAATGGCGTTGTCGTGGTCGAGTCGAATGTGAAGCGGGTGCAGCACCAAGAGGGCGGCATCGTTCAGGAGATCAACGCACAGGACGGCGATCTCGTTGCCGCTGGCGATCTCCTGCTTCGGCTGGATGACACAGTAACGCGGGCAAATCTCGCAATCGTATCAAAGCAGCTTGATGAGCTTCACGCACAACAGGCGCGACTTGTCGCTGAGCGCGACAACGCACCGGACATTCCGTTTCCCGAAAACCTCATTCAGCGCGTCGACGAGCCAGAGATACTGGCGGCGGTATCCGGTCAGCATGCCCTGCTGAAAGCACGACGCGCGAGCCTGAAGGGGCGCAAAGAGCAACTGCGTGAGCAGATCACGCAGTTTCAAAAACAGATCGATGGCTTCGTTGCGCAACAAATCTCAAAGGCAGAGGAAATTCTGCTCATCGAGCGGGAGCTGAGCGACCTTGAATCCTTGTTTGCAAAAGGGCTCATCCCGGCAAGCCGGATCAACGCATTGAGGCGCGACCGGGCGCGCCTCATTGGTGAACGCGGGGGCTTCATCGCGCAGATCGCGCAAGCCAAAGAGGCGATCAGTGAACGCCGGATACAGATCCTGCAGATTGAAGAAGATGCGCGTGCGGAGGTGCTACAACAGCTCCAGGATACCCAATCACGCATCGCGCAGCTCACCGAACAGGAGATCGCCGCCAAAGACGAACTGCGTCGCGTCGATATCCGCGCGCCGCGATCCGGCTATGTCCATCAGCTCGCCGTCCATACGGTGGGCGGCGTCATTGGCCCGGGCGAAACCGCGATGCTCATCGTTCCCCAAGAAGACCTGCTCATTATCGAGGCGCAGATCCCTCCGACCGATGTCGACCGGTTGTATCGCGACCAGAGTGTTGTCGTGCGGTTTCCGAACTTCGATCAGCGGACGACGCCCGAACTTATGGCGCGCCTACTTTCTGTATCTCCAGACCTTGAAGTCGATGAGACGACGGGCCTCTCCTACTACCAAGCGCGATTGGCGTTGAGTGATGGTGAAAATGAAAAGCTTGGCGACAAGGTTCTGGTTCCCGGAATGCCCGTCGAGGCGTTCATCGTAGCCGGTGAACGAACGGTGCTTTCCTATCTCCTCAAACCGCTCGCTGATCAGATTACCCATGCCTTCAGGGAAGAGTAGATAGTCGGTTCCGTCGCTTTGATTTCGAACTCCAATGGACGCTGCCATAGCGCGCAGCATTTCCGCTTTCGTCAGATTTACGAGTTCCGAAAGGCAAAACTCATTGCCAGCAGATTGGCCGCCTCCTTCCAAGGCATGACCAAAGAGGATTCGGCGTCTCCAAATGCTAACCGGAACACGCCGTGCGCTTGGCGGTTTGGGAGAACATAGAAGCAGAGTGAATTTGCCAGGAGACATGTTTGAACCGGTCGATACCGCTCACGATAGGCGGAGCGATCACAGACCTGTTTCAAGCGGCCTCCTTCCGTTTGTTCTTGCTGCGACTGCCTTATGCAGTGACCGGTAACAACCGGCTTATGCGTTCGTTCGTCGACCAAGTTGAGCGCAATGCAAGACTGCCAAAATCATGACGCGCTCATCACTGAGGCGGTAAACGATAAGAAAAGGCAACCCAGTGACCGGAATGTGCCGCGCGCCACGAGGGCTACTTGGACTGCCAAGCAATGGAAACGCCTGAGGCCTCTCGCACGCCTCCACCATCCGCTTCATTGTGGCATGCCCAGGTTCTGGATTTTGGTGAGTTGTGTACGCTTCGATGCTCTCAAGATTCCGCAGCGCCTTGGCCGTGAAGAGCCACTTCATTTCGAACGGTACTTAGCTAGGAACGCGTCGATCTCCTCGCCACTGGCAAAACGGTTCGCATCCGCATCTGCAACACCCTCATCGATGGCCCTAAGCTGCACGGCGTTCAGCTTCAAAGGTTTCGCATCCATTGCGTGCCTTATGATCGTTGCGATCTCTTCTTGGCGTTCGATCGGCAACTGATGCATTGCTTCAATGGTTTGCTTTGGTGCGTCTGACATTCGGCAAATTGTATCATACAAGCCGCTGGCGCTTCACTTGACATGCTCCCGAAAGCATGACGCCGCTTGGCCTACGGGCGATTTTGCAGCGACCTGATGTACAGCGCGCTGCGAGAAGTGGGTGTCTAAACGCCGTGTTGAGACCCGCCATAGGATTCAGCACCGTCAACGAAACGCCCAATGGCACCTCGACCGCAATCACATGTCGTTGGTTCAAGAACGATGGGTACCCCGCAATGCGAACATGCCATTGCCGACGCACGGGTGCCGCACACTGCGCATCTGTCGACGAACAGGTTGCGTATGCGAGCGAAGGGACTGATACGTGGCGCGTGTTCAGTGCCGCAGCCCCCACATCTCCATGCGGCGCGTATTGACGAGGTGCCACCGCACATGTCGCATATGAGAGACGCGTCATGTGTTCTCGCGAGGTCTAGCTCCCAGACACCGCTCAACGCGCAGACGAATATGAAGAGAGAGGTGAGGCCAGGAGGCGCAAGGTCAACCCATACAAATGCGGTCTCCGCGACTGCAAGGGCAGCAAGGATTGCTGCGAAGGCTTCATGCGCGGCAATTGTCTCGGCGTCACTTCGTATCAGTGCGCAGAGCAGGTGCGAGCAACATGCCTGTTGGTCGCTCCCCCTCTCGTTGCTGCGGACGGCGTCCATTGTTCAACTCGTTTCAAGAGCGCACGACATTCGTTGCGCTCAATGCGGTGTGAGTGACCTCAGGCGAAGGAGTGCGCCCATCGGTCAGTTGATTTTCTGATCCGCAAGGAAGAGCGATTTGCTCAAGGTCGCGAAGAAGGCTTGGTACGGCTGCGCGTCCTGAACTGGGGCCACGCTTGCAACACCACCATGGTGGTCCAAGACCTTGAGGGCGATGTTGATGCGCACCTTGGTCTTCTTGCCAAACTCACTGACGTTCACGGATGCTTCCTCAATGGCGTTCTTCTGGTATCTGGCTTGGCTCCCGCCGAGGAGCGTTGCAAGAAGCGCTTCACCATCGTTCTGAACATCGGTCTCCTTTTGAGCGGTCAAAAGCCCGAGGTCGCTGTTGGCCTGCTTGATGATGAAACCGCCGTCCTGAAGCGCATGCATGGATGCCTTCAAGACCTTCTTGTGATCGGTCGTTTCGTAGGCGCGCGTTTGATACTGGCGTATCTGTAATTGGCTTTGCTGCGGTGGCTTGGCCTGAATCATGCAGCCCGTGAGAACGAGTGACGCGAGAACCGCTGCACCGAAGTTGGTGTGCCGCATGGTGCCCTCCTAAAAGCTACTGCCGTGGTAGGTGAAGTTGTGTACGACGCCGTGCTTGAACTTGATGATGATGGTGAGGGTGCGTTGTGTTTGGGACGATGCACCTGATGCTTGGCTGGCGCTCGCGCCACCAAGAAGACCACCGGAAAGGCCGATGAGGAGGCAGCCACCGGCGACACCTGCTCTATTCTTTGAGTACGAGACCTCGGTCGCGATCTTGTCGTAGCTCCACGCCTCAATACCGTCCTTGTCGGTTGAGACGATGTTTGGTGAGCCTAAGACCGCCGCAACGTCCGCTTGGCTCATACCTTTGCGGATTTCCTTCTGCACCAGACCAACGGTGGTCTTGCGATCCTGCGTTGAGGAGAGTTGCTGCGCATGCTGCGCGGTCGTCATGCAGCCGTCCGCGATTGCTAACAAAGAACACAAAAGAACGATGGGAACGATGCGACGGACGAGAGACGATGACATGCATCACCTCCCGACTTTCGTCAGCGTGATCGATCACTCACCGCTCCGATAGTACTTGCCGCTAAGCTTGATGTTCCGGCTGCGCGATTTCGGTGCGTCTGCGATGCAGCCGTTGCCCTGCTCAATGCAAATTCAGTTAGTGTTCGGCTTGCGCCGGATATTGGCGCGCAGTTGCGGGTCATTGAATGGGAGGACGCATGACCGATACGGCCATCGTCGCAGCGCACTACCAGAATGAGAACTGCCATCCCGACGGCAAGATCAAGGTCGGCATCG
>JANQQA010000087.1 GCA_028285205.1 Bythopirellula sp. | reverse complement strand
GCGAACGCACCGAGTCGGTCGGAGCCTATCGCCGCGGCCGGACGCTGTTCGACAAACCGATGACCATTGAAGAACTCGAGGAACGCTTCGAGGCAGGCGCGACAATCAAGAAGACGACGATGTCGGCCGATTTCACGTTTGAGGACTTTCTGGCTCGCTACGGCGAAACTGCACTGCTGCTGTTCTGTCTCGAAGAGAGTGGCAAGCTGGTCGTTGCTACGGACGAGAAGGACATGATTCCCAAGCCAGGGCAAAAGTTGATTGCGCTGGTTGACCCATCGGGCGAAGTCGCCGACAGTCAATCTGACTGAGCAACTCGCCAACGTATCGCGTACGGACGACGAGCAGCGTGCAGAGTCGTTTCTTCGCGATACTTAAGGCGGGGCACGAACCAGCCATTCGCCTCAATTTCCAGCTCTGAGAAATCGAAACGCCAAGGGCTAAAGCTCGCACGGCCATCATCAAACTTGCAGAGTGTTTCCAGACGTTGCTGCTTGGCAAACAAGTAGCTCTCGTGAGTGGCTTCCGGAACCTCATTGACGCCTGCGCAGACCGAGCAAAGCCAGAGGCTCTTCATGTCGAGCAGTTGCAGCCAGCATAGTCCCTCGTCTGCAAGAGACTGGGTATTCAGCTCTGGTTGTTGAGTCATCCAAGCGCGAAGCCAGATTTCTCGTCGCGTGGTTTGTTCGTTGCGCCAACCAACGGCGAAATCACTGTCTGACGACTCGCTGTTGGTTAGCAACGCTAGAAAATGACCAGACACGAGCCAGCCGGCCAACGCGCCCAGATCTGCGCAGATGTTGATCGATTTCTCCCAAATCGGCAGCGATCTCTCGAGTGGCAACTCTCGGAAGGAATAAGGCCTGTCGTGCTCACGATCAATGACAAACTCAGCGTCAAACGTCGACCAACCATCGTCGTGATGCAGCACGGCCTCAAGTAGCGCGCTGCGAAAAGCCTCGGGGTAGGTCGGCAGACAGTGGTCGGCGAGCGCACGGCTTACGCGCGCATGTTCGATCTGCGAGATAAGCAACCAACCTGGCGGCTGATCAGCAAGCTGAATCTCGCGGCGGATCATCTGATCGGCGGAAAAACATCTGCGACCGCACAACTGAATCCTGGTACGATTGTCTCGCCTGAGAGCACGTCTTGTTCACTCAGCACCTGAATATCATCGAGTGATCTGTACACGGTCACCGTTCGACCTTTCGGATAAATGACCCAAGCCAATTTGGTACCAGCGGCCAACCAATCGCGAACTTTTGAGTCTATCGCTTCCGCAGTGTCGTCGGGTGAAACGACCTCGACCGCCAGGTCTGGTGCCTCGGGAAAGTACTTGGCCGTCATTCCGCAACGTTCAAGTTTCTCGTTGCTCACAAATGACACATCCGGCGCGCGAACCGTATCGGGGTTCTCCTCGAGAATAAACCCGGTTTCCGCGGTTGGCACCATGCCGAGGTTCTGCTCCTCGACGAACAGCGATAAGCGTGCACCAAGTCGCTGCGCAATGACCCCATGCTCAAAGCCGGCAGGCGACATCATTCGCAACTCCCCTTTGACCAGCTCGCTGCGGAACAACCCGCGCGGTAGGCGGAGGAGTTCCTCAGCTGTCGTAACGTTCGACGTTGTGCTCATAATTCGATTATACCACAACGCTTATTTGGACGACTAACCGCCTACACAGCTGCGTAGAAGCTGGCGAACTTGTCGATCGACTCGCACTTGATCTTACTGGCGTGACCGGCCTGGCCGAAGGCGACCATGCGGGCGATGCAAACTTCCTTCATCGCGGCGCGGGCGGGCTTTAGGTAGTCACGCGGATCAAACTTCTCGGGACTTTCGGCGAACACTTTGCGAATCGCGCCGGTGATCGCCAGGCGGTTGTCGGTGTCGACATTGACCTTCCGCACACCGTGCTTGATCCCACGCTGAATCTCTTCAACGGGCACGCCCCAAGTTTGCTTGAGTTTGCCACCAAATTGGTTGATGATGTCCTGCAACTCTTGCGGGACGCTGCTGCTGCCGTGCATCACGAGATGACAGTTGGGCAGGCGCTTGTGGATCTCCTCGATACGTTCCATGGCCAACACTTCACCGGTTGGCTTACTCGTGAACTTATAGGCACCGTGGCTAGTACCGATCGCGACTGCCAACGCATCGACATTGGTCTCAGCCACAAATCGTTCTGCTTCGTCCGGATCGGTGAGCAGCTGATCATGCGACAGCTTGCCGGTCGCACCATGACCGTCTTCCTGCTCGCCCTCGCCCGACTCAAGCGAGCCAAGGCAGCCGAGTTCGCCTTCCACGGATACGCCCTGAGCATGGGCCTTGTCTGTCACTTCCTTGGTGACTTTGACATTGTACTCATAGCTCGCTGGAGTCTTGCCATCGTCTTCCAAAGAGCCGTCCATCATCACGCTCGTGAAACCATTGTCGATCGCACTTTGACACGTTGCGGGGCTATTCCCGTGATCCTGATGCATGACGATCGGAATCTGCGGATAGAGTTCCGCGGCGGCCAACATCAGATGACGCAAATAGTTATCTTGCGAGTACGAACGAGCCCCTCGGCTCGCCTGAACAATCACGGGCGACTCGGTCTCTTCAGCGGCTTCCATGATCGCCTGGATCTGTTCCATGTTATTGACATTGAAAGCGGCCAATCCGTAGTCGTTCTCAGCAGCGTGGTCCAACAAGATTCGCATGGGTACTAAAGGCATCTCTGAAACTCCTTAAGTCGATTGCTCACTTCGTCTGATATTGGTCGTGGCTCAGCAAGGCAAGCTTTCGCCCCGCTCACGATTGGGTTCTATCTCAACTTCCCACCAGGCACCGCAACCGGCCGCTCCGATGGAAGTGGACCTCAGTATAGCACTTTCGCCGGTCGCGGAGCAGGGGCCAAAACCCATCCAGAACACTGCGAATGCAAAGGTTCGCGTGCAGCCTTAGAAATCCGCGTCAGCCAGAATCTCACTTCCGGGCACTTCGATCAGCCGAATTAGCACGAGTTTTAGCTCGGCGGGGCCACGCTGGCTTTCAGCATGAAACGCGTGCCCGAGGCTTCCAGAGGCGTCTGGCAGGCCCCCAACGACGAGCAGCTCGCCCGGCGTCAGCTCGAGGCTCAATTCGAGATCGTCATAGAGCTCGCGCTCACGCGACGGTGTCACCAGGAAGATGCCTTGATCGGAGCCGGCATACCGATTGCGCAGCTCTCCATGTTGCAGTTCTGGGATCAATCGCAAGTGAACGCGCTGCCCCACGATCGCTTCGGCCCGCATGGTGTAAACCGCTTGGACCTGCTCATAGCTGCGGCCTCGCAACCCTCCGTCCTCGTTCATCAAGATGTGGAGTTTATCTCGTAGACTGGAAACTTGGATCGTCGCAGAATCGCTCTTATCGAGCTGCACGACGCGTCGTGTGACCGTCGGGTCTGCGTTCTCACCCGTAATCACTCGTTCGACTTTCGTTTCCGGCAGTTCGCTTTCGAGCTTCAAGGAGAGCGCTAGCTTGTCGGGAATCGTACCGCTGAGAACGCCGGCGCGAAAACCGTTGCGAATCAATTCGTGCCGCAGCTCAAGATCAAGCCGCTGTTCATCGGCCGACTGCCAAAGCTGTTGATCAAGCTCTTCGTCAGTCGCGGGGACTCGCACCTGAAAAATCTCTAGCGCAACACTGTCGGGTGCCGTTTCGACGGACTTTAGGAACGATTGCGGGTCTTCTGGCACAGGCAGAGTCAGCAACAGACTGCATCCGCACAGGCACGGCAGCAGCATACCGATTAGGCACCAAGCAATAGTGCCGCGCTGTGCGCGCGTTGATTGCCGTCGGTTGTGCCTACCGGTGGTCATGTAAGCCGATTCCGCAATAGTCTTGCCCGCAGGCAAAGGTGAAGAGAGCGGGGAAGAGTAGGTGGAACAACAAGAGCCGTCAATGCGAGATGGCAATGCTAGCGGCGCTCAAGCTGCATCCAGCGGCACGAGTTGAGGAGTCGGCCAGCGTTGGCCGATAATCCGGCCATGTTCGGCAATCAATTCATCGCAATCGCCGAGGAGAAACTCATAAAGGTGACTCGGCGGATCTAGTGCTAGCCAACGCTGAGTCAGGCGATCCATCAGGGCGTCATATTGCTTCTGCGATGGTCCGTGAGCGTAGCAACGCCCCTTGTGGCGGCGGAGATCGCCATCGAAATTGGGACTGATATGCCAAAGCTCGTGGACGACCGTCGAGAGTTTTTCCTCGAGTGGCGAATTCATAAACCTCGGCAGATAGAAGCTGAGAATGTAGAGGTATTCTCTGCCCTGGTCGTCGAGGATCGGCTCGACACCGTAGCGACGGCCCCTGCGGACGGTCGTCTTCGAGCCCGACTCGAATCGCAGCGGCGTGAGCGATGCGTAGATTCCGTGCGAGACGTTTTTGCGTGTCTGGCAGAGGCTAATGGCCACTTGAGGCAGGTCGATATGGTTTAACTCAGGAAGGCGACCGACCATGTCGCCGCATAGATTGCGCATGGCCAGGCAGAAGTCGAACCCGTGACTGACCATCGCGGCCCCCTGCTTAAGCGGCAAAAAGAAGTTGCGCTAGTCGCCCTGCTTCTCTTTGCCTTCCTCGTCCGCGTCCGCTTCCGTTTCTTCGGCGGCATCAGTTTGAGCTTCTTCTTGCGCTACGTCGTCGGATGTTTCTTCCGTGGACTCCGCTTTCGATTGCTCGGCTGGAGAGTCATCGGCCCCGCCATCTTCGAACGCGGGCTTCTCGCTCTTCTGCACAACGCGGTCGCGCACACCAACGAACTCAAGAATCGCCTGTTGGCCAGAGTCGCCAAGGCGGGGCTGGGCTAGGCGGATGATGCGGGTGTAGCCTCCCGGACGGTCAAGAAAACGAGGTGCTACGTCGTCGAAAAGGATCTCGACGGCCTGCTTGTTGCCCAGCAACGTGATACAACGTCGTCGCGCCGCGACCGCCGGAGCGATCGCCTGATTCCAAGCCTTCCATTGATCGCCGGTTCGCCACGTCTTCCACTCTTGGCTGCCGCGCTCGGCCGTCGTTTCGTGCTCGGCCGCAGCGTCTAGGGCAGCCTGGGCCCGGCGTGCGATCGTGATGCATTTCTCGACTAATGGACGAACTTCTTTCGCCTTGCTGATGGTCGTGACGATGCGACCTTTGATCTTCGGCGCATTTTCGTCGAACTCCGCGTCACGCTCCGTTAACAGCAGCGAACTCGCCAGATTTCGCAACAACGCACGTTGATGTTTTGGGTTGCGGCCGAGCTTGCGACCTTTTCTACGATGTCTCATGACAGTACGACTGGTAAGGGGAAAATGAAGGATCTAGACGGTCGCGGGGGCTGGCCCCGGAACTCGCATGCCCAAGTGGAGGCCTAACTCGCGGAGTTTTTGCTGAACCTCGGCCAAGGTCGTTTCGCCAAAGTTGCGCACCTCCAACAATTGATCTTCGGTTCGTGTGACCAAGTCGCGAACCTGCATAATGTTTTCGGTTTCGAGGCAATTGCCTGCGCGAACCGAAAGGTTCAGTTCCGAAATGTTCATATTGAGCTTGGCTTCCAAGGCACTGTCCGCGTTGCTCATCATGCCGCCACGCGTTGCTGAGTGGACTTGTGGGCCCAGCTCGGTGTACTGCACGAACGGTGTGAGGTGCTTACGCATGATCTTGGCAGCTTCGACCAACGCCATCTCTGGGTTCACCGACCCGTCGGTCTGGATCTCGAGAGTCAGCTTGTCGTAGTTCGTTTTCTGTCCGACGCGAGTTTCTTCGATTTCGTAACGAACGCGCGTAATCGGGCTGAACACCGCATCAATTGGAATAATGCCAACCTCTTGAATGTTGGCGCCGTGCTCAGTCGACGGGACGTAGCCGCGGCCGTTCTCGACGACCATTTCGATGATGAACGGCACGTCGTCGGTCAGAGTCGCCAGGACGAGGTCCTTGTTGATCACTTCGACCGACTCGTCGGCCTCGATGTCGGCGGCGGTGACGACTCCGGCGGTATTGCGCTCGACACGCAACACTTTGGTGGACTCGCTGTGATTCTTAACGACCAACGACTTGATGTTCAGCACGATGTCGGTCACGTCTTCCAGCACGCCTGGAATGGTCGTGAATTCGTGCTGAGCATTGTGCACTTTGATCTGAGTGACAGCACTACCTTCCAGGCTGGAAAGCAAGATGCGACGCAGGCCATTACCGATCGTGGTGCCAAATCCACGCTCGAATGGCTCGGCGAAGAATTTGCCGTAGTTTCCGGTGAGAGTCTCCGTCTCGCAAGTCACCTGACTTGGTAGTTCCAGTCCACGCCATCGGATGTGCATCAGAATACCTCGTTGTTGCTGAGCTTTCGGCCGCCAACATTCTGCTAGCAGCCGGAAATTCGTAGATGTGCTCTATGAGCCCAAAAGCTAACCGCTAATCGCGGCGAGCTAAACGTCTTACCGTGAGCAAAGCTCGATAATCAATTGGGTTTGAACAGGAATCGATACGTCGTCCGCTTGGGGCAAACGACCAACGACACCTTCGGGGATGTCGGATTCGGTCACCGACAGGAAGTCGGGAACATCCGCTCTTCCCTCGGCTAGCGAACCACGCACCAAATCGAGGCTCTTCGCGCGATTCTTGACTCGGATTACGTCGCCCACCTTGGTCATGTAGCTAGCAATATCACAGCGGCGACCGTTGACGGTCACATGCCCGTGGTTGATCAACTGCCGAGCTGCCGCACGACTTTGTCCGAAGCCCATACGATGCACTACGTTATCGAGCCGACGTTCCAAGAGGCTCATTAACACGTCGCCCGTATTCCCCTTGGTATGCTCCGCCTTCTGGAAATAACGGCGGAACTGACGTTCTAGCACGCCGTAGTAGTGCTTGACCTTCTGCTTCTCACGCAGGTGCAAACCGTAGTCTGTCTGCTTGCCGCGACGTGACAATTGCTGTCCAGGCGGCTGTTCTCGACGCTCAATACCGCACTTGGGAGTATCGCAGCGCGACCCCTTAAGGAATAGCTTCATCCCATCGCGACGACAGAGTCGGCAAACAGGTCCTGTGTATCGTGCCATGTGCTTCGTTTCTTCTTGGTGGTGTGAATCGTTTTGCTAACGCCTACCGACGCAGCGAAATCTGAATACGAATGCCTTTGGACGTGGGCTGGGCTTGTCCCTACACGCGTCGTTTCTTCCGCGGGCGGCAACCGTTGTGTGGCAATGGAGTCACGTCCTCGATTGATTTGACTTTCAATCCGGCAGCCTCCAAGGCGGTGATCGCACTTTCGCGGCCGCTTCCCGGCCCCTTCACTTTGACTTCAACATCCTTGACGCCAAACTTGCGCGCCTTCTCGGCGGCTTGTTGGGCAGCACTTTGACCGGCGAACGGTGTACTCTTGCGACTTCCCTTGAAACCGCTTGTGCCCGCGCTCGCCCAACACAACGTATCACCCTTCGTGTCGGTGATTGTCACGGTTGTGTTATTGAAGGTCGCCGTAACATGTGCAATCGCAACCGTAACATTACGGCGCACATTCTTTTTCTTCGACTTACCTGCTTTGCCCTTCGTTGCTTTTGCCACTTGGTTCTATACTCCAACAAAGTAATGACTGTTTGCTCTGCTAAACTCAACGCGTCGACTAACGCAGGTCCTTGACGCCCTTCTTGCCGGCAACTGTTTTCTTCGGACCTTTGCGGGTACGAGCATTGGTCTTGGTACGTTGACCACGCACAGGCAAGCCGCGACGATGCCGCAAACCGCGGTAGCAGGCGATGTCGCGTAGTCGCGAAATATTCTGACTCGTTTGACGTCGAAGCTGACCTTCAACAACGTAGTCCTTATCCAACAGCGCCGCGATTCGCGCGACTTCGTCTTCGTGCAACTCACGGGCTTTTCGTTGGGGGTCGACCCCCGCCTTATGGCACAGTTCGCGCGCGATCTTCGGACCGACACCGTACAGGTAGGTCAATGAAATCACCGTCGAGCGATCGGTCGGAATGTCGACACCTAATAGACGTGGCATCTGCTGTTACTCCACACTTCGAAACTACGAGTAAGGGGTGGTCGGTGGTACACGGGCAAGGGAAAACTATGGCGTCAGAACCTAGCCGTGTTCAGCCCTGGCGCTGCTTGTGCCGAGGATTACTGCAGACGACATAGACAACACCTCGACGTCGTACGACTTTGCACTTGTCGCAGATGCGCTTGACACTTGCTCGAACCTTCATTTCCTCGAACTCCCAAACGGCCGCTCCCTAGGGGCGACAATCACATAAGGCGAAACGCTTGAATATAGACCTTCTTGGCCCTGCGAGACAAGGGCTGCCGAGCAAAAGACGGGCCAATTTTCTGCCGCCTGCAGTCTAACCGGCCAATTCTGCGGTTTCCGTAGGAGAGGGAGCTTCGGTCAGCGCGACCGGACCTTCGTCGGTGATCGCAACCGTATGCTCGAAATGAGCACTTGGGCGACCATCTGCCGTCACCTGCGTCCACTGGTCACGGAGCAGTTTTACCCGTTTGGTCCCCATGTTGACCATCGGTTCGATAGCAATCACCAACCCTGGCTGAATTACGAAATCTCCGCTACCACGCAAGGAGCGACTGGAAAAATTCGGCACCTGAGGGTCTTCGTGCATGTCGCGACCGATGCCATGGCCGACAAAGCACTCCACTGTCGAGAAGCCGTGGTCCATGACGTATTCAGCCATTTGCGCAGCGATCTGACTCCAGCGGGATTTGTGGCCCAGTTGTTCAATGGCTAGCTTGAGCACGTTCGACGTACAGTCAAGCAGCTCCTGTACGTCGTCAGCGATGTTACCGACCGGGTAGGTCACCGCTGCGTCACCACACCATCCGTTGAGCCTGCATCCAGTATCGATGCTGACAATGTCGCCCTCGACCAGCGGCTTGTCATTGGGAATACCATGTACAACCGCCTCGTTGACCGACATGCACGTGACTGCTGGAAAAGGACGTTTACCACGCGCACTGTTGGGATAGTTCTTGAATAGTGGCTTGGCGCCCAATTGGTCGAAATGCTCTTCAAAGGCGTGATCGATCTCAGCGGTCGTCACGCCTGGGGCTACCATTCTTCTAGCAATCTGATGCGCTTGCCACACCGCGATTCCCGCTCTGCGCATCAAACCAATTTCGCGATTCGATTTCAATTCGATGCGGTGAGAGATGTCGCGTTTCATGCCAATTCCTCTACTCGTGCCAACTACCTAGTTCTTCTTCGCGGGCTGCCGATTGGGCAAATTATCCACGATCTCTTGTATGGACGCAAACACGTCTTCGGCCGACCCTTGCCCACCCTTGACGACGTGAACCAGGCCATGATCCTGATAGTATTCGACGAGCGGCTTGGTCAGATTTAGATAATGCTGCATGCGTTTACGGACGATCTCGCGGTCGTCATCTTTGCGGCCTCGCCCGGCAAGTCGCTCAAGCAACACATCCTCGGTGACCGAGAATTTCAAGACGAGCGAAAGCGCGCATTCCTGCTCAGCCAGCCATCTATCGAATGCCTCGGCTTGAGGGACCGTCCGAGGAAAACCATCCAAGATGTAGCCCGATGCACAAGCAGGTGAGCTGAGTTGGTTGAAGACGATTTCTTGGATCATCTCGTCGGGAACCAGCTCGCCGCGTTCCATGAACTTGGCGGCTTCGCGCCCGACCTCGGATTGCTCTGCAGTGGCGGCGCGGAGAATATCGCCGGTCGAGAGGTGGGGAATCTGGAACTTCTCGGACATCAACGCCGACTGAGTTCCCTTACCCGCACCAGGCGGGCCTATCAAAACGATCCTCATGGCATCCAGCTCTTCAATGAAACCAGCTGGCCCCCGTTCGCCAACGACAAATGCCCCGCAAGGTTGGGCGGACAATTTCAAATAGCAGGACCGCCAGCAGAGCCAGACGGTTTCTCCAACAATCCAGAATAGTTGCGCATCACCAGATGGCTATCAATTTTCTGAACTAAATCGAATGCTACACTCACAGCAATCAACAATCCGGTGCCGCCATAAAAGCTCGCAACCATTGGAGAAACACCAATCGAATTCGAGATCAACGTCGGAATGATCGCCACGAAAGCCAAGAAACCGGCTCCCACGTAGGTTATACGAAACATCACTTTTTCCAGGTAATCAGCCGTTCGCTTGCCTGGACGATAGCCCGGAATGAACGAGCCGTAATTCTTCAGGTTCTCAGAGACATCTTTCGGGTTGAATTGAATGGCCGTCCAGAAGAAACAGAAGAAATAAATCAACGCTACGTTGAGCAATACGTAGAACATGGATCCAAAGGAAAATGCCTCAGCAGCCCAGCTGAAGAACGACTCGGCGAAGCCACCGGGAGTCCAAGCGACTTTTGACAGAGGCGTGAGAATCAAGGTTGGCAGCATCAGCAAGCTGCTAGCAAAAATAATGGGCATGACGCCAGCTTGATTGACCTTCAGTGGCAGGTACTGTCGGGTGCCACCATAGACCTTGCGACCGCGAACATGCTTCGCGCTCTGCATTGGAATTCGCCGCTGTCCAAGCGTAATGTAAACCACGCCAACGACTACCGCCACGAACATGGCTGCAAGCAACAACAACTGTTCAATACCAAGCTTGCCGCCGGGGCCGCCACCCAGTTCGAGGGTCGCATCTTGCAGCAAGTCGAGCCCCGCTCCAGGCATCGCCGCCAAGATACCAGCCATGATCAACAAGCTGATCCCGTTGCCGATGCCAAACTCGTCGATCTGCTCTCCGATCCACATCAGGAACACGGTTCCAGCCGTCATTGTCAGCAGCGCAGCCAACCATGGGGCCCACAACAGCGAACCGGTAAAGCGGCCATCACCGATTGCAGTAAGCGTGTCGGGATCCAAGTAAGCAGGCAACACGGACCCGGTTGCAACGACGTAACTTCGAAGATAGATCATACTTTGCACGAGACAAATCGCGACCGTCGCGTAGCGTGTGTACTCGTTGATCTTCTTTCGCCCGGCCTCGCCTTCTTTCTGCAGCGCTTCCAGCGAGGGCACAACACTCCCCAACAGCTGAAAAATAATCGAGGCGGAAATATAAGGCATAATGCCCAAGCCGAAGATCGTGACCTGGTTCAGCTGACTGGCGCTGAACATAGCCGCAGTCCGCATGACGTCAGCCACTCCGCCTTGCTGGCTGGCAGCGACTTTGACCATGTCGGGGTCGACAATGGGCAAGGGAATTTGGAAACCGAGGCGATAAATGGCGAGCAAACCGAGCGTGAGTAAAATCTTCTTACGCAGCTCGGTGATTTGCCAAACGACTCGTAACTTTTCCCACATAGCTCAATCCTTGGGAGGGAATGGCGATAAACGCAGAGGAACCAACTACGACTTGGCCTTTCGTGCCGCCAGCTGTTTCTCTTTGACGGGCGTCTTACCTGGTAGGACGACCATCTCTCCGCCCGCCTTTTCGATCTTCTCGGCAGCCGACTTGCTGAAGCGATGGGCTGAAATTTTCAGCTTCTTACTCAACTCGCCATCGCCGAGGATCTTTAATACATCAAATCGGCCCTTCGCCAAGTTCTTCGCAGAGAGCGTTTCCAGTGAAACTTCTTCCCCTGCCTCGAACGCCTGATCGATTTGGCCGACGTTGACCACCGCCACGGTAAGTCCCCAGCGATTGTTAAATCCTCGCTTGGGCACGCGCCGGATCATCGGCATCGTACCGCCTTGGAAGGTAACGTGGCTAGACGAACCTGCGCGCGAACCTTGGCCTTTGTGCCCGCGACCTGCCGTTTTGCCATGGCCAGAACCTGGTCCGCGGCCGATTCGCTTGCGTTTTTTGTGCTTTTTGATGCCTCGATGGACGTCGTTTAGAATCATGACAAGGTTACTCCGCGCAGACGTTCTACATCGAATTTGGGCCGTAGCTGCTCGAGGGCAGCGATCGTAGCCTTGACCAGAGTGACGGGGTTATTCGAGCCAAAACTCTTGGTCAGAATATCGTGAATGCCAGCAGCTTCGCAGACAGCACGCACTGCTGCACCTGCTATCACACCGGTACCAGGCGTGGCCGGAACCAGAATTACCTGGGCTGCGCCGTAAGTTCCCTTGACGGTGTGGGGGATGGTCGATTCGTCGAGCGGAATCTCGACCATGCTTCGCATGCCTTCTTTGACCGCTTTCTCAACGCTCGGTGGCACCTCGTTGGCCTTCCCATAGCCCCAGCCAACTTTGCCCTTACCGTCGCCGATGACGACCATCGCAGCAAAACTAAACCGACGACCACCCTTCACCACGGCAGAGCAGCGCTTGATCTTCACGACCTTTTCCAGCAACTCGCCGCTACGGCTTTCGTTGTCTTTCTTATCTTCTCGTCGCTTCTTTCGAGACCCTGTAGCCACGCTCAGTGTTCTCCCGTTGATTTCTGTAGCTTAAGTTTCTCCCCTTGGGGAGAAGCTGGACGGTGTGAAAAAATAATGCCCGTGCGAAATGTTCGATCGATGTTTGGCTCACCCATACGAAGTGGCAAGATCCGTTCGTGCCTTAAAACTGTAGCCCCGCTTCGCGAGCCGCATCAGCCAAGGCCGCCACGCGCCCGTGGTACTTGCACATCCCGCGATCGAAGCAAACCTTGGTAACGCCCACTTGTCCGGCGCGCTCGGCAATCGCCTTGCCGACCGCCTGCGCGGCATCGGTGTTGCCGCCGTACTTGACGGATTTCGACAGGTCTTTGTCCGCGGTCGAAGCACTCGCCAAGGTCTTTCCGGCAATGTCATCGATCACTTGCACGGTAATGTTGCGATGACTGCGCGAGACACTCAATCGCGGCCGCTCGGCCGTGCCTCGCAAGCTCTTGCGAACTCGATAGCGGCGACGACTGCGTTGCTTTCCAATTGCTTTGTTATGGTCCATGATTTCCCCTCGCTCGCGCGTCGGGCTACCTAACTCTTGTTTTACTTGGCTGTCTTGCCAGCCTTACGTCGGATTTGCTCGCCTTCGTAATGGACGCCTTTGCCCTTGTACGGTTCGGGCTTGCGAACCGCGCGAGTCTCAGCGGCGAATTGGCCGACCTTTTGTTTGTCGATACCCTTGATCACGACGTGGGTCTGATCGGGGCAAGTCACGTCGAGCCCAGGCGGTATTTTCTTCTGAATTTCGTTGGCAAATCCGACGCGAAGCTGCAACGTATCACCTTGAACGGCCGCCAAATAGCCAACGCCGTGAATCTCTAGCCGCTTCTCGTAGCCTTCCGATACGCCGACCACCATGTTCTGAATCAGGGCCCGAGTCAGTCCGTGCAATGCACGACCTTCGCGGTCTTCCTGGTTTCGCGAAACGTTCACTTGTTTGGCTTCTTCGTCGACCTCCACCGAGACTTCGGGGCGATGGCTCCATACGAGCTTGCCGAGCTTGCCTTCGACGGTGATTTCACGGCTTGCGACGCTGACCTTCACGCCCGAGGGAATCGCAACCGGTTTCTTTCCAATACGTGACATGTTTTTTGACTTTCAGGTTTCGCTTACCACAGCTCACAGAGAACTTCGCCACCCAGGTTTTTCTGGCGGGCTTCACGATCGCTGACCACTCCGCGACTTGTGCTAATGATGGAAATGCCCAATCCGTTCAAAATTGGCTTCAACGCATTGGCCCGACTGTACACTCGACAACCAGGTTTGCTAATTCGTTTGATATGTCGAATCACACGCTCGCCGTTGGGTCCATATTTCAGGTCGATGCAAAGCTCTTTACCCGGCGCGTCCTCGGCATCCTGTTCACGCCAGTCCCAAATATAGCCCTCTCGCTTCAGCACCTCAGCCACACCTCGCTTCACCTTGGAATGGGGCATCTGCACTATCGGCCGCTCAATGCGGACAGCATTGCGAATGCGAGTAAGCATATCGGCGATCGGATCGGTCATCATAAGGCTTAAGTTCCCAAATAGCTCTCAGTCAACTTTGCTAATGTCGAATGTCTCGTTATTCACTACCGAGGTGAGTAATGCAAAAACAAACAGTGAAGTGTTTAGCCTCTGCTAGTGATTCGGCTTCGCTCCACGCGACATAAGTTATTCTCAGCTCACCAACTGGCTTTTTTCACGCCCGGAATCTTTCCCTGGTCGGCCAGTTCGCGAAAACAGATCCGACAGATACCGAACTTGCGGTAGACGGCCCGTGGGCGACCACAAATCCGGCAGCGCGATTCCCGTCGCGTGGAAAACTTAGGCGTCTTCAAAGCCTTGGCAATTTTTGATTTGCTCGCCACGTCGGTTGCATTCCTTCTTTATCTGTTGGTGAGTTACGATCTATCTACGCTGCACTGTCTTCGGTTTGAAACGGCATGCCGAAGCCCCGCAGCAACTCTCTGGCCTCGTCGTCGGAATCGGTCGTCGAACAAAGCGCGATGTTCATGCCTTGCGGCCTGGAGTATTTGTCAGGATTCAGCTCAGGAAACACCAGCTGTTCACTCAGCCCCAAGCTATAATTGCCACGTCGATCGAAGGCATTGGCCTTCAGTCCGCGAAAGTCGCGCACACGCGGCAGCGCCAAGGAAATCAGACGATCGAGAAACTCGTACATCCGCGCTCCCCGCAACGTCACCTTGCAGCCGATCGGGTAGCCAGCTCGCAACTTGAACGCTGCGATTGACTTTCGAGCCCGGCAGACCATTGGCTTCTGGCCAGTGATTTCCGTCAGGGCCGAAACGGCATCCTCGAGGTGTTTCTTGTCGGTGATCGCGCTGCCAACACCCATGCTGACGACGATCTTCTCCAGCTTCGGCAGGGAAAGGCGATTCTCGCGCCCCAGCTTTTCTGATAACTGAGGGAGAATCTCGGTTTCGTAGCGTTCTTGTAGTCGTGGGGTGGACATGGCTTTATCGATTGAAGACTATCTTTTAGCGTGACTGGCATGCGCGGGCGAAATCACGCCGGCACCGGCTCCACACTTTCTGCAGAACCGCTCTTTGGCACCTTCATCTGAGAACCGCGCACCCAGGCGAGATCGGCTGCTGCAAGATTCGCAGAAGAACATGACGTTCGACAGCTGCACGGGCATCTCTTTGCTGAGTCGCCCCCCTTGCGGATGCTTTTGGCTACGGCGCACGTGCTTGTATACTTTGTTGACACCTTCGACCAACGCCTTCCCCTTCTCGCGGTCGACCTGGATGACGCGACTTTGCGTCCCACGATCGGCGCCGGCAATGATCTCGACGGTGTCTCCGGTTCGAATCAACATGGTTAAACTACCTCGCTCGCGAGGCTCACAATTTTCATAAACTTGCGTTCACGCAATTCACGGGCAACTGCCCCAAAAATACGCGTGCCGCGTGGGTTATTGTCTTTGTCGATCAATACGATGGCGTTGCTGTCGAAACGTACGTAGCTGCCGTCGGGGCGACGCGTGGGTGCCTTTACCCTTACCACGACCCCACGCACAACCGACTTCTTTTTGACCTCACTGCCGGGGATTACGCTTTTCACACTGCAGACGATCACATCGCCCACTTGCGCGAAACGCCGCCGACTGCCACCCAACACTTTGATGCACATCACTTCCTTGGCGCCGGTGTTGTCGGCCACGGCAAGGCGGGTTTGCATCTGAATCATCGTATTATTCTCGAAAACTTATGGATTGCTGCTGGGGTCGTCATGACGCGACCACAAAGTTTGTCGTTGCTCGTTGCAATGCTAAGTTGATGCCTCGGTTTCGGCTGCCTCCTGGGCGGCAGCAGCACGCATGGCTGCGATGTCGACCAAAGTGCTCTTCTTGACGACCTTGACCAAGTCCCAACGCTTGAGCTTCGACTTGGGCGGGCACTCGATGAGCTCGACCGTATCGCCTAGTTTCGACTCGTTCTGTTCGTCATGCATGTGACAAACGGTGCGTTTCTTGATGAATTTGCCGTACTTGGGGTGCTTGACCAAACGATCAATTTCCACCCGGCGGCTCTTGTCCATCTTGTCGCTGGTTACGACGCCAATTAACTGTTTCTTGGGCATGTTAGTTAAGCTTTAGGTTTTCAGTGCTCAGCTTTCTTCGGCCATTGAGGTAAAGCCACTGACCGCTAGTTCTGTTCCGCGGCCTTCTGCCGCTCGGTTTGAATTGTCTTGACCCGTGCAACCAGTCGACGATGCTTCTTCAGCTCGCTAGGAGCATCCAAGCGGTCGGTCTGAGCCTGGATATGAAAGCGAAACAAGTTTTCTTTTGCTTCCTTGAGCGTGAGCTCTAACTGCTCGTCGCTCATGTCGCGAAGTTCTGTGGCTTTGGTCATTGTTTGTTTCGGGTCGTGAGTCGTGATTCACGAGCCATCCGCTCGCACTTCACAACTCGAAACTCGCGACTCCTTAGGTTCGCTTTACCATTCGAACACGCACGGGCATTTTGTGAGCCAACCGGGCAAAGCAGATCTTCGCCTGCTCATCGGTCACGCCTGCCAGTTCATACAAAATCGTTCCGGGACGGACGGTCGCGGCCCAGTAATCGGGTTCGCCTTTGCCCTTACCCATTCGGGTTTCCAACGGAATCGAGGTAATTGACTTGTGGGGAAAAATCCGGATGTAGAGTTTTCCCTCGCCGCGCACATATTGCTGGGCAGCGATACGGCCGGCCTCGATCGTTTGGGCGCTGATCCATCCGCCCTCCATCGACTGGAGACCGAATTCGCCAAAGACGACCTTGTTGCCGCGAGTCGCGTTACCTCTTATACGCCCTCTTTGGCTTTTTCTGTGCTTGACCCTCTTGGGCATCAGCGCCATCGTCTTGATCCTCGAAAAACATGCCTTGATTAATCCAAACCTGAACGCCAATGTGGCCCTGGGCCGTCTTGGCTTCCACAAAACCGTAGTCGATCTTCGCTCGCAAGGTGCTGAGCGGAATCGAGCCGGAAATCTGTTTCTCACGACGGGCCATTTCGGCACCGCCCAGACGACCTGCCAACTGGATCTTGATCCCCTTGGCACCCGCCTCCATGGTCTGCTCCATCGCCCGCTTCATAGTGCGACGGAAGCTACCACGCTTGGCCAACTGCTCAGCGATGTCTTGAGCGACGAGCCGAGCCTGCAAATTGGCGTCCGTGATCTCTTCAATCTTGATGTTGATGCGCCGACCGACGAGGGCCTGCAATTCATCTTGCAACTGTTCGACTTCCGTACCCTTGCGACCAATGATCACACCCGGACGCGCCGAAAACAGGATGACCTTTACTTCATCGCGAGTACGCTCGATTTCAACCTTCGAGATCCCAGCAAACTTGTACTTAACATGCACAAAATCTCGGATCTTCTGGTCCTCGATCAACAAGTCCGCGAACTCTTTTTTCGAGGCATACCACCGACTTTTCCAGCCGAGCATGATGCCTGTGCGAAAACCGATTGGATTGACTTTTTGACCCATAACAGCTGTCAGCTCTCAGCGGTCAGCTGTCAGCAACCAGCGCAAGGCTGATGGCTGACAGCTGATCGCTAACCGCTATCTCCTTATTCGATCGTGACCTTGATGTGCGAAAATCTCTTCTTGATGACGTGTGCCATGCCGCGGGCCCGAGGACGAACTCGCTTGAACATTGGACCGCCATCGACGCGGGCATCGACGACTCGCAAGCCACCCAGGTTGGGCGCCCGCAAATCCTCGGCATTGCCAAGAGCGCTTTTCAATACCTTCTCCAGCATCCTCGCGCCACGCTGAGGCTGATAACGCAAAATCGCGAGCGCCTCGTCGACCTTCTTACCGCGAATAAGAGCGGCTACCGGGCGAACTTTCGTCGCGCTGATGCGTGCATGTCGATGTGTTGCTGTGTATGCCATGGTAGTTTTTCGGCTGTAGCCGCCAGTTGCTAGTTCATGTTTCCCTTGCTACCGCGTAGCGGCAGGTCACTAGTAGCCAGCACCTGGCAACGAGCAACTCTTCCTTACTTCTTGCCTTTTCCGCTGTGACCGCGGAAGTTTCTGGTTGGCGAAAACTCACCCAACTTGTGACCAACCATGTCTTCGGTCACAAACACCTTCAGGTGAGCCTTGCCGTTATGAACCATGAAAGTATGCCCGACAAACTCAGGAATAATCGTGCAAGCACGCGCCCAAGTGGTGATCGGCTCTTTGCTGCCGGACTCATTCAATCGATCGACCTTCTTGTACAGCTTCGGATCGACGAATGGCCCTTTTTTTAGTGAACGTCCCATAAGTTAGCTTTGAGTCGTGAGTCGTGAGAAATTTCCTCGGCAACTCGCGGCCCGCGACTCCCTATTTCTTGATCAATTTCAGTTGGCCGTAACGCTTGCTGCGTCGACGACGGACAATGGCTTTATTTGATGCTTTGCGTCGCTGGCGAGTCGCACCACCCTTGGCACTCTTGCCTTCCGGGCTGACCGGGTGGCGACCGCCCTTGGTACGACCTTCACCACCACCATGCGGGTGATCGATCGGATTCATCGCGGTGCCTCGCACGTGCGGACGGCGACCAAGCCAACGCTTGCGGCCCGCCTTGCCAAGCACAACCGCGCTGTGGTCGACATTGCTCGCACGGCCGACCGTGGCGCGACAGGCGGAAGGGATACGACGAATTTCACCACTAGGCAGCGAAATCTGCGCCCACTCGGCCTCGCGAGCCATCAACGTGGCACTCGTCCCCGCACTGCGGCACAACTCGCCTCCCATGCCGGCTCGCATCTCAATATTGAAAATCGTGGTCCCCAGCGGCATCTTCGCCAGCGGCAAGCAATTGCCCAACTTAGCGGGCGCGTCTGGGCCACTGACTACTTGATCGCCCTTCTTGAGGCCGTCCGGGGAGAGAATGTACCGCTTTTCTCCATCGGCGTAGCACAACAGTGCGATCCGAGCCGATCGATTCGGATCATATTGAACGGAATCGACCGTCGCTGGAATGCCATCTTTGTTGCGACGGAAGTCGATCAACCGATAGCGACGCTTGTGGCCGCCGCCGCGATGCCGACACGTAATCTTGCCCTGGTTGTTGCGACCGCCGGTCTTGATGATCGGACGGAGCAAGCTTTTCTCCGGCTTGGCACCGGGAGTCAGCTCTGCAAAGTCGCTCACCGACGCGTCGCGTCGCCCTGGCGTTGTCGGTTTGTATTTTCGAATACCCATTTGTAATGCCTGGTGCCATTTGCCTCACGCTCGCCTTGAGCAGCGAAAGGCTAGCATCCCCTAAAACAGTTCAATCGTGTGTTCTGCGTCGAGCGTAACGATGGCCTTCTTCCATGGCTTCGTGTAGCCAAATCGCATTCGTGTGCGCCGCGGCTTGCCCTTACGGTTTTGCGTGTGGACCTTGAGCACCTTGACGTCGAACAACTCCTCAACGGCATTGCGGACATCTGCTTTGGTGGCCAGCTTATTGACCTCAAATGCGTAAGCATTGCAGCGCGTCGAACGGTGCATCCCCTTTTCCGTCACCAACGGCTTGACGATGACTTGGTGCGGCTCAAGGGTCAGACTGGTTTTTGCTGGGATATGTCTCGGCATGTTTACGCTTCCTCGGCTTCATCTCCAGGCTTACCGTTTCCAGCAGTCGCGACTGCCTTCCCACCCTCAACGCGTGCTTTGATTTTATCGAGCGCCTCTGGCGTAATCAGCAACCGTCGCGCCGACAGTACAACCAAGGCATTCAAATCAGAGGCCGACGAAACGCTGACACCGGCAATGTTTCGGGCACTCTTATACACGTTCACCGCATAGCTAGGCGTAGCGATCAACAGCGACTCACCCGCACAATCGAGATGTTGCAGCACCCCGGCCATGTCCTTGGTCTTAGGCTCCGAAAACTCCAATTTATCGATCAGCGTGATTTCTTCGTCTTGAATCTTCGAGGCGATCGCCATTCGGGTGGCCAACTGCAGGGCCTTTCGCGGCATCGTGTAGGAATAATCTCGATTTCGGATATTGTGGATGTGCCCACCGCCTCGACGCACACCGCTCATCTTATGTCCGGCACGAGCGTTACCCGTGCCCTTTTGCCGATACATCTTCTTCCGCGAACCTTTGACATCCGCGCGATTCTTGGTCTTGTGTGACCCCTGACGAAGATTCGCCTGGTACATCACGACCGCATCGTGCAGCAACTGCTTGTTGATGCTCGGCGCGAGGTCTTCCGGCTCGATCGTGTAAGTACCGACCTTCTTACCCTTGGCGTCATGGACTGTGAGTTTTGGCATAGCTAGCTAACAATCATGAGTTGCGAGCAAACACTCGCGACTTCCTTACAACTTATTGGTTTGCTGAACGACGACGTATCCGCCATTAGGGCCCGGTACCGCCCCGCGGATGAGCAGCAGATTTTGCTCAGCGTCGACCCGGACGAGCTTCTGGTTGCGGACGGTGCAGCGGGCATTGCCGTACTGACCCGGCATCCGAACCCCCTTGAACAGCCTGCTGGGATAGGCACTACAGCCGGTACCACCCATGTGGCGGTGACACTTTTTGACGCCGTGCGAGGCACGCTGGCCGGCGAAATTATGTCGCTTCATCGCACCCGCGTAGCCGCGCCCCTTGCTGGTCGCGACAACATCAACGGCCTTAATCTCAGCGAAAGCGTCGACATTCACTTGCGAGCCAACCTCGCCAACGCCGTTGCGGATTTCTCGGACGAACCGCTTCGGCTCGCAATTCGGCTTGACCGCCGCCTCTATTCCCGCGGCCGCACGCTTCTTACTGCGCTTGCTGTCGAGCTTAGCGACCTGCCCGCGCTGAGCACGGCTCGCCAGACGGCGAGGCTTATCAAGGTAACCCAACTGCACTGCAGAATAACCATCGCTCTCAGGTGTCCGCACCTGCAATACGTCGCAGGGGCCTGCCTCAACGACAGTGACCGGTACCACCTTGCCGGAATCGTCGTAGACCTGCGTCATGCCGACTTTGCGACCAAGAATGCCAACCACTGGGCCTGCGGAGTTTTCAGCTTTTGCCGCCATGTTTCAACACTCACTGGGGCCCAATCTCTGGCCAGAGACCGGTCCGGTAAAACGATAGTTTTGGTGCAGCCCTACCGACGCAGGAGACATTCGCCGCAGCGAAGCTTACCCACGCAGTTTCCGATACATATCCGTTAAAAACCCGCCGCTAAGGGAGGGCGTTGAGTACTAGCCAGCCGTGGCTTTGATCTTAATATCCACACCAGCGGGTAGGCTCAGTTTGTTGAGCGCTTCAATCGTCTTGGCAGTTGCCTGCACAATATCGATCAGCCGCTTGTGGGTTCTGATTTCGAACTGTTGGCGTGACTTCTTGTTGACGTGCGGCCCCGACAGTACCGTGTAACGCTCGATTCGAGTCGGCAGCGGAATCGGGCCATGAACAACGGAGTTCGTTCTCTTGGCCGTATCCACAATCTCGGCGGCACTCTGATCCAAGACCGAGTGGTCATAGGCTTCCATCCGGATACGAATTACCTCTTTCGCTGCGGACACTCGCTCACTCCTACTCTCAACGGCCTGACCACCTAAATGGCAGTCCAGCCATGGCCTTGGACCCAGAATTTTCAAAGATCACTACCCGCCACCACGAATAGTGACGAATCGCAGATTCTAAGGGGATTTCGGAAGAGCGTCAACAGGCGGAAGTCGTGTTTCGTGTGTTTTTCCAGGGATGAATTAGTGCGCCGTTCCGCTGGTGTAACGCTTGTGACGGCGTACGGCAAACTAGGTGGAGTTTATGGGTGCGAAGCAGTCGAAAGAGGGGCTAAGTGAGCCGAATTACGGTTGTAGGACATGGAAAAATTGCTTGCAGAGTGTTGTCAGGGGCAACCGCGCAACTTCAGGGAGCAATTTCATGCGATCGCGTTCTTCAGCTTCGTTCGTCAGTGCAGCTTCAATTCTGGTACTGCTTTCCAGCCCCTCGCCCAGCAAGTCGGCAATCATCACGCAGGGTGACGCTGAGTTTAATGGCGACATACTCGTCGCCCAAAACGGCGACGACGGCAGACTCACGCTCACTTCTCCAACGGAACTAGAAGGCGGAGGAATTTTCATCGCCAACCAGCCCACCGTCTCCGGCAGTGTCGTCATTGACGGAGCCAGCTATGAGGGCAGCGGCGATTTCGAAATCGGCCAAGGGGGGACTGCAAGCCTTGAGATCATCAACGGCGGCAGCGTGTCCAACAGCTCGCACGATCTGCGCATCGGCAGTGGAGAGAATGGAAACGGTGAGGTCGTGGTCAGCGGCCTCGGCTCAATGTTCACAGTACGATCAACAGTCGTCGGCGCTGGTGCGACGGGCTCGTTGATAGTGGAAGCCGGAGCGACTGCTGTTTCGCAAGATGTCCGGCTGGGACGTGGAGGATCTCGCGGACTACGACCATACGACGGTAATGGCACGGCTACGATACGAGGTGTCGGCTCACGTTGGGACGTGCAACGTTTCGTCGTTGGCAGTGGTACGCTGGCGGTGGAGGACGGAGGCCGGCTTGTGAGCGGACCCGCAGATTCCATTGTCGGCAGCAGCAACCAACGTGGCTCGGTTATCGTGCAAGGTGTCGGCAGCCACTGGCTGCATCCTGGCGAAGTACGTGTCTTCAACGGCGATCAAATCGTCCGCGACGGCGCAATTGCGGAAATCAGCAGGCTGCGACTAGGCCAGTCGTGGAACATCCCTATTGAAGGGATAAGTGCTTCCGTTCGCGTTAGCGGTCTCGGTTCCCGACTTTCTTTAGGCGAAGTGCAACTAGACTCATCGGATCAAACTGAGATCATAGTCACTAACGGCGGACAGTTTACAGCGGGTACGCTCACTCAGTCCTTTTCGGCGCGAGCTCCGATCGATGCTTCAATTCGTGTCAGTGGCCTCGGTTCGCGACTTTCTGTGGCCGAACTGCAGATTTATCCGCCTCAGCAGCTGGATATCTTAGTGGCCGATGGCGGATATCTTGAAACTGGATCGTTACCTCAGCACCAGGAGGGACTTCGGGCGAACGTGATCGTAGCTGGGCTGGGAAGCTGGTTGAACAGTGCGTTAGGTGTACAGTTTTCGGGCGAGCTTCGGCTTCTCGACGGGGCTTACATGACTAGTAGCGGAATGTCCTTAGGCTCGGACCTTTTCGAGTCACCGCATGCCGACGTGCGTGTTTCTGGGCAGGGAACGCTCTGGTCGCTCGGCTCGCTTGACGTGTACGGTACGAGTGAAGTCGATGTTCTTAATGGCGCTTCCGTTTCAAGTGCTGAAATTCGCCTAGGGGATGATCACACCGGACTGGTGGCAAGCATGCGGATTGCCGGGCCGGGTTCGCACCTAGCCACCGACGACTTTCGTATCAATAGATTAGGTCGACTCACGCTGGAGCCAGGAAGTCAGATTACTAACGTCAGACTAGCCCACTTTCGCAATGATCCTATTTCCAACGAGGGTCTGATCGAAGGTTCAGGGACGATTGCAAAATCCGTCGTCAACGAACGTGGAGGGCTGATTCGAATCGATCGAGATCAACAGCTGGTAATCGATACCCTTTCCAATACTGAACAAGGTGTTATCAGCCTGTACCGCGGAGAACTCGACGTGCGCGGTTTGTTCAGCAATCAGTCGGAGGGAACGGTCGCCATGGTCGACAGCGTGCTCCACATGGGAAGCTTGGGATCTCAAGTCGCCTCCAATCATGGACTCATCCTTTCGCTTGGCCGCAATGAGGTCCACGGCGAACTGATTTCACACGCAAACGGCGAAATCCGCCTCAATGGCAGTCAGCTTTCCTTTCACGACGCAGTGACCAATCTTGGGGTTATCGATGTGCCCAGCGGCTCCAGCGCGCGATTCCTAGGCCCCTACTCGGGTATGCCCATCGAAGGCAATGGCAGCATCCGATTCGAGAACCAAGTCGCATTCGGACCAGGAAGCGTTGACGACGTGTCTTTGGACAGTTGGGTTAGTTTTGAAGACACCAGCAATCTGATCATCGACCTCAGCAATGATGGGCATGATGAACTCGACATTGCGCGCTCGATGAGCCTCGCTGGTGCACTCAGCTTCAATGCACTGCAGCCGATGGAAGGCGATCTTATGGCGGAAATCCTCTCCGCGTCACGAGTCGATGGCACCTTTGACCAAGTTCCCGATGTGGGCACCGACCTGGGCTTTGGTGTCGTCTTCGGCGGCATCACGTACAATCCTGACTCGGTGGTCGTGTCGCTCTTGCAGCAGACCGGGGACGTCAACTCGGATGGTCGCGTCGATTCACTCGATATTGAATCGTGGTCCGCAGATTACGGTCTCACTGGCGGGGCGTTACTCTCTGATGGGGATGCCGATCGCGACGGCGATGTCGACGGAGCTGATTGGTTGATGATGCAACGTGAGATGCAGCAGGCAGCATCTGCCGCATCCAGTCAAACCGTGCCGGAGCCAACTGCCGGGGGGCTTTTGCTGATGTCGGCCCTATCGCTCTCCGGCAGGCGCCGGCGGTGACCGCTACTCGGTCAACGTGTCGGCTAAGATCTCTCGAATCGCTGTTCGATCCTGCGATGTCAGGTGCGCGAACTCGGGCGAGCGATCTTCACCGCTGAGAATCTCCTCCAAGCGCCGGTCGATGTACTCGCGCATCACCGGCGGGATAGCGGCGAAAGAATCGCTGTAAATCAAGAAGCTGCACGGATGCCTAAACAGCCGGGTCTGCAGGTCCAGCGCACGAAGCGATCTTCCCTGACTATCACGGGGGCCCTGCGCCTGAAACTCTGCGGCGAAGTCGGAGGTGCCTGAGATCGGCGATGTGAGCCGATACTCGTCGGAAAACAGCAGATATTCGAGCAAATCTTCGCCCGCCGCCGCGATGCGGCGTTCCGAAACGTCGCTGCGAAAATCTGCGGGACGGCCAAGCATCTCGTTCCACATCGCGTCATAGTGCTCTACTCGGCGGGCCTCGTAGGTGGCGCGCGTGATCAGGTTGTGCATCTGTGCCTGATGCTCCAGCACCATCGCCGCGACCAGGTCGCTGTGGGGAGTCAGATAGTCCTCTGTGTCGATATACGAGGACAGCTGGGCAACATTGGCTCCCTGCTCTACATCGATGGGCGGTTGGCCGTCTTTGTCAGCGATCGCGTTGCCGCGGTGACGTAAGTCTCCGTGGTCACCGGTGATGTACCAACCACCAAACC
>JANQQA010000266.1 GCA_028285205.1 Bythopirellula sp. | reverse complement strand
AACCGCCGCGATGCGGTCGGTTTCTTTGTGCCGAATGTGGCCGACGTTGCGAATCGTGGTTGTTCCGTCTGCGAACAGCGCGACGACAGACAGAGTTTGCATGGTGTCGCTGATCGCGTTCATATCGACATCAATGCCGGTGAGTTTTCGGCCGATCACGGTCGTGCTGTCCGGTTCATAGCGGACTTCGCATCCCATTTTCCGCAGACATTCGACAAAGGCCACGTCTCCCTGCAGACTGTTCTTGCTCAAGCCAGTGACCGTCACTTGACCACCGGTAACTGCCGCGGCTGCCCAGAAGTAGCTCGCTGCCGAGGCATCGGGCTCGATCGCGTAGTCTGTGCCGTGATAGCCGGTGTTTTTCACCGTGAGTGTCGCATAATCACTCACCGTCTGCACTTCGGCTCCGAACGATTGCATCACAGCCGTTGTCATCGCGACGTAGGGCACCGAAACGAGCGTGCCCTCTACTTCGAGCACTACGTCGCTGGTGGCGCACGGGGCGGCCATCAACAGCCCACTCAGGTACTGACTCGAAATGCCGCCGTGGATTCTCGCATGCCCGCCGTTCAGTCCCGCCGCAACCACTTTGACCGGTGGGCATTCGTTCTCTCCCTGACAGAGCACCTTCGCCCCCAGTTGCTGGAGGGCGCGTGCCAGGTCACCGATTGGCCGCTCGCGCATGCGGGCGATACCATCCAGAACGTATTCGCCCTTTCCTAGTGTCACGAGCGCCGTCAAGAATCGGATTGTCGTGCCACTGTTCTCGACGAAAATTTCGGCCAATTTGGCCGGCGGGAAACCACCGCATCCGACGACCTCGAGAGTCTGCCCTTCGTCGCGCACCACGACTTTGATTCCTAGCGCGAGCAACCCAGCGATCATTACTCGAGTATCTTCGCTGTCGAGCGCGCCACGCAGCGTCGAACTGCCTTCGGCCAGCGCTGCGCACACAAGTGCCCGATTCGTTATGCTCTTCGACCCCGGAGGTCGGACGAGCGCCCGCACGGACCGTGCCGCGGGCTGAATCTCAATCGAGTCGGGCATCGACAACGGGCCTACTTCGCAATCTTCCATAGATGAGCATGACTGCGGACGAACAGTCCGTCGTCCGCGACCGCAGGCGAACCGAGAATCTCCTCGCCAAACTCGTTTTCGCCAACGATCTCGCCCTTACTGCCGTCCTCGTTGAGACTCACAACGAAACTCTTTCCATCAGCGTTGATGCAATAGAGATGTTTGCCCACCAACACCGGTGTCGCCCAGAAGCGACCGCCAAGACGGACTTTCCATTTCACCTCTTTACTGGCGGTCGATCCGCAAGTGAGTACTCCGCTGCGATTGATTACGAATATCTGATCGTCCACGACGACCGGGCTGGGCGAGCCTGGTTGCAGCTTGGACTCTTGCCAGACAGGCTTATCCTTGTCTTCGAGTCCGGCTGAAAGGATATCGTAGACCTGAATCCCGTTGGAGGGGGCGTACAGGTACTTATCAAATGTCAGCGAAGGAATGGACTCACACTCGGTCGCAATTTGCAGTAGGGTCTCTCCGTTGTCGGCGCGGTGTAGTCCAATGCCCTCGCCCGACTGCAAGATCACAGCCGGCTGCTTGTCGATGGTGTACTCAGCATCCACAGCGATGGGCGAGCACCAATTTGAAGCCTCTGGACGCTTCAGATCCCAAAGAGTCTCGCCAGTCGCGCGGTCGATCGCCGCGACGAACGAATTGCCCTGGGCTTCGCTCTGCACGACCACGACATCCCCCACCACTACCGGTGAACTCGACATGCCCAGCGCGTTTCCGGCCCCCGGATAGTCAAGTTCCAATCCGCGGATCCACTGCAGATTGCCGTCCAGGTCCAAAGCGATCAGATCGTTTGACGAGTAAAAGGCGAAAATTCGTTCGCCGTCACTCGCCGGAGTGGGGGCCGCGTTTGCAGAGGTTTCATGGCACATCGACTTGCCAGTCGCCCAAAACTGCCGATGCCAAAGTTGTTTGCCGGTCTCCGAGTTGAAGGCCAAGACGTGCAACCGATCGCGCTGGGGCCCGCTGGAAGCGGTCACAAACACCTTGCCATCGACCACGATTGGTCCAGACACCCCACGACCTGGCAAATCGGCCGTCCAAGCGACGTTCGTGCCCTCCGAGATGGACCATTCCTGCGGCAGGTCGTCATCGCCTCCCACACTACGCCCACCGGGACCGCGAAACATGGGCCAGTCACCAGCAGCCATGTCGCCCATTCCGAGTAGCACTACCAAGAGCAACGAATATCGAAACATGATGTGCAGTTGCATTTTAGATTCCCAAGAACGCAATGTTACAAACGGCCAATTCAGGATTCACTTGGCTTGCTGGATAGCTCCACCCAGCTCGTCGGTCACCCGTAGACGAAAGTCCCACGGCCGGGTCCAAGGTTGTGTCTGCTCGTTCTGACAAACCTTAATCACGATTTGATTGGGTCCCTTGTTCAACCGGCATGACACAATGTACTGATCGAATCCACCGCCCGAGTGATAAACGTTTTTCACAGCGACCTCTTCGCCGTTGACCCACAGTTTGGTTGCTTCTTTGGATTCCCAGCGACACTCGACTTCTTGATCAACTGTGGAAACGAACGTCGTCGTCGCGTAGGCGAGCACGCTTTTTTCCTCGACGAGTGCCTCGTTCAGATCAACCGTGCCGAGCTTCTCGAGGTCCTCCTGCTCCGCGACGGATTCTTTCCACTTTACTGAACCGTGCTTGCCTTCGTATTCGGCGTCGAAATCTATTTTCGTCACGTCGAGGTGAATCGTGTTGAACCCCTTGCGGTCGGTATTGTCAAACGGGCCGACGACTTTCCAGTCGGTGAGAAAGCCAACTTGCTTGGCCATGTTAGGCGTCTCGCCGAGTTCCTTGAGCGCCTCGGCACACTCGCGGAGTTGCTCATTGTCACGCGCAGACTTCAGGGCTCGTTGATACTTCTCTATCTTCGTGTTGTCGTCCGTTGCTTCTTTCGCCTCGGCCAGCAATGCCGCTAACGCGTCGTAGCGCAGCTCCAAGCTCTCGTCGTCGAACATCTGCGGCAGCAAGCGTTCTGGAGCGGAGTGATCGACTTTGACAAGCCACTCGTAGGCGATCCGTCGGGCGCGCGGACTGTGCGATGCGTCAAGCACAAAGTTTTCAAGATCTTTGGTTGGTAGGTTTCCGTTATTCTCGATTTCCCGCTCGGCGATCGTATCGACAGCGGCGCGAATCCAGTTTTCTGCCAGTGGCCCAAGACTCTCGGGACCTTCGAATGGCTCGACCAGCTCATTCGGCCTACCCATCGCTCCGAGAATCACGAGAAGATCACTGACTTTCGCAGAATCGACGACTGCCTGCCACTCAGAATGTGCATCCGCTTGTTCCCCCTTGGTCACTGAGACAATGAGATTATGCAAGCCGACTCGCAAGGCATCCGATTCCGTAGTCTTTGCCTCCGATACAGCACACATGAGCAATACGAACAGTAGCGGCGAAAGACCAAGACAGATGCGGCTTCGTGAACTGGACATGTCAAGCTCTCCGGCACAATCAGGTGGGCGAACGTAAGCGGGTGAAGTATATTAGCAATTAACCTACCGCATCCACTCAATGCATACCAGCATTGAAACCTGAATTCCCAAGACGCAAGCAATGAAGAAAGTACGTTCCGGTGGTGGCTGGCCCGCAGTTGCTTACACGTTCCGCAAAGCCCAGGAAGCGGGGGGCTTGCGGAAGCTCTGGAAGGCGATGCGCAGCAAGAACGCGTGCAAGACGTGCGCTCTAGGAATGGGGGGCCAGCGTGGTGGGATGGTCAACGAGTCGGGCCACTTCCCGGAAGTCTGCAAGAAGTCTTTGCAAGCAATGGTCGCCGACATGCAAGGGGGGATCGGCCCCGAGTTCTGGAAGCAGTACACGCCAGCCGAATTGAAAAGCCTCACTCCGCGCGAGTTAGAAAACTGTGGAAGGCTCACGCACCCAGTGCTTTTCACGCCCGAGTTGAAACGCTTTCAGCCGATCTCGTGGGACGACGCCTACAAGCGAATTGTGATTAAGCTGAAGGAACTCTCCGCCGACCAAACATTTTGGTACTTCAGCGGACGGAGCAGTAACGAGGCCGGTTTCTTGCTACAGCTGTTCGCCCGTCTGTACGGCACCAACAACGTCAACAACTGCAGCTACTACTGCCACCAAGCCAGCGGCGTCGGCCTCACCAGCGTCACCGGCAGTGGCACCGCGACGATCACATTGGAAGACCTCGACCATGCCGATCTTGTGTTTGTGATTGGCGGTAATCCTGCGAGCAATCATCCACGATTAATGCGCACGCTGATGCAGGTGCGGCGCCGCGGCGGTCAGGTCATTGTTATCAACCCGTTAGTAGAGACGGGAATGGTCAGGTTCAATGTTCCCAGCGACGCACGCAGCCTGCTGCTGGGCAGCGAAATCGCCAGCCTCTACGTACAACCACACATCGGCGGCGACCTGGCACTGCTCACCGGCATCGCAAAACGCCTCGTCGAGTTGGATGCCCATGATTCGGCGTTCCTACAATCATCGTGCGACCATTGGTGGACGCTCAAGGCACACTTGCTCGCGACTCCGTGGGAGGAGATCGTCGAGAAAAGCGGCGTCGAGGCGACTCAGATCAACGAAATCGCCGAGCGATACGCGCAGGCGAAAAACGCCATCTTCAGTTGGACGATGGGCATCACGCATCACGCCCACGGCGTGCAGAACGTGCAGGCGATCGGCAATCTTGCTCTCATGCGCGGCATGGTCGGGCGACCCGGCGCAGGGCTCATGCCGATCCGGGGGCATTCCAACGTCCAAGGTATCGGTTCGGTCGGCGTGACGCCGAAACTAAAGGACGCAGTTTTCCAGCGGCTGCAGAACCACTTCAACGTATCCCTGCCAACCACGGTTGGGCGCGACACGATGGCGTGCATGGAAGGCTCAGCGAGCGGCGATCTCAAACTTGGCTTCTGCTTGGGAGGAAATCTCTACGGATCGAATCCAGATGCGAACTACGCCCAGCAAGCAATCGAAAACCTCGAGATGATGGTCTACCTCAACACGACGCTCAACACGGGACACGCCTTCGGATTGGCAAAAGAGACGATCATTCTGCCAGTCCTCGCCCGCGATGAAGAACCACAACCGACCACTCAGGAGTCGATGTTCAACTACGTCCGCCTCAGCGACGGCGGTCCGCAGCGTTTGGCGGGCCCCAAGAGTGAAGTCGAAGTCATTGCCACCATCGCCGAAAGAGCTCTGGGCCCCACCGAAGACGCGTCCGCTTCAGCGGACGACGCGCCAATCAACTGGAAATCCATGCAACAAACGGGCAAGATCCGCGAGGCAATTGCCGAGGTGATACCCGGCTTCCAGCAGATCAAAGACATCGACCAATCCAAGCAGGAATTTCAGATTGGCGGCCGCACTTTTCATGAGCCGAAATTTCCCACTGGCTCCGGACGGGCACAACTGCACGCCCACGAGTTGCCAGCGCTGAGAGGGCAGGGGGCCGACCAACTGCGGCTGATGACGATCCGCAGCGAAGGCCAATTCAACACCGTCGTGTACGAAGACTACGACCTCTACCGAGGCGTCGAGCGCCGTGATGTGATCCTGATTCATCCCGACGACATCAAACGGTTGGGGCTCGACCCTTCGATGACCGTCACAGTGCGTGGGCCGGCCGGGTCGCTGGGCAATGTGCGTTTGCACGCGTTTGAGGAGATCCGACCAGGCAACGCGGCGATGTATTACCCTGAAGCCAATGTGCTGGTGAGCCGGCAAGTCGATCCGGATAGCAAGACACCGGCGTTCAAAGGCGTCGTCGTGACCGTCGAACGCGAGCAGTTGGCCGTCGTGTAGACAAATCCCTTCCCTTGCAGCGCACGGGGCTCGGGGAGGGTAAGCGGTTACCAGCTAGTCGCCCATCGTCGCAACGAAGTGAATCAATGCACTCGGCATCCGACAACGCAAACTACCGCATCGAGCATCTCGACCAACTGGAGCCGACGGCTTGCCCATGTGGCTCGGCCAAACGCGCTTTCCTCAACGATGCCGATCAGATCGCCTCGCTGCACGTGGTCGAAACCGACGGCACCGCGCGGACCCATTACCACAAACGCACAACCGAGCTGTACTACTTCCTGGAAGGCTCCGGCCACATCGAACTCGACGGCCAACTGTTCGACGTTCAACCCGGCACGACGGTGATGATCAAACCCGGCTGCCGGCACCGGGCGATTGGCAAGCTGAAGTTCGTCAACGTACCGATCCCCGCTTTCGACCCCAAGGACGAGTGGTTCGACGATTAGGGTCACCCTGAACGACCGTGGCGAAATAGTCCGCCAAACGACAGCATACTTCTGACCCTCTGCGATCTTCACGTGTCCCTCGGAGCTGTACGCCCATCGAAAGTCACGCGTGTCGGCACGCAACCTACGACTTGTCACGATTGGCACCAACAGCAGTGCCCAGTCCGCCTATTCCGATCCCAAGGGCAACACCAATGCCAACCCACATCCCGATGTTGCCAGTGGCCGCTCCGATGGCTGCGCCAATCGCGATTCCAATCGGTAGTCCAAAGGCAAACAGAGAACCTTGAGACCCTGTCTTTTTGCCCACATCGCCATTGGCTGCTTCGCGTTCGTTTGAGTCTGACATCTTTGGTTCCTTGTGCGATCGTACTTAGTGCTCACATTCCTCACCTCAAATTGTGTGAATGGGCGTCCGTATATTCGGAGATGAATGCCGACGAAAGCTGCGTCGACCCGAAACACCGTCTTGGGTCGGAAGTTAGCGAGTCTGCTCGCTGCCCTTCCACCGCAAAACCGTCAGTATTGGATCGTGATCGGACACGATGGGCTCACGGACAATCTTCGTTTCGACGATTTCCCAGGGGTCGGATTTGCGTAGTAAGATGTAGTCGATTCTCGATTTTGGCGCGACCGCATCGATCCAGTTCTCGCCCAGCAACACCTTCATCGGCGCGCTACTCGGTCGGGCATTCAGGTCACCGGCCAGGATGACCGGGTAATCCTTTCGGCTGGCGAACAACGCATCCAATTCCTTAGCCTGCCCCACACGCGTGGCCTCACTCTGGTGACAAAGATGAGTTCCGACCAAGACGAAATCGGGGAGCCCGTTGTCGGGCCGCACGGTAACTTCTAGCGCCGTTCGCGGTTCGTTGCCGAACGCATACGGCAGATGATGCGCCTTGGCGTCTTGAAGCGGAAACCGTGACAGTATCGCTTCGCCGTACTCGCCTCCGGCGTAGTACAACGCATTACCAAAAACGTGGTTCATCTCGAGCCGCTGGCCTAGCTCAGCCGCTTGATCGATGCCGCTGGCCCGTTTGGTTTGCTTGTCCACCTCCTGCAGTGCCACGACATCGGGCGCAAGTCTGGCGATCGTGCTGGCGAGACGTTCGTAGTCGAACTTGCGATCTCTCGCCTCGCCGTGGTGAATATTGTAAGTCACAACGCGCAAAGTCGGCTTACTCGCGACATCGGCTGCGGTCGTCGCTACGGTTTGGGCCGCCGCGTCTAAGAGCAGACAACAGAATGCTCCGAGTACGAACAGTATGCAGCAGACAGTGCTTATGTATCTCATTTGTGGGTCGTGCAAGAACGGAAGTTGGAACGTGGTTAGGTTGCGGCTGTATTGTAGCGTAAATCACTCGCTACCACAGCAAGTCAAGTGAAAGCCAACCCAGGCAATTGCGCAGCCACAGCACGATGCAGTATTGGATGTTGCGATCACTGATGGTACGGTTATTGAAGTTACTTCGGGCACAACACGCGATTGCGTATCTCGTCCGACAAGCCAGAGAATTAGGAGTAATCGACTGATGTCACCGCGTGTACTCATGCCGCTTGCTGTTCTGATCGCCACGTGCGTGGACAACTCTCCGGCGCTGGCAATCGTGCAGTACCACAAGGAGTTTGAAAAAACCTACATCGATCCAGACGCCACCGTCGAAACCGATCTGTCGAAGCTCATGACAGATCGGAAGAATCGATGCCTGATCTGTCATCAAGGCAAGAAGAAGAAAAACTGCAACAAGTACGGCGAGCATTTTCGCACGCTACTCGACCGCAAAAAGGACAAGAAAGACAAGGAAAAGATCGTAGCGGCTCTCAAGAAAGTTGCAAAGCTGCGCATCGACCCCGAAGACAAGGAGAGCCGTACTTTTGGAGAACTGCTGGCTGATGGCAAGCTTCCAGGAGGCACACTGGAGGAATTACGGAAGGAGCCATCTAAGGAAGCAACTCCCACAGAGTGAAATTACCAAGCGGCAATCAGCAACGACAATAAGACCGCAAGCTGCCAAGCGGCGGCAGAGCGCTATTCCGAGATTCAACTGCGAGTTCTTTACCCGCCAGCCATTGGCCGATGATGCCGAAAGTGCTGCAATAATCCGGGCACAGCTGAATATCGTTGCTTCATTTCAGGGCCCTACCTATATTGGAGCAAATCGATTATCCCGCCAAAGACCCTAGGCGGCATAACGGAACGGAACGGAACAGAACAGAATAGAACAGAGGAGAGAGCTAATGAATCGTTCGAGAGAGTCGCTCAAAGCCATCGCAGCGACATGCGTTACCTGCGTCATTCTATCCAATTCGGCACTAGGTTTCGTCGCCGCTGATGCAAGCTCCCGCAAAGTAACTCCCGCAGACGCCAGCGAGTTTGATCAATTTGGATACTCCGTCGCGGTAAAGGAGGGTCTCGCAATTGTTAGTTCACTGGAAGGATCCGGTGATGGCGATTCTGGAGCCGGCAGTACCTATCTGTTCGAGGTTGCAACGGGTGTAGAGCTTTTTGAGATCGAAGCATCCGACGGTGTCGCGGGGAATCGGTTTGGCACTTCGATAGCCCTCGGAGGCCGTGCAGATGATGGTCCACTTGCCCTTATCGGTGCCCCTAATACCGTCCTTAATGGCAACACGGTCGGAGCAGCATACTTGTTCAACACCACGACGGGTGCCGAACTCCACAAGCTTGTCCCGGACAGCGAGCAAGGAGGAGAAGAGTTCGGTCAGTCTGTTGCGATCGATGGTTCGCTAGCACTGGTTGGAGCTCGAAAAGACGACAATCCACAACCGGGGGAAAGGCCTGAGCGAGATTCCGGAAGTGCATATCTTTTCGATACCGATACTGGTCAGCAGCTGCACAAGTTGACTGCAAGTGACGGTGCAGCAGGAGACCAATTTGGTCAGTCTGTGGCCATCGATGCCAATCACGCTGTGGTTGGTGCTTATCTTGATGACGATGGCAAAGGAAGCGTGTACGTTTTTGACGCAACCACCGGAAGTCAACGTTTGAAATTGATCCCCGAGGATGACTTTGGCCGAGGCCAGTTCGGTATATCGGTTGCTGTCGAAGAGGACCTGGTTTTAGTGGGAGCTCGCGGCAGGAATCCTGATGGTGTCTTTACGGGTGTGGCTTACCTTTTTGACGCCAACTCAGGAGCTCAACTGGCGCAATTCCTCGCTGATGATGGTGCTCCATTCGACAACTTTGGACTGCAGGTTGCGATGGATGGAGGAATCGCTCTTATATCCGCAATCGAAGATGACGACCGAGGCTCCCAATCCGGAAGTGCATACCTGTTTGATGTTTCAAGTGGAACTCAGCTCACCAAAATTGTGGCGAATGACGGCACTGAGGACGACCTATTTGGCTGGGACGTAGCTATTGATGCCACACAACACAATCGTGCGCAAGCTCTGGTCGGAGCGAGATTTGCTGACTCCCGTTTCCCAGGAACGGGTGGAGCCTATATCTTCGACATTAGGCTGATTCCCGAGCCCACAACACTAGCCCTTTCCGTGCTGACAGCCGGGACTCTGGTCGCTTCCAATCGTCGTCGTCGCAGATCGTTGTGAGATCGGTAACTTTTGTCAATGGAACAAGGTGAAGCCACTGACCTGGTTGCATCGAAGTAGCAATCATAGCAACACCGCCCGCGCGTAGTGCCACCGACACACTGCATCGCAGTTTACCGGTAGAACTGCATTTTGCTACGCGACTCCTTGGGCCATGGATGTCTGCGCGCGATGAGGAGCTCGTGACGCGTATTCGACGGCCAACCTCTACCGACGGCATCGCTCACGTCGTTACGATTATCTACGATCCTACACGCCCCAGCGATGCTGCAAGATTCCCAATTGCGCGGTGGTATTGCCGACGCTTCCCGGGTGGCCAAAAGTTATTGGTGTAATCGGTTACCGTTCACGCTAGAATTACGGCAATCGCATTGCAGCTCTGGTCTTGGTCGTCGGCAGTTCGAGGCGTCAGAACGACGTGCATCGCGAGTGTTGTGAGGCGCCCAGATTCGCCCACTGGGAGCGGGCGCAAAAATCGAATTCACGATCGCATGTAAACAGCGGCTGATAAACTAGTTACGCAATAACGGCACAATATGCAAAGACATCGGTTAATGGTGAGAAAATGCAAAAGTCGTGCTCGCTCGACGGATATCAATCTTGTAACGTATTCGGCGGCAACGACTTACGAGACCAACTGGGACGGCGAGGCGTGACTTTTGCGGTATTGAAGCGTGTTTTTCGTTGACTCTGACGTTGCAAAACTCGTAGCGGCTTGTTTTTCAGCGCCTGATCGAGTCACGGCGGATAAGTTTAGACGAGGCGATGAGGCAAAAACAATCTGACACGACTGGGTGCCTTTCCCATAACCGATCAGGTAGAAACCGCGATGGAGAAGATAGTGATGAGACAGACCGTTTTCGGCCTCAGCGCCGCCCTGTGCACGTTGGTATTATCCAACCACACTGTTCTCGCCCAGCATGGGCCTACTGAACAGGCGGCTGCGTTCATTGCGCGCTACGAGCAGAACGTCAAACCCTTGGAGACGGCCCTCGGCAAGGCGTGGTGGAAGGCGAATACAACGGGGTCCAACGAGGCGTTTGCCGAAAAGGAAGCACTGGAGAATCGCTACAACGAATTGCTTTCCAACGCAGAAGACTTTGCAATTCTGAAGGACTTGAAGGACGCCCAACTCGCCGCGTCACAGCAGCGGCAGATTCAACTGCTGTATCTTGATTACCTGGAAAAACAGGTCGACGTCGATTTGCTGCGGCGGATGTCGGCTAAATCGAACGCCATCGAAATGCAGTTCAACGTCTTTCGCGCGACGGTCGGCGACACGGTCTACACCGATAGCGAAGTGCGCGAGGTGTTGAAGACCTCCAAGGACCTGGAACAACGCAGACTCGTATGGCAAGCAGCCAAACAAGTTGGCGCGGAGGTGGCCCTCGACTTGAGTGAACTGGTGCAGTTACGCAACCAAGCAGCCCGCAAGCTTGGCTTCGCCGATTTTCACGTCATGAAGCTCGAACTGAACGAACAGAAACAAACCGACGTGCTCGCGCTGTTCGACGAGTTGGACGAGTTGACGCGGGAGCCGTTTGCGCGGGCCAAGCGCGAAATTGACGAGCGACTCGCCAGCAGCTACGGCATTGCCATGGAAGACCTACGCCCGTGGCACTACCACGATCCGTTTTTTCAAGAGCCGCAAGATGTCTACGGTGCTGATCTTGACGCCCCCTTCCGCGATGCAGATATCCTCGAGATCTGCCGCGAATTCTACCGCGGCATCGATCTGCCGATCGAAGATGTCCTCGAGCGAAGCGACCTCTACGAGAAACCGGGCAAGAGTCCGCACGCGTTCTGCACCGACATCGATCGCGAAGGGGATGTGCGTGTCTTGGCGAACATCAAGCCCAACAGCTACTGGATGAGCACGATGCTGCACGAATTGGGGCACGCCGTCTATAGCAGCAAGAACATCCCACGGGAGCTACCCTACGTGCTGCGAGCGAACGCACACATTCTCACCACCGAAGGGGTGGCGATGATGTTCGAACGCTTCTGCACCGACTCGCGATGGCTGAAGGTCTACGGCGTCGACGTGGCTGACGCCACGACATTCGACGAGGCCAGCCGTCGCCAGCGCCGGGACAAGTTGCTCATCTTTTCCCGCTGGTGTCAGGTCATGTTGCGATTTGAAGTCGAGCTGTACAAGAACCCCACCCAGGACCTTAACCAGCTGTGGTGGGACCTTGTCGAAAAGTACCAACTGGTGCGACGCCCTGAAGGCCGCAACGCACCTGACTACGCGAGCAAGATTCACGTCGTCTCGGCTCCCGCCTACTACCACAACTACATGATGGGCGAGTTGTTCGCTTGCCAGGTGCACGCCGCAATTGTGCGCGAATTGCAGCTCGACGGCGAGCCTCGAAACGCGATCTACACAACCAAGCCCGCAGTCGGCAAGTTCATGAATGAGAAGGTCTTCGGCCCCGGCCGATCGCTGAACTGGAATCAACTGACCGAGTTCGCGACGGGCGAATTGCTGAATGCCAAAGCGTTCGCGGCGGAATTTCAAGCGGAGTGAGTTTTACTGGCCAGCTCGTTTCGCTAAACTAAGGAATCTATCGTTCCCCGAAACAACACTCCTGTACTGACCACCCCATTATGAGCCAACCGACTGTTCGCGGCATTGTGCACCTGATCGAAGAAACCAAAACCTACGGCCAAAAGGGTTTTCGCAAGCGGCTGGTCGTATTGGAACAACCGGGCGAGCGGTTTACCAACTACATTCCCATCGAGTTCACCGGCGACGCGTGCGAAAACGCCGACGGACTGAGCGAGGGGCAGGACGTCGAGTTCACGTACCGGCTGAATGGGCGTCGGTGGCAGAAAGATCCTCAGAGCGACGTAAAATTCTTCCTCAACGCCGAAGCCGTCAGCTTTAAAGTGCTAGGTGGCGGCGCTGACGAAACGTCGCAAGTCGACCCCAACGACGCCTTCGCGGAGGCCGCCCAGGACGAAGACGACGTGCCGTTCTAGCTGCTAGCACGCACGGTGGTCAGTGTTGCCAGCATCTGACGCGACTGCTATCGTCCCGCGATTGCCAGCCCTCTGGCTCAGTCGGTCTTCGGGAACGATGCCATGGAAAGCGTGTTCGATATCCGCATGGTCTTCAGCGGATTCTCCTTTCTCGTGACAAGCTATTTCTGGTTGGTGAAGTCGCGCAAGGAGCGACCCAACCTGCAGTTCTATCAGCTCAGCAATTTCCGCACCGTGTCGCGCCGACACCCCGACAAAGAAGGTTGGCGCCGGCTCTGCATCCAGCAACTCGACACGGGTGGCGTGCTCGTCGCGAATCACAGCTTGCGGCAAAACTCGATCATCTTCTTCGAGTGCTTCCTGCTCACCGACGACGGCCTGGTCGCCGGTGATTGGGGCTTCTCTGGCGATGACAAGCCCCCATGGAACGTCGGTCCCGAGTCGACGATCTCGATCAGCCCCGCGTGCTTCTTCGACGTGCCCGAGGACTTGGAGCTACCAGAGAATCCTGAGTTTCACATCCAATTCATTACCGCAAGTGGCAAGCAGTTCAGCCACCGCTTCACGCAGAAAGCGCCCCGTCTGCGATCGGCTGACCAGCCGAAAAACCTGGCGGCGTAGCGAATCTGTGTGACGAGTAGGGGTTCCGTCAATTCTCGCTGCTTGCGACATGGGTGCATCGTCTTCGCGACACTTCGTCTCAAAGTGAGCTCGTCCATTTCGTAGTTTTCAAGGCTGCACCTGTCGGGTCGCGTTCCCAGACGGTGTGTTCTTCCGTAGAGCGACGTTCGAGCCCAGGCGGCTAACGACCTCGTCGCCCTCTTGGATCGCCTGCGTGTGTGGTACCGCAGGCAGAGACCCCGCTGCAAGCGAATCATGGGAGACGAGAAGATGAAGACAACGCTAAGAAACATTGTTCGGGCAATCTTGTGCACTTGTATGCTCGTTACCGGCTTCCAATTGGACGTCCACGCATACAAGGTGCGGCACGACTATACGATTCAATTGAATCCCAACGGCGTGATTCGCGGTGCGTGGAAACACGACGTGAAGACCAGCGCGAAGAGCCGTGGAGCCCGCGTCGATCGAGATCGAGATCGCGGGACGATTGGACCATTCTCCGCCCCGTACTCGAACAGCAAGAGCGTTGATTCCTCCAGTGGCAGTCTCGCCAAGGCCGAAGCCAATGCCCAGATCACGTTCACCCCAACCGGTGGATTCCATCAGGTCGACGGCTGGGCAGCGATCGCGAACAAGGGGCAATGGGCTCGTTCCTACGCCAAATCGGTCGCCGCGTTTAACGTCGGCGTCAGAAAACCAAATGGCAAAATCAAATGGAAGCCCAGCTGGAAGGTAGACAAGATCTCTGGCTCGGCGCGCGTTGGTCGCGATCCGGTCGATTTGACGCTCACCGACCTCGACACCGGCCTGACGCGCAGTGCTCGGCTGTTCGAAGTAGAGACCAAAATGGGCGGCGCCGGCAGCAGTACGTGGGAAAACGGCCGACTGCAACTCGACGGCTACGATGGATCTTTCTCCCTCAACATGGAAAGTCCTTACCTGTCGAGTCCCGGTGGGCGCATGTCCTTGGCGTACGACGAGCAAGGGATCGTCACCCACTCCGAGGACTCCGGTGTCTTCGATGGCCTGTTACCGACGGTCGGCCAACGAGCCTTGCTTGATCTTCAAATCGGTGATGCCAACGGAGAGATCGATCTCGACTACGACTTCACACAGACGGGCGACGCCTTCGGCAACAACCTTGACCTCAGCGGTGACATGGGCGGCGATGGCATGGTGCTGAAGACCGGCGACCACACGTCAACCGCTCAAGACTTCAGCATGCTCCCCAGCAGTCCCTCCACGGTGCTGCACGGCACTCCTTTCCATCATGTTGCCAACGGTCCTGGTCCGGGCGCAACTATGTTGTTCGATCCCGATGGCGACCCGTTCGATGGGTTCTTACGACTCACCCACGACCAGCCGGGTGAGCAAGCAGCCGCTGCCTTCCAACTCACTTCGCCAAACCGCTACGATCGGATCGACGCTGAGTTCGACTTCCGCATGCAGAGCGCCGACTTCAACCAGCCAGGTGGCGGGATGTCGTTTTCCTTGCTGCCCGCCAACCTCTACGGCGAAGACGGTCCAATCCAACCTGATCTTGGTGCCGAGCCGAATCTACTGGGTACCCTCGGGATCGGCCTCGACACATTCAACGATCCCGAAGACGAATGCTTCGACTGCCTTGGCGATCGTGCCAATCACATCTCACTGCACTTCGACGGCCAACAGGTTGGCGAGTCGCGGCTGCTCGATCCGTTTGGTGAACTCGACTTGCTCAACGGGGAATGGAACACCGCTGTGCTCGAAGTCCAGGATGTTGGCGAGGGTGCGTTGATCTCGTTGGCACTGATCGACGGCACCGACGGCAGCGAGCATCACGTTTATCAGGAGGAATTCATCGAAGGGTTGGCGTTCCAGCCGATGCGGGCTGCACTAGCCGCCGATGCGGGCAATGGCTCGGTCGCACACGACGTCGACAATCTGTTCGTCGATTTCACTTGCAGCACGTGTGCCGACTTCAACGGTGACTTTCAAGTCGACCAGATCGATCTGGGCATCTGGCACGATGCCTATGGCAACGGTGACTTCGCCGACACCGACGGCGATGGCGACTCTGACGGCCGCGACTACTTGCAACTGCAGCGCGAGTTCAGCGGCGAGCCATTCGCCCTTGCAGCTTCGGTCCCCGAACCAACGACGTTGGCACTAACTCTACTATCCGCAACGATCGCGGCCGTTCGACGAACGAAGACTGCCTAACGGAGGCAGATTCTGCCCCCGATAAGGTGCGTTGCCCCACTACCAACGCACCAACACGAGCCCACCAAAGATGCCCAGTGTGCCTTTGGTGGGCCTCTCTTGTCCTAGGCTGCCAGCAATATCGGTACGTAGGATGGTGCCGCTAGGCCCATCATTTCGGCTAACTCGGCTACTCGACTCGATGGGCTGCCACTTCGCTATAGCCCATCCTACAAACTGTCAGCCGACTCGCTGATGCTCAGCCATAATCTCAGCCAAAGCGCGACAGCAACGAGCGCACAACTTCAGAGCACACAAGAATCGCAACATAGAAAAAGAATGCAAAGAACCCGAATGCTGCTCCAAAAATCACAAACCCAAAATCAAAATGCAATGGGTTCCCTTCAAAAACGAGAATAATCCATTCACCGAAAGTCGAAAAAAGAACCCCACTTGCGATTGATATTGTTAATGGCCGACCAAGACTACGAAACACGAACAATCCAGCACCCACGCCCAGGAGCAGGAACGATACTCCGAAGTAACCTCGCTGTGGGAAATTTACGATCCGCATTATGGTGAGCAACAGGGCCCAAAAAGTTGTACCTACCAGTAGCGTGACCATGTCAAATCGCATTCGATTTGATATCGGCTTTGGTCTACGATTCGGCATTGGACGGTAGGATGTGCAGCGTGGTGTTGAACAGCTTCAGTTCAGCGTACTACTAGCAGGCACATGCATCAACGTTTGAGGTAAGAAAGTAATTGAATACTGCTAACACTAGATACGAATCGAGCAAACTGTCGACGCTGCGATTCAAGAATCGGTAGAGCGACTCAGGATGGAATCATCGCCCGGAGTCTGCCGCGTCAAGTGCCATCGGTGAGAATGACTGACCGTAAACTCCACTAGGCCGCGTCGGTTGGGTTCACGGACGGCACCGAGAACGCAGCAGTTTGCAGGCCTACTGTACGATGCGACAGTCTGATCTCCACACTCCAAATGCACGGATGCCTTCCACGGTGACCTTTGAATGACGAACGTTTATCTCGTCAAGTGTCAATAGATTCAAAAGTTTTAGCAGCATTGAATCGTCGAGGTTTGTCAACGAAAGATCGAGGTGACGGACATTTTCAAGCTCAAGTAGCTGGCTAAGAATCCCCGCAGAGAGGATGGTTCCATGAAGGCTAACAGCGTGTATTCGGCAATCTTTCGTGTCACCGGAAAACTGCACCTGCGCACCTGCGTCACGCAATCCTACGACTTGAGCATACGAGTCCACCGGGTTGAAATAGCCTGTCATTGCTCTGATCACGATGGCCAAGAACTTCACAGCATCATACTGCCTACTCGCTCACGCAAATTATACTTGACACGACTAGGCAATGGGAGCGAACAGTTCTAAATGTAAACGAAGACTGCGTCGGCTTGACCCACGCTACCACAGATTGCAATCGTCTGAATCGGACCTAGATTCGTCCACTTGGGCAGATTACTCGAAGGTAACGAAATGCCCTAACGTGTGCACATGTATCCTGAATCTCACTTAAGCCAAAATGCAGTCGGTGAGAATGCCCGACAGTAATCCTGATTTATAAAACTTGCTTAGCTGTGATCAATTTCTTTCGTTGCATTTCGCGGCCAATGCCCCGCATTCTGCGCAAAATTCTGGCAGATTGCGAACCTAATCTATCCACAAGCGGCGTGAGCCTTCGCTGTTGGACTTCGTCGTCCAAAATCTGCAGTATTGGCGGCATCCCTTGAATGCCTTTCATAGACGCGCGACCGCAAAGATCGTTCGCAAGTCGCTTCACTTCGCGTCTTCGCACTGTTGCGTGATGGAATTCAACACGAGAATTTTTTGTTGAAATTGGGCCAGTTGATCAGCTAAGCTTATTCGTATTCGAATCACCAACCGGAGCAGCATTGGCTGCGTCGCGGAGAGGTTTTCGCTGCGCGGAATTGCGAACTGTGAAGAGTGAATGGTGAAAGGTTGTCGCGAGCGAGGGCCGGATTTTGAAAGGTCTGTCATCTTCAACCTTTCAGAACAGACGCCTGTATTCAGCAAGGAGGTGAACTAACAGCAACGCAGGAAAGAACTTACGAATGCGTAGTATGTGTCAGGGGCTGAGGTTTTGTAAATGAAAACGGAAAACCTTTCAAAACACCAAGAGAGGGGGTGAAATCGGAGCGGTTAGCGATCGCAAGGACTGATGCTACCTGAACTCAGGCCGCACGGTCGATCCGCGCAGCGTTGGAGCTAGCCCGGCGTGTCGAGATAGGGATCCTGGCCCATCTGTTGCTGGACCTTTTGGCGTTCCTTCTCGTGATACAGCATGATTTTGCGATCACGAAAGTGGCGGCGTTCGACTTTGCGTTGGGCGCGATGAAACATCGATTCCATACCGCGGACTGGGCCCTGGGATTTTTCGCCCTGCGTCTTGAACCGATCTGCACGCTTCGGTCCGTAGCCGAGCAGCAGGATTTCATCGTCAAGCGAGAGGAACTGACGATAGGTGCCGGGGTCGCCTTGACGTCCACACCGACCGATCAGCTGACGGTCGATGCGTTGGGCTTCGTGCAGTTCGGTGCAGATGACATGCAAACCGCCGAGTTCGCGAACTTCGTCTTCGAGTTTGATGTCGGTGCCACGACCGGCCATGTTCGTGGCGACGGTGACTTTGCCGCGTTGCCCGGCTGCCGCGACGATCTCAGCTTCTTGGGCGACATGTCGAGCGTTGAGGATCACCGGCTGCATGCCTTGGGCGACCAGTAACTCGGCCAGTTGCTCGCTCTTGTCGATCGAGCGCGTGCCAATGAGTACGGGACGGTCGAGGGCGTGTTGTTCCGCAGCATCCTCGACTACGCCAGCCCAACGTTGATCGCTGGTGCCATAAACCTGAGTGGGCAGTTGCTTGCGGATCGGTGGCTTGTTGGTGGGGATGGACTCGACGTTGACTTGATAGATTTTCTTTAGTTCGCCGCGACTGGTCGAGGCTGTACCCGTCATGCCGGCGAGTCGTTCGTAACGGAGGAACAGGTCTTGAACGGTGATGCGAGCGGCCTGATTGGTCGCAAAAGTGATCTCGACGCCTTCTTGGGCTTCGACGGCTTGATGGATGCCAGCGCGCCACTTGCGGCCTTCGGCCAAACGTCCCGTGAACTCGTCGACGATGACGATCTCGCCGTCTCGCACGACGTACTGCCGGTCGAGGAACATCTCGCGGCTGACTTTGATCGCGCGCTGCACATATTCGTAGATTGTCGACAGCGGCAGTCGATCCATGGCACTCGGCTTCTTCAGAGCCCGCACCTTCTGACGTCCTTCGAGCGTGAGTTCGATGGTGCGATCTTCGTGATCGTAGTCGAAGTCTTCGTCTTCCACGAAGTCGTCGCGCACTTCGGCGGCCCAATGGTACGCCTCGGCGGCGATCTTTTCGTCCTCGCCGGGAAGGGCACTGATGATCAACGGCGTGCGTGCTTCATCGATCAAAATACTGTCGGCCTCGTCCACCAGCATAAAGCTCAATCCGCGCTGCACCGGCGAGTCCTGGCCTTCTTGCCCCGCAACGCCGAGCATCTGGCCGAACAGGTCTTTGCTCCCTCGTTCAAGACTCCGCAGCAGCAGTCGGTCGCGCAAAAAGTCGAAGCCCATCTCGTTGGCCGTGCCATAAGTCACGTCGCAGGCGTACGCCTTCCGTCGCTCGGGCTGCGGCTGCTGTGCTTGGATGATGCCGACTTTCATGCCGAGCAGGCCGTAGAGCGGCTCCATCCATTCCGCGTCGCGACGGGCAAGATAGTCGTTGACCGTGGCGAGGTGCGCTCCCTTGCCGTTGAGTGCGGCCAAGTACAGCGGCAACGTTGCGGTGAGCGTCTTACCTTCACCAGTCTGCATCTCGATGATCGACCGATGGTGCATTGCCGCCCCACCCAGCAACTGGACGTCGAAGTGCCGCATGTTGAGCTTTCTTCGCCCCGCCTCGCGGACCAGCGCGAAGGCCTCGACCAACAGCCGATCAAGCGTCTCGCCGCTACGCGCACGGTAGCGCAATCCAAGACTCGTCTTGCGAAGATCGTGGTCGGAAAGCTCTTTCAGCCCCGGCTCGAGTTCAGCAATCTTGGGCAAGTAGCTCGCGCAGCGGGCCAGATTGTTGCCGACGGCCGCTTGTACACTTCGTTGTATTCCGCTGGGAATCCGCGACACGCTCGCTACACCGATCAAACTAGACAAAGACAACGACTAGCTCGCAGCACCGCGTTACGAGCAACCGCTTCCAAAATATCAGATTCGTTGCCGTTGCACGACCGACACGCGGTAGATCGGTGCGGTGTCGACTCCCGCAGGTCGCTGATCCTCAACCTGTCCGCGCAGTTGGACGAAATCGCCCGCCTGCAATGCGCCGAGTACTTGGGGGTTGGCGATCGGCAAGTTGCCACCGAACGGGTCAGAGGTTCCCCCGCTGGATGTGTAGCGGACCGACCACTGCCCCGTCGAAGGGCCGTACTCCAGTCGGCCACGCAGCCAATCGTATTGTGGACCAACGCCGAAGCGATCGCTCGGAGCCGGCGACATATTGGCTTCCGCATTTACGGCGCTGCTTGGCAGCGTTGGCTTGCGGACTTGGCTGGTACCCTGCGGACGAAAGCCGTCGCGCGAGCGCAGCGTGCCGTTCGCGTCCAGCTGGTCGGAGGAAATCGCTCGGATGCGGACTTCTCTTGGATCGGAAACCGGCGTCGGCTGTTGTACCACCGCCACCGGTGGCACAGGCGATTGGTAACTCGCCTGCTGAGCAGTGAATCCCACAGGCGGTTGCTGCGGCGTCGGAAGGATCGAGGGGTCAGGAGGCAGTTGCTGCGAAGTCGGTGAGGCCACCGGCACCGACTGGTAGGTTGACGTCGCGCCTTCGAAGCGCAGATTCTGTTGATCAGGGGCTATGCGAACAACTGATGAGTCCCCGACCGGCAAGTTGGCGGCAGCTGGCTGTATGTTGCTGGGGCGCACGTTCTGGGATGTCGGAGTCCCGGGAAATGGCTGCGGCGTGGAATTCCAACCACCTGGCGGCACCGTACCAGCAGGCGGCGGGACAAACGTTGAGGGGGCCGGTTGTACTGGAGTGGTAGGAACACCCTGCGGTGGATTTCCGATCACTGGAGTGGTCGGAGCAGGCGCGCCGCCGTAGTATGGCTGCGCTGTGCCGGGCATCAATGTGCGCGTCGAGGGGGGCGGTACACGGTCAGGCGCTAAGAAGGGGTTGGTCATCGTCGGCGCCTGGCTGCGACAGCCCGTGACTGCCGAAAAGACTAAGCCTAGTGCCAGAGTGCTAAGCAAACACCGCATTGGTAAGTTCCTTTACCAATCGTGGAGAGGAGCCGAGAACATCCCCATTCTCGTGTGATCGTAGGTCTCGTTGCGTCGTACGCGACGTGCGGATGATAGCGAATGCCAAAGGCCTGTCCATAGCGAATGGTAGCACACACCAACAAAAACGGCGTTGGCTAATGCTAGCACTAGCCAACGCCGTGGAATTCACATCGTTGTGGAATCGAGAGGAACTAGCGATTCAGCACAGCCGCTCGCAACTCAGGTCCAGCATTCTCCGCCAACGAGGAATCGACGTAAGGATTCACGATCGCTAGCGGAACGGCAGTACTGCCACTTTGCGTCACGTTGTTCGCTTTTGCCTTTGTGTCCTGCTTCGTGGAAGCCGGCACAAAGGGGTTGATTATCTCCTTAGCAGCCACTGGGCCGAAATCGATCTCTGGAGTGGCCGTTCCTGGCGGATAGGCAAAGGGGCTGTAGCCGTAAGTACGTGGCACTGGTGCGCTGTAGTAAACGGGTGGGAACGCTGCGTAGTACGGGACATTTCGCGAGAGCACACCATACAACCGGCCGACGTCGAAACCGTACGCTCCAAAGCCGTAACCATACAAACCACCAGCAACACCGCATTGTGCTTTCGCCGCGCCCGTGTCGGCGACAGTGAACGCCACAGCCAACACCAACACACAACCCAATCGTGCAATCATCGTTTCACCTCTTTCAAAGTTGCAATTAGCTCGGAAGTCAGCCCACAGGCCGCAAACAGCAAACGCTTGGGCTCTATCTCCAGGCTAATTAAGAGGTTACGAAATCGCAACAAATGGTGGAAATCGCTGGATTTCCCTGCCGAAAACGCCACTTCTGGCACGAGTCGCCCCAATGACCGAAGGCGGAAATCACGAGTTCGGCAGGCCGACACTTTCCTTGAACAAACGAAGCGCCTCCCGTTGGCCAGGCAGGTCGCGGTGGGCGATGACGCAAATCCTGCCAGCGTGGTTTACCTCGATGACTTGCTCGCATTCGAAGGTAAACCGTCGCCCTTCGTGAAGCACGTGATCTTTGAAACGGATCAACGCCGTGTTCTCCGATAATTCGAGAACCGAGCTCTCGTATTCGACGCAATCAAACGTTCGTCCGGCGGAATCACCATTTGCACGGTATGAGGCGATGATATCTTCGGGTCCGACGAAAAATTGATCTCTACAATCGTATTCGCACTGTTCACTCAGGAGTTCCTGAGCTGCAATATAATCCTCCGCATCAAGTGCCTCGGCAAAGCTTGTTGCAATCTCAGCTACTCGGATCACGAGTTACCATTCCGGGTTCTGCACCTTACCAGTTTAAGAAGTCAACACCTCGATGATTCTTATGTTCCCAAGGTCGGTTGCATAAGCTAGCGCCGTCTTACCCGCAGAGTCGGTCGCGGTTGGGTCGGCACCAGCAGCGAGCAACAGTTTCGTCGACTCGCTGCAGTCGTCACGTTGCCGGGCGTTCATGATCAGCGGCGTCACGCCAAAAAAGTCGGAACCTTCCAGATCATTGCGAGCATGAACGTTGGCGCCCCGATCCAGGAGCAACTTCACGACTTCAGGGGCATGTTCGCTTGCCCAGTGGAGCGGTTTGCCCCCGTAGCAATTAATCTCATCGGCCTCGATGTCGGCGCCGGCGTCTAGCAGCAAGCGGACGATCTCGGCATAACCATTATGTGCTGACCAGTGTAGGGGTGTATCTCCTAACCATCCCCGCTGATGAACGGCGAGCGGGTCACGCTCGATATGTTTGCGAACCAAATCTGTCCAGCCTTGGCGTGCCGCCAAGTGGATCGTGACACCGAGGCCCAGAGTTCCCGCAGCTTTCTCGGGAATCTCTTTCAGGAAGTAGTCGACGACCGCAGGCTGCTGATTCCAAGCAGCAACGATGACGGGCGGGTACGAGGCGACCGGATTCGAATAGACCTCCGCGCCGCGCGCGACGAGCTCTTTCACGATCGCCAGATGACCTTGTTTGGCAGCCGCATGGAGGGGCGATATCTCGTCCCACTTCTCTTGGTCGGCATTCCGAACTCGCGCGCGCTCCGGGCAATCGTCAAGCAGCTGCGTGACCTCAGCCAGGTCATCCGACTCGATTGCCTGGAAGATTGACTGTAAATCCATCAATTCCTCGCAACGAAGGTCGACCTTGGTCGGCCATCAGGCTGATTACCAGATCCGAATTCGATCATCCGTGTCCTTGAACAGCCCGTCACCTGCTTTCACATCAAACGCATCGTAAAACGGATCGAAATTCAGCAGCGGTCCGTTCGCCCGGTACTGGGCGGGCGAATGGGGGTCGGTGAGCAAGCGGCGCAGCATCTCCTGATCGCGGTACTTGCGTCGCCAGCTTTGACACCAACCGAGAAAGAACCGCTGCGGTCCCGTCCAACCATCGAGGGCCGGCGGCTGCTCGCCATCGAGTGAGAGCAAGTATGCTTTGTAAGCGATGGACATGCCCGATAGGTCAGCAATATTCTCGCCAAGCGTCAATTCACCATTAACATTTTCACCGTCCAGCGGCGAGTAGCTGGCGTACTGATCGACCAACTGGCTGGTCAGTTTCTTGAACGCCTTGCGGTCTTCGTCGGTCCACCAGTTGTTGAGGTTGCCATCGCCGTCGAATTTGCTGCCCTGATCATCGAAAGCGTGGCTTATCTCGTGGCCGATCACTGAGCCAATGCTACCGTAGTTGACCGCATCGTCCGCTTCGAAGTCGAAGAAGGGCGGCTGCAGGATAGCCGCTGGGAAGACGATTTCGTTGGAACTTGGATTGTAGTAGGCATTGACGGTCTGCGGGGTCATATACCATTCGGTGCGGTCGACCGGATTGCCAAGTTTGTCGATCATGCGCTGATACTCGACTTTCCCCGATCGCAGGAAGTTACCCACCAAGTCGTCGGGCTTTACTTCCAGCGTAGAGTAATCACGCCATTTCTCGGTGTAGCCGATCTTCGTGGTGATCTTGGACAGCTTCTCCAGCGCACGCTCCTTCGTCGTGGGCGTCATCCAGGTTAAGTCGTCGATGCTGCTCTGGTACGCCTTCATGAGATTGGCCACGAGCACCTTCATGCGTTCTTCCGCCTGTGGCGGGTAATGCCGTTTGACGTATTCTTGACCAATCGCGTCGCCCAACGCACCGAAGCCTCGGCCGCCGGCGATGGCGCGAACGGCACGCTTCCAGCGCGGCTTCTGTTCTTCCTGGCCAGCCAGCTCCTTGCCATACAGTTCGAACCTCGCGTCAACAAACGATTTTGGCAGTGCGGTAGCAAAGCTGTTGATCAAATGGAAGCGTAAGTAGTGCTGCCACTGGTCGACGGTCATGCCACTGGTCAGCTCGACCGCCTCTTGAAAATAGCTGGGGGTGACGACGTTCAGCTCTTTGATGTCCGTCACGCCTAGAATGGCAAAGAAATCGTACCAGGGGAACTCAGGAATCAGCCCGTCCAATTCGCTGACCTTGTATTTGTTGTAGCGCTTGTTGGCGTCTCGCAGCTCGGTCTTCGTCCAGTGGGCCTCGGCGAGAGCGGTCTCGATTTCGAGCACCGATTGCGCCGCCTCTTCGCCGTCGGACAGACCGCCAAGCTCGTAGAGCGTCGTCACGTACTTCTTCAGCGCTGCCCGCGCCGACTGGTACTTGTCGCCGTCTTCCAAGTAATAGTCGCGGTCGGGAAGTGACAAGCCGCTTTGCACGATCGCCGGCAAGTACTGCGTTGAGTTCTTATCATCTTGATCAACGTAGAAACCGATTGGCCCCCCCACATCGATACTCTGCAGATAGGCGAAGTGCTGGACGACTTCCTCCATGCTGTAGAGGTTATCGATCTTCTCCAGCTCTTCGCGCAGTGGCTTGATGCCTCGTTGCTCGATCGCCTCTTCGTCCATGTAGCTGAGGAAGAAATCACCGATCTTCTGCAGATTGGTTCCCTGTGCATGCTCACCCTCGAGGGCTTCGGTAATGATCGCGCGGACATTCGCGTCGGACTCGTCCGCGAGGATTTCGAACGAACCGTAGGTCGACTTGTCGGCGGGGATGGGTGTGTGCTTGAGCCATTCACCGTTGAGGTAGAGGAACAGGTTATCCTGAGGGCGAACAGACTGGTCCATACCACGGCGGTCGACGCCGGATTTCATCGAATCAGCTTTCGCCACCGCACCCGCCAACGCCCACGCCGCCAAGATCGTCATCAAGACTCTCATTCGAAACCCTTTCTCGATGTATTTTTGTGCCTGACCGGATGCCGGTCAGATTCGTCAAATTTTAGTCGAATTCACCACTCGCGACGAGTGCAAGCAGGTGTCGGTCATCCTCACGAAAAGCACCATGCACCCCGCAAACGATCAGTCGGCGATGTCCGTGATCATTTGGCTTTTGCTGACTTTTGCATCTCTGGACGAATTTGAAAACACGATTCAAAAACGCAAAAGTCGCACTTTTTGCACCGCATCTTTACCGTATAACCCTTGTACGATCGTGTTCGCTGAAAGTGCCTGGCGCAAAACTCAATCGAATTTGCATTTTACGGCTCGCCGCACAGGTAACCAACGGTGCTCGTTCCTGCGGCGTCTCGCGCAAGCGCGCTGCAACGATCGCCGATCGTACTGCACTTGGGAAGGCTGCTTGGTCCAAAGCTATGACTCACAAAGGCCTCTTGCCAAGGTTCATATCTCCCATGAAGTTCGTCAATTATCTGCATTTGAAGATCACAACGCCAGTGAAATTGTTGGCCACCCTCACGCGCAATGCGGGGCCATTGGTGGCTCAGAGCCTATCACAAACCGTAGGACGGTCTCCCAGGGCCGTCCGTGCAACGAGAACCTCCAATTCGGACTGCCCTGGGATTGGTCGTGGGATCGGCACTAAACTGAATGTGCTCTGGGCGCATCGCCGGCACATGACCAGTGTTAGAATACAACGATGAATCAGGAACTGCTCGGCGCGCGTCTGAAATCTACAGCTCGCCAGCTGGGTTTCACAATGTGTGGAATCTGTCCGGCAGCTGCACCAACGAGCATGGACAAATTCGACGAATGGCTCAATTCGGGCTACGCCGGGCAAATGCACTATTTGTCCGACCGACGCGAGGCATACCAACACCCCAAACATGTGCTCGAGGGCGTGCGCAGCATCGTGATGCTCGCGCTTCCGTACGCGACCGAGCCGCCCCATCCGACTGCGACGGGAACAGGACGCGTCTCGCGATACGCTTGGGGCGAGTTGGACTACCACGATGTCATTCGCGAACGTCTTCACCAGCTGGCGGACGATTTCAGGGAGGTGGCACCTGCGGCAATAACTCGCGGAGTCGTCGATACCGCTCCGCTTTTGGAACGCGAGTTCGCACAGCTCGCTGGGCTCGGCTGGATTGGGAAGAATACGCTTTTGCTCTCCAAGCATGCCGGCAGCTATTTCTTTCTCGCCGCCTTACTCACCGATCAAGAGTTAGCTTACGACCGTCCGCACGCCACGGACCACTGCGGTACGTGCACCGCCTGTTTGGACGCCTGCCCGACGGATGCCTTTGTGCAGCCGTACGTGCTCGACGCGACGCGTTGCATCAGCTATCTGACCATCGAGTTGCAGGACGTGATCCCAGCGGAGCTTCGCCCAGACATCGGCGATTGGGCGTTTGGCTGCGATGTGTGTCAGGATGTGTGTCCGTGGAATCACGACGCGCCGAGATCGGCCGAGCCTACGTTCGCGCCGCAGAAGTCTCTTAATCCGCTTGAGCTGACCGAGCTGTTCGGACTCGATGAACAGACATTTCGAACTCGCTACCGACGGACTCCGCTTTGGCGTTCGCATCGACGCGGATTGCTGCGGAACGCTGCGATCGTGCTGGGCAACCAGCGCCCCACGAGTGCTGTATCAGCACTCGCCAAGGGATTGCACGACGAAGAGCCGCTCGTGCGTGGCGCTTGCGCATGGGCGCTGGGGCAACTGGCGACCGAGGAGTGTCGCGAGCTCTTGCAGGCTCGTCGGCAGACTGAAACCGACGCCCAGGTCCAAACGGAGATCGACGCCGCGCTCAAGCTCGGTTGACGGTCACTGGGTTCCTGAGAAAATGAACGCTATGAACTCCACTCTCGGCGAACTACGATTGGGCAATGTGCGGCTCGACTTTCCTGTCGTGCAAGCCGCGCTGAGCGGCTATAGCGACGCTGCGATGCGGGTGATTGCGCGTCGTCTTGGCGCGCCGTACACTATCTGCGAGGTGATGCTCGACAAGTTCATCCTAGAAGTCAAGCCACGTCGCAAGAACCACCATTTCATGCACGTGGCCGAGGAAGAACACCCCGTCGGCGGTCAGCTGATGGGCGCGGATCCCCTGCAATTCGGCCCAGCGGCGAAGCGACTGGTCGAGCATGGATTTGACGTGATCGACATCAACTTCGGCTGTCCGGTCAAGAAAGTCTTGGGTCGCTGTCGCGGTGGTTTCCATCTAAGTCAGCCGGACGTCGCGTTAGAAATCGTCGAGCGGGTGCGCGATGCCGTTCCCTCGCAGCTCCCAGTCACGGTCAAAATGCGGCGCGGCATTGATGACACGACCGATAGCAGCGACAAGTTTTTCGAGATCTTCGATGGCGCTTATCGGCGCGGTGTGGCAGCGATCACAGTGCACGGACGTACCGTAACACAACGCTACGATGGACCGTCACGTTGGGATTTCTTGCGGCAGTTGAAGGCACACGCCGGCGAACGCGTTGTGCTTGGCAGCGGTGATTTGTTCGACGCGCAAGCCTGCCTCGACATGATTCGCTACACAGGCGTCGATGGCGTGACCGTCGCACGCGGGGCGATTGGTAATCCTTGGGTTTTCTCGCAGGCACGAGCACTCGCGGCGGGGCTGCCGCTGCCCGAGCCGCCAAGTCTGTTCGAGCAACGTGATGTCATTGCGGAACACTACGCCCTAGCGGAAGAACTGTACGGTGCCGATCGCTGCGTTCCGCCGATGCGCAAGTTCGGGATAAAGTACTCACAGCTCCATCCACAGTCGGTCGAGGTTCGCAACGCCTTCTGCAGCGTGAAGAAAGCGGGCGCCTGGCGGGACGTGCTGGCGGAATGGTACAGCGTCGACGATCCCGGAGTGCATCCCGCGTGTGACGAGCCAGAACCGATCATGAACGCAGAGCTGGCGTCAGCGCCAGAGCTTCGGTACCCAGCCGCGCACGCGTGAGCCAAAGCCTTTGTCTTCCTTCGGCTCGGTCGCCTCAGGCTGGGTTTCCACCACAGTGGCTGGCTTTGTGGCGACCGCCTCGACTGCTTCTGTCGGCGGTACATGCTCTAGCAAATAGCGCGACCAATAGTCATCGACGACGCGCAGGCAATCGACCACCTGACCCTGCTCCAAGAGCATGTTCGCGCCGTGGATGCGCTTCACGAGGGTCAGCCGCCTTGCGTCGTCGAACCGTAGATCGAGCAACTCGACGTCATCGACGAGCACTTCCGCTTTGCCAACGAGGTGGAACTGCAACCGCAGCTGCATGTTCTCGTCCACCGGTACATCGTTTAGCGGAAGTTCGAATCGTGTCCAGGTATCGCCTTTTAGTTGCGAGCTGCCGAGCAGCGCATATTGCTGATACTCGCGACCGTCCTGCTGATCTTGCACCGCTATTCGGAGCTGGGCGTCTGGGCCGAAGTGTTGGACGCTGACAAACGCGCTGACGGTTAGCTGCCCCGTCTGTGGGACGGGGAACAAATGACTTTGGACGGCCACCCCGGTCCGATCTTCGCTCTGAAGTCGTAGCGAATGACTGCCCGAACGTCGGTTGGCGTTATCAATCGAGATCGAGCCGAGCGCTCCCTGACGAGGCTGCCAGCCGACAATGCGAACATCTCCATCCTGCAACTCAAAACCTGGATTCTGCAGCTTGGAATACGGACGCTGAATGCTTAGATTTCCCGCGCGTGATTCCATTTCTTGCAGGCGCTGCTTCAGTTCCGCTTTGGCAAAATCCGCGACATTCACGACGAGATCACCAACGCGAAGTCGCGGATCGTCAAATTCCCACGCTTGCAAACCGAATGGCTGCAAATTGACGTTCCATGCCTGACTGCCAGCCCCTAAGTTGCCGGCCAATTGCGAGGTAGCCGCGACGGTGCCGCTGCCCAGCTTCCGCCACTCACTGGCCTGCGACGGCACGAGCTGAAGCTGTGCGTCGGCTTGCCATGGCGACTCGTTGATAAGGACGACGAAGGTCGAATTTTCCGCACGATAGACTCGCAGCGTCATCGGCTGAACTCGCTGCTCGCGAACCTCCGCATCACGGGGCAGCTGACGAACCGCGTGTCGGATCTCCCGTGCGTCCAGGTCTTCGCTGAGGTCCAGAGCATGCCCTCCTTCGACAATCAGCGTCGAATCTCTCGCGGCCAGAGTTTTCATCAATTGGAAACGGCCAGCGGGCCCCGTACGTTTGTGCCGCATACTTACGGTCAAGAACGTCTGAGGGGCTCCAAAGGGGCTCTGTGCATCGAACGAGGGTAGACGGAAGTCCTCCGTCCCTCGGATGAACAAGTTCGCGACCGATTGCTCCGCCGGGAGGAGTTCCGCGTACGTTGACGCAGAGTTGATGCGAAGCTGAATCGCCTGTCGCTGCAACGAATCCGTGGCGCTGAGCGTGTGGGGGAGCAAGGCATCGATCGCCGGATGCTCGGCAATTTGAGCGAGATCGACCGCGTGGTCCGGGAGAATCTCACGGAACTGCGCTGGATCGTCGATCGCTTGACGCACACGTCGTCGGAGCTGCGGACCGGCATAGAGCTCGTCGGTCACGAGGCTCAGCCGCAGATCGCTGCGGGCGCTGGCTACCTGCTCCGCGAGTTGATGATAAAGCTGCGTGATCCCGTCTTGCCGCCACCGTTTCCAATCTTCGCGGTGTTCGCCAAGCAACAAGTTGGCGCGCTGCAAAAAGCGATCGCCTTCAATGTTGGGTAGCTGCAAGTTCGCGGCTTGGTAAAAATTACCCATCGTATGGTCGTCGAGACCACTCAGGAGGCCAGGCATGAGACCGTAACCATCGCCAGAGACTTGCAATCCAACGCCGGCAAATGCGTGGTGATGCGCATATCGGGCGGTTAGCTCCCGCACGAGTTCGGCGATTTCCGACTGTACACGTTGATTGAGCGGATTGTAATGAGGTACGAATCCGGATTCGTCAGTTGCGTGTGCCCATAGAGTCTGCCCGCGGTGATCGACGCAAGCGATGCCTGTCTCGCCTGAGTCGCTGGCCTGTCGAAGCGATTCCAATCTTGGCAGCGGACTCGCTAGCTGGAGCGTAGGTATCACGCGCAAGCCTTCGCGATCAAAGATACGGAGTATCATCTCCAACACATCTTTGCGCAACGGATCCTGGCCGTTGGCTGCCAATAAACCGGTATCGTAGCGTGGCGACGGTTGGAGCAATTGGCTGGGATACAGACAGCTACCATCTGCGGCTACCGTGAGCATCATCGAGTTGTAACCTTGGTAGCGCAGCGCCTGCGCGAGTCGTCGCGTGCCCGCCAAAAAAGTCGACCAGCTTTGCACGCTCAGACCACTCGCTGAGTCGAGCGTCTGCGCGGCGCCGAAGCCCTCGGCAAATCGCGGCTGCGCGACGTAGCCCGCGACCATTCGATGGCTGGGCGCGTCGGCAGTCGGCGCGACCTGAGGCGCGTTCGTGCTCTCCTGACGCAGCAGCCTGATTTTTCCGTATTGGCCGGCTGCGTTGCAGTGACGGTTGACGACCAGCAGTTGGGGCGAACGTGTCTGTGGCCAAATCGGGAAGCGATACACGGAAGTTTCGCCATCCTTCTCGCTCGCAGCCGCAACACTGCGCATGCTTCCCGTCTGCTCGGCGTTGAGCACTTTGCCAGCTGCGTCAGGTTCCACCAGGGCGACATCGAGTGACTGCTCAACGCCGACGGGATACTCGATTTCCACCATATGAGGCTGGCCGGGATCGCGCACAGGCAGCGTGTACGACTGCCAATACGGATCGCCGCCTGTCGGCGCAGGCGGGAGTTCCATCAGGTCTCCGGACGGGGTTGGTCGCACAACGGGTCGGATGTTCCCGACCGCTCCGGGGGTGAGCCCGGGAAGCCGGGGAACCTGCGCCCATGCCGGCCATCGTTGCCACCAGCTCGGGTTCGCGGGGTCGATCGTCAGCACAGGCGACCATTCGTCAGTCAGCGGAGCTAACTGGGCGTCGGGATCGATCACGACATACTCGATTTCGCGCCGGGCGATTGTCCGAGCTTGTTGCCCTGGAACAAACCTTTTGGCCAGCCCCTCCTGCGCGCGCGCCTCGATTGACAAACGATAGGCGCCTTCAATCGTTGGACTCGTCATTCCAAAGGTCACGCCTGCGGCAAGCTGCGCGACGTCCGTGATCTGCCGACTTGCCTGCCAACTCGACTTCTCTGCACCGGTCGCCCGCAAACGTAGCTCCAGGACGACTGGCCCATTTGCCAACTCGGCCGCCAAGTCGGGCTGCAACTTGAGTTCCCACTGTTCACCGGGTGAAAACACATAGTGCTCGCAAGTCGGCAACACTCGCAACACATCGCCTGGGCTGCGTCGAGCCAAGAAGTAACTCCCCGACTCGTCGAGCGGCCGTTGGAGCTGGGTGGCGAGAATCTCCGCCAGCGGTGCCTCGAACACCGTCTGCTGAAGTTGCTGATCACTGCGCAGCTCCACCCTCACTAATGCCTGCTCGTCGGCCTGCACCGTCACGTCGCAACCGTCGAAGCCACGTTTCTCGAGCGGGTTGACGATCAACCGACTGCCGTCAATTCGCATGGCCACGGCCGCGTCCGATTCGATGCCCAGCGGTTGCAGTTGCGTCAGCACTCCGCCTTCGACGGCGATGGTTCCGTTCCAGCGCTGCTTGGCTGCTGTGCCACTGCCCCACGCCAGACGCAATCGAACGGTCTTTTCGTCCGCAGCACATCGCGTTGTCGCAGTGAGCGCGATTAGAAACAGCAGCAGCACGCTGAAAAAATTTCGCGACGAGACCGGACCGATTTGCGCGGCGGCAAGTCGGCAAACTCGAAGCTTCAGCGTTATCGGACGTCCGTGTCCGACCATGCTCGACCGTCTGACAATAGAGCTACGTGATAGAGACGGTGGCGCCCACCGTCGCCCGAGAAGGGCGGCGGATTGTAGGCAGATTGCTGGCATGTCTCCAGATCAAATCAAACCTAAGCGTGTCACCGCGTGGTCTGGCGAGACGCAAATGCTAGCACGCACGCCGTCGCGAACAGAAGTGCCGTAGCCGGCTCCGGAATCGCTGCCAACGAAGACGATGCTAGCGGCGGATAGGTCGTGCCATAATTTGACTTCCATGATGAGAAGTCTCCGTCCGCCAGGGCGTTGGGCGACTCACCGCGCTGCCACGTCGTGAAATCGGCGCCATCGACATCGAAATCTCCGTCGTAGTCGCCGGTGGTCGGGATGTCCAGATCGACCAGAATCCGTGTCGTGTTATTCGTGTCGTCGGTCTCTTGCACGTATTCCAAGGGGTCGATCACAACTTCCAACCAGTATTGGCCCGACGGGACACCAGTCACGTCGATCCGCTGCTCGGGAATGTTACGGCCATAGAGATCGGCATACCCAATCGAGACTCCCAAGGGATTGGCATAACCGCTTCGGTAGGCAGGCGTCGTCGGTGCGTCGGGCAGCGAAAGGTCAATTGGCAGTGAATCGACGACCGCATGCGAGGTCTTGTCATACGTGGCCACGACGTCGCCAACGCCGTCGTTTGCGGTGACCTCACGTAGGTTGTACCGTGCTAGCGATGCGAGCGCCATTCTGCCAAAGGGTGGATCCTGATAATCAAACGTGCCCATCAACGTCGTCGTGAGACCGCCATCACTGTCGAAAACCTGCTGATAGATATCCTGCGTCTGAGCGGTGAGATCCGTTTCGTGCAGCACCTGAAACGGCCCCGCACCAAAGTTGGCAATCGCCACGTCGAAACGATAAAAGACTCTCCCAGGCGTATCCGATGTGTCGAACTCTCCGCCGTACATGAACTCCAGTTCTTCGCTCGCATAAGAAACCAAATCGGGCAACAATGGCACCGCTTGGGTTGGCGTCGCCAACAGAGAAACGCAAACGAACATCGCGCAGCAATAGTAGACTGCCCCTAAACGTCGATCTGTTCCAGCTGCAAACGCCATAAGTCCCAGCTTAGCCAAGAACCGCGCGTCATGACAGTCTTGCAGCTGAAAAGCAGCGTGATCAGCGATGGATCACCATGGGAGATTCGTGACACACGCCCAGTTACCGGACGGCTTCCAATAGACTCTCGCTCTGCGGCCTTAGCGGCAGCGGCTCGTCTGTTTGGCTTAGCGACTGAAGATTTTGCAACTCGCTGCGAAGCTGATCTACCACCTCGGGACAGAGCTCGCTGATGTCGTTGCTCTCCCAGCGATCGTCAGGCTTAGTGAATAGCTGCGCGAAGGCTGACATGTCGGCGGATGCCCTCTCGATTAACGACCAGACAGGTGTGCGGATCATTGATTCACCAGACTCGCCAACGGCCGCAATCAACTGACGCGTGTCGTTGCCCGATGTCTCGCCATTCGGCAGCAAAGACAACCCGTCCGTCTCTCGGAGGGATTCGCCGATTCCAAACCAATCGAGCAGCGTTGCAGCGATATCAGCAGGCTGTGACAACGACATTTGGCGGGGCAGGGGAGTCCTATTGCCGCACGGCAAAAGGAGCCACGGCAGATGCAAGCCTTCGCTGTACAGTTCTCTACACTCGATTCCGACGGATGCATGTTCGCCGAGCGAATACCCTCGCGCGCTAAACAACATCAGCAGAGTTTCACTGCCAGCGAACAACTCCTCAATCGTTTCGACGAATGCACCTAGGCACGCGTCTAGAACCATGACTTGCGCCGCGTACGCAGTGCGAAACGCCAGCACGTCGTCCGGGTCGTTGATATCTCGCAAGGCGCTGGGAGGCTCGACAAACTCGGCAGCAGCTGGATCATCCTCTTCGAGCAGTCGCTCTCGCATCGGCAGCGGTGCATCCCACGGACCGGCCAGCCCCTGGCTATGTAACCAGATCAGACTGTTTGTCTTCTGCAAGCTCTGCCGCCACACGACGATCTGCTCGATTGCTTGCGAGAAAAATCGTGCCAGGCACGTCAGCTCCATTTCGTCGGCGGAACTGGTCGCGTGATTTTCTACGAACGCCGCCAGGTCATACGGCAAGTCATCGGCTATTTCAACCAGACTCCGCTCATCGGTCACCAGCAATTGCCTGGATGCAGACTCGCTCAGCCGACGGAGAATCGACGGCGGATCACTCTGTCGCGCTGACAATCCCGCGCGGCGCAGCGCGTGCGTCCCCTGCCAAACGGAGTGATAAAACCCTTCGCGCGTCGGCGAATCTGCGAACATCCAATCAACAACTGCCGCGCGACTGGCGAGTGCATCGAGTTGAGGCGTGGGACAAGCAGAGCTACCGTAGGTGCCCAACGCCGAAGCCCGAAGTCCGTCGATACACAAGCAAATGGCGTGGCGGTCTGACATGCCACCACTATAAAGGCGCAACGATAAAGGCGGAAGGATGGGTCGGCGGCCGGCGACTTACGATTCGGGGGATGTCGCGCTGCCGTCGCGCCATTCACGCCACACTAGTCGGGGGAAAATCCAGGCGTCGCGCGCGTACCGCTTCGCGAGCCGAGTCGGTTCAGTCGCCATGCGATGCACCCACTCCAAACCGAGCTTCTGCATCAAGCGCGGCGCACGGCTTTTCTCACCGGCCAGGAAGTCGATCGTTGCCCCAATGCACAGCGCGGCTTTTGCTTCCAAACGATCGGCATAACGGCCTATCCACAATTCTTGCTTCGGCGCGCCTAGCCCGATCAAAACCAAGTCAGGCTGGCATGCCGCGACGGCATCGAGGATTCGTTGATTCTCGTCCTCATCATGCTCAAAACCCATGGGTGGCGACAGCGTACCGACCACTTCGACACTTGACCAGCGCCGGTGGATTACCTCAGCCGCCCGCTCTGCGACTCCCGGACCTGCGCCCAACAAGAAGACGCGAAGCGGACCACTCGCGGATTCACGTTCGCTGGACACTGCTTCGAACAGCGCGGGAACCAGATCGCTCCCCGCAACTCGTTCGGGCAAAGACTTCCGCAGCAGTCGCGAAGCCAAGACGACCGGCGCGCCATCGGCGAGCACCATCGCCGCGCCTTCGTACGAACGGCGTAGGCGATCGTCTGTCTGGAACATGACCGCGTGATCGACATTGGGCGTCACCACGTAGCGGCACGGCTCATCGCGAGGTTCCGCGCACCATTGCATCACGCGCTGAACGGCCGTCTTCATATCGACCGCATCGATCTTCATTCCGAATAGCGTTATCACCGGCGGCACGTGTAGCGAACCTATTTCAATGACTAGCCCAGACACCCGAAGTTGGTTGAGCCAACAAAGTTGATTTGATCGGCTGAGCTGCGGCCTCTCTAGTCCGCAACAAGCTCTGCAACCCAACAGTAACACCTGTCGTCAGATACAACAACCATTGCTCGCTGGGGGAAAGTGTCAAATCGTGGAACACTGCACTGGCCAAGTACGCGATGAGCGTCGCCAGAGCGAACAGTCCGTGGGCACGCATCCAGCTCTCCGCATCGGCATTTCTAGCGAGTTGCCATGCTGCTCGCCACCAGGCAGCCAGGACGGCGGCGAACAGCGTCAGTCCAATAGCACCCGTCTCGGTGAGCAAGCTCAGAAACGTGTTGTGATGATCTAGTTTCCGAATGGATTCCAGTTCGATCCGCTGAGTGCGGTCAGCCAGGTACGGCAACTTGCAGTCGTAGAATCGCCCAAAACCGCAACCCAGCAGCGGAGCATCGCGGAACATGTTCATCGAGACATGAAAGAACGAGGCCCGCTGATAAACCGAATGCTCGGCCGAACCATCAGTGTCTTCGCGATTCATGTTGACGACTTTATCGCCCAGCCCGATCGCTCCGACAAAGCCGGCCAGCAGCATCCCCGTCAGCAGCACAGGCCGCCACGACCGCGGAAGATGTAATAGAGGAATTATGGCAAGCCCACCAGCCAAGCCTAACCAGGTCGAACGTGTATAGGTGACATACACGCCGACGACCATCAGCGCCATCGCCCCCAGCAGTAGGAACTGCTGTGCACGGCTAACTTTGGCCCACAGGAACCAGGCTGCCCAGAAACAGATCGCCAGGAACACCCCCAAACTGGCCGACATCAACGCCGGCCCGCGGGCGCGACCGAAGTGCGTGCCGAGGGTTGGATCGGCAATAAAGCGCGGAAAGACTGCCCACCACTGTTGGTTGACTTCAGCTAGGCCGGTCAGCGCTAGATAAACACCTAGTGCCGCCAGGCAGGCGAGCATCGCTTTCCAAACGCGTTCACTAAATTCCGCGTTGCGAACGATCCAGTATAGCGTGGCCGGCATCCAAAAGCTGGCGATCAACCTCCATGTCGGCCCAACGCTGGACGCTTCTCCAATAGCGGCAGGCGTCCACATACAACGAAGCGTTAGATACCCGACCAACAATCCGACGAGCCAATCGCAGCCGGTCAAAGGACGCAGTTCGATGTGGCCCTGTTTCCAACGCCAGGCAAACAGTAGGACCAAGGCCGCCAACAGCACACGCCCCAATGTCAGCGAAACGGGCCCTACGCTCATGTGCCACACATGATGGTTAAAGACGTAGCCAACCACCACGAAGATCGCTCCGCTCACCAGCAGCGAGCCATGCCTCGCGTAGATGAGTGCCCAAATCAGGGCAACTAAGCCAAAAAGCGATAGTAGGAACGTCATCAGCAGCTGTCCGAAGTTGATTAAGTGAACTGATTCGGCTGCAAAATGTGCATGGTCTAAACGCAGCGATCACTCGACACGACCGATTCGCGTGCTTTCACGATCTCTGCGATCTTCGCCGCGATGTGGGGTGGCAAATTCGGCACATGACGCGGAACCGGCATGATTTCCACTACCGGTCGCGCGGCTGCCTCGTTGCCGCTGGTTCGCGTAGTAGGTTGGGTTTGTGGTGTGACTCCCAATTCGGGTTCACGCTCCGCCGCAGGAGTAACGGTCAGGAATACCCACCCGATTCCCAAGACTAGGCCACCAAACGTGCCGAGCAACACGATCGTTGAACGTCCTGGGCCGGCACGGTAGGGCCCCGTCTCGGGCTGATCGATCGGAGTGACCAACTTGGAGCTGCTGGATGCCGCCAATTGGGAGCTTACCTGCCCAAGCTGCTTTTGAGCCCGGTCGAGCACCAGACGGCTGTTATCGACGGCGGACATGTGATTGGCGTAGCCGGCACGTAGCTGGGCCAACCGACTCAGGCGCTGCTGCACATCGGCGTACTGCTGATCGAGTTTTGCGGCACGGCTGTTGCCAATTTTGATTTCGACCTGAATTCCACGAATGGCCACTGCAAGCTCCCGGTGTAGATCTTGGCGGACAAACTCCACTGCCGAGTTTGCTGCCTTGACCTGCGGGTGATCGACGGTGCGCGTGCCCTCCAGACGTGCTACTCGGAGTTGGGCATCGACCAGACCGTCCTTGAGTCGACGGAGCGTCGGTTGCGAAGTCAGGAGGCTGTTGGGCATGGCGATTAGCTGCTCGGGTTCGTTGCGAGCTGATTGCAGCACCTCTAGCAGTTGGCTGGATTCGCGAGTCGCTAGTTCTGCGGCTCGTCGCTCGTCGTTGAGTCGGATTGCTTGCTGGCGAAGATCACTCTGTCCGCTGTTGGAGGCGTTTAGCATGCGGAGTTCGCCCAAGTCGGCCCCCACCTGCGCTTCGAATTTCGCCAGGCGGGCCGTCTCGGCTTCCAAAGCTTCTTCCGCCAGGGCGACTTGCTGCTGTAGCTCATTCCGCAGGCTGCGAGATTTTTCGGTCCGGAGGCTGTGCAGTCTTCGATCAATCTGTCTGCCAAACTCGGCGACCAGCTTTAGTGCCCGCTGGCGGTTGGTGTCTTTTACCTGCAGATAGCAAACCTCAGTCTTGCCAAACTCCGCCCCGCCTGGCGGCAACAGACTCAATCTTTTCCGCATCTTCTCGATCGCTGTCGCAGACGGCGCCTCCGCAGGTTCGCCAGTCTCGGCCTGTTCCACTGCCTTCAGCGTGGCCGCAATCACTTGAGGACTCTTGGCGAGTTCCAAAATCGTCTCTTGAAAGGTCCGCATCTGGTACAGGTCGGCGAACTTACCCACTTCGTTGGTCGAGGAACCAGACACTTCAGGGCGAACCACGAATCCTTGCGTCGCTTCCCAGTACCGCGACATTACCAGGGAGTAACCAAGTGCCAACGCTCCACAGACCATCGTTGGCAGGAGCCACTTTTGACGTTGCTCGACCAACAGGCGGAGGCATTCCGCCGGGCTCAGGCCCGCCAAGTTGCCAGAATGATTGTTTTCGGTGTTGAAGCTCATAGTGATTTCCCAGACAAGGCGAGTAACGACGGTTTAGTGGCTACCCAACATGGCAACTGCCGCGCCACATCTGGTGTGGATGCCGTCATAACCCGACCACAGAAGCTAAAGTCGCTACGTTGAGCGATTTTATGGCCGCGACGCCACGGCGTTTGACCGCTAAGCACGCGACCTATCGGGCGTGGAAAAATAGCAACATGGTGAATTTTTGCCTCAGGGCGGGCGGGTCGCAGCAGCCAGATCAACGGATTCTGTGACCTATTCTTGAACAGCCGAAATCCAGCCATCTGTGCAGCAGTATCACCCTTCGCCGCGATACTGAGTGTCACCAGTCTGACCCACAGCCTCGAAGATCACATAATGCACATCTCCCACGTTTCAGAATTGGATGAGCTACTCGCCTACAAGGATCGTTGGGACGAGCTCGCCGGCAACTGCGTCTTTCGCAAATGGGCCTGGCAGTCGACGTGGTGGAAGCATTACCGCGACGATCGAAAGCTGTTCGTGCTGCTACTTTTTGATGCGGACGAACCGACATTCGAACCGGACCAACTGATCGCCATTCTGCCCGGCTACATCGAGAATTCAATGGCCAGGGGCCAAGTCCTGCGATTGCTGGGCGACGGCGAGGTCTGTTCCGATCATCTTGACTTGATCACTGAGCCAGAGAACATCGAGAAGGCGGCGAAGTCGTTCGCCCACTATCTCGTTGAACATGCAGATCAATGGGACACGACCGACTTCACCGCGATCGCTGCCGATTGCACGGGATTGTTCTCGCTTAGCGACGAGTTGAAGTCCCTTGATTGCCAAGTTCGCCAAGACCGCAACGAAAGTCGCTGGGAGGTGCCACTCCCTGAGGATTGGGAAGCGTTTCTCGCCTTGCAGTCCAAATCGCATCGCAAACAGCTGCGCCGCCTGGAGCGACGCGTCCTCGACAGTGATGACGCGACTTGGCACTTGGTCGAATCTCCGGAGCAACTCGAACGTGCCTGGCCGATCCTGACTGATTTGCATCAGAGGCGCCGCAATAGTCTGGGTGAACCGGGATGCTTCGCCTCGCAGCGTTGGGCTGATTTTCATCGCGACATCGCTCAGCAGCTACTCGACTCGGGTGAACTCCGCCTTTCGTGGCTCGAACTCGCCGGTCAGCCGGTTGCCGCGGAGTACCACTTCGCCAGCGATCGCGCCACATTCGCCTACCAGGGTGGTGTCGATCCCGAACGGCTCGACGACGAGCCCGGCCGACTGTCGACCATCCGTACGTTGCAATACGCGATCGCAGAAGGCCACCAGACATTTGACTTGATGCGGGGCGACGAGCCGTACAAGGCCCATTGGCGTGCCCAGCCAATCGAGACGTTCGATCTCAGAATTGTTCCTGCCCGCGGAACAGCCCTGCTGCGAAATCAAGCGTTCGACTACCTCCAAAGCGCGGTGCGTCTGACTCGCCAACTCACCAATGTGCTCAGCTTATAAGACCGACAGAAAGCTCCATCATGCCACTCGATTCCATTAAAACGCCCCTGCTCGATTTGTATTACCTCGCGACCTTACCACAGCGGAAGCAAGCAGCAGTGACGCGTGAGCAGCGCCGTCAGGTGCCGATCATGAGCCTGTTTTACCACCGCATTGCTGACGAGCATCCCAACGATTGGACGCTGCCGAATGAGATGTTTCGCAAGCAGATCGAATGGCTGGGAGAGCGATTCGATATCGTCACGCTCGAAGAGGCGCAGCATCGAATCGCCGCGGAAGCCAACGATAGGCCGACGGTTTGCATCACCTTTGATGATGGCTACGCCGACAATTGTCAAAACGCGTTACCGTGGCTTGTCGACCAGGGCATTCCTTTCACATATTTCGTGACCAGCAGCAATATTCTCAGTGGCAATCCTTTCGCTCACGACGTGGACAACGGCCGTCCGCTACCGCCGAACACCGTCGATCAGCTGCTGGAACTCGCAGACGCTGGCGTGGAGATCGGTGCCCACGCCCGCTCGCACGTCGACCTGGGAGCGATTACCGACGAAGACGAGCTGTTCGACGAAATCGTAGGCTCGAAGCGCGAGCTGGAAGGCATTATCGATCGTCCCGTGCGTTACTTCGCATTTCCGTTCGGTCTGCCGGAGAATCTTTCGACGGCCGCATTTCGCATCGCATTCGAAGCAGGTTTTTGGGGCGTATGTTCGGCCTATGGCGGGTACAACCTGCCCGGCGACGACTCGTTTCACCTGCAACGCATCCATGGCGACCCCGAGTGGAGTCGCTTTCGCAACTGGCTTACCGTCGACCCGCGAAAGCTCAGTAGCCAGCGGCAGTTCGTACCGGGCGACTATCGCAATCGGTTTTGAGTGATGAAGTCGTAATCGCCGCCAGCGCCGACGAAAGCAGACGACCATTAGCACGATTTCATCCAACTCGAACCAAGCCGCTTCGACGAGTCGGCTGAGGACTGACACGCTTGCCTCAAGCGTGCTGATTCTGATCGCCGTGACGCTCGTCCAGCGTAGCGTCGGCTTTGGACGTGGTGTGCTGTTTTGTCGTTGGCTAGATCCTGAGGTGCTCGGGCAGTGGGAGTTGGCGTACAGCTTCTTGCTGTTGGCGGCTCCATTGGCCGTGCTGGGCGTACCCGGATCGTTTGGTCGGTACCTGGAACACTTTCGCCAGCGCGGGCACTTGCTCACTTTTCTGCGGCGCACGACCGTTTGGACGGTCGTGTGCACGTTGCTCGCCGTCGGTACGGTAGCCTTATTCGCTCGTTCGTTCTCCTACCTACTATTCCGTACTTACGACCAGGTGAACCTCCTCTATGGCATCGCGATTTGCCTCGCGTCGATCATCTTCCACCACACGCTGACGTCGTTGCTCACAGCATTGCGGCTCTACCGCGTCGTGTCGGCAATGAATTTCGGCCAGAGTATCCTGTTCGCCTTACTCGCGCTGAGTTTGTTGCTAGTGGATGCAAGCGTATCAAGCATCCTCATCGGCTACGGCGTCGCCTGCGCGATTGCCTCGAGTGGCGCGCTGATGTGGGTGTGGCCGGCGTTGCGCGAAGTGGATCGGCCCTTGAACCAATTGCCGCAACTGGATTTCTGGCCACAGCTCATGCGATTTGCTTTTTTCGTCTGGCTGACGAATCTGTTGTCGCACTTCTTCGCGATTATTGATCGTTACATGTTGATGCACTACTCGGGCCTCACCTATCTGGAAGCACAGACGCAAGTAGGCAACTATCACAGCAGCCGGATTGTACCGCTGTTGCTGATCTCGTTCGCCGATCTGCTTAGCGGACTTGTCATGCCGCATTTAAGTTCCGACTGGGAAGCCGGTCGCAAGGAGCAAGTAGGCAAGCAACTCAACCTCTCGCTCAAGCTGACTAGTATCGGCATGCTAGGATTCGCAGTCTGTGTGCTCTTGTTCTCGCCGTTGCTGTTCGATGTGATCCTGGCAGGAAAGTACAGCGACGGACTCACCGTTTTGCCGTGGGCCTTGTCGGGATGCATCTGGTATGGGGTTTACGCGTTATCGCAAAACTATCTTTGGTGTGCCGAAAAGACACGTCTCGCGACGGTACCACTAGCTTTCGGGCTGATTCTGAACATCGGCCTAAACCTCTTGCTGCTGCCAATTTGGGGACTGTACGGGGCCGTCGTGGCAACGTCCACTTCCTCGCTCGTATGCCTGATCACAATACTCGTGCTGAGCCGACGGTATGGACTTTGCCTCGACCGAGGTACTTGGTTGACGGTGTTCGCGCCGCTGACGCTGGCGGCGGGCCCAGTCGCTTCAGGCTGCACGTTGCTCGCACTGCTATTGGCTACGTTTGGCACGCACCAAATCCTGAATGGCGAAGAGCGCGCACAGTTGCACCAGCTCGTTGCCAACCTTGTCGGCAAGCTTAAACCAATTCTTGAACGCCGCCGTTCCGTTCCCGGCAACGTGTAGGAGCCGTCATGACCGATCTCCAGGAATCTCCGCTGCGCGTCGTATTTCTCACGACGAGTCTCCCGGTCGGCGGTGCGGAAACCTTGCTGATGAACCTGGTCCGCCGGTTAGATCGCAAACGGTTCACGCCTGAGATTGCTTGCCTGAAGGAACGTGGCCCCCTGGGTGAGCAATTGGCCGAAGAAATGCCCGTGCATAGCTCGTTGCTCAGCAGCAAATTTGACATACGCGTGGTCGTCCGTTTGTATCGACTGCTTAAGTGTCGCGAGATCGACGCGGTGGTGACCGTCGGCGCCGGGGACAAGATGTTTTGGGGACGCCTCGCCGCCAAACTGGCCGGAGTGCCTGTGATTCTGTCGGCGCTGCACAGTACAGGGTGGCCCGACTCGGTCGGACTGCTCAATCGTCTGCTAACTCCGCTAACCGACGGATTTATCGGCGTGGCCGACGCGCACGCGGAGCACTTGGCAGAATACGAGAAGTTCCCGCGCGACAGGGTGCACACGATTTACAACGGCGTCGACACGGAGAAATTCGTTCCAAGTGGCGGCGACAATCTGCGACAGGAACTCGGCATCGACGACGACACACCACTTGTGGGAATCCTGGCCGCCTTGCGTCCCGAGAAAAACCACGAATTGTTCCTCGCCGGAGCGAAACGTATTCTAGAAACGGTACCGGAAACGCAATTCGTGATTATCGGCGATGGTGATCGTCGCGAGACGATCGAGCGTATGGCGGAGGAATTCGGGATCCGAGACGTGACGCATTTGCTAGGCTCACGTAACGATGTTCACGCCGTACTGCCCGCGATCGACGTGGTTGCGTTGACTTCACATAACGAAGCCAGCCCTGTGTCGATTCTGGAGGCGCTCAGCTGCGGGGTACCTGTCGTTTCCGCCCGCGTCGGATCGGTCCCAGAAACCGTCATTCCCGGTCGCACCGGCGAGCTGTTCCAACCGGGAGATGTCGAGGGCTACGTCGACGCGACGCTCGACCTACTGCTGCATCCGTCCAAACGGAGCGAGCTCGGCCGGCAGGGACGCGACCATGTCATCGCCCACTGCTCGCTCGACGCGATGGTAGACGGCTATCAGCAACTCCTGGAGTCCATCTACCAAGCCAAACATCCCGACACGGCCAGGCCCACCAGTCCCCGGCGATTCGGCGATACCGCGCGAGAATTGCGTTCTTCGCCATCCCACTCCGGTGCGTAGCACCGAGGCGGGAGCCTTCCGAACCTCCAGTTCGCTGGATACGATAGAGGTTTCGGCCACGTAGGCGGACGCTCGCTGATGGACTCGTCTCTAACCGATTGCGCTGAACGGCCGACTCCGCGGCCACCGACCGTTGCCGAACCCGTGACCTACCGCAGACCCCATGATCACCGAGACGCTACTAACCTGGACTGCTCGATTTATCAGCGGCGTCAGCGTTCGTTGGGTCGACTCACAACCGGATACCTGCCAGCGCGTGTACTTCGCCAATCATACCAGCCACCTGGACGGAATCTTGGTCTGGTCGGCATTGCCGACGCCGGTTCGTCGACTCACGCGACCGATCGCGGCCAAGGACTACTGGGAACGGGGCTTCGTACGCCGTCATTTGCATCAAGTCTTCAACGCCTTGCTGATCGATCGCAAAGAGATCAAGGTTCACCAGAGCCCCATCGATCTCATGCTTCGCGAGATCGGCGACACGCATTCGCTTATCCTGTTTCCCGAAGGCAGCCGCAGTCCCGGGCATGAAATCGGCGAATTCAAGAGTGGGCTATACTATCTCAGCAAGAAACGTCCCGAGTTAGAATTGATTCCCGTGCATATCAACAACATGAATCGCATCTTGCCTCGCGGAGAATACTTGCCCGTACCGATGCTCTCGTCGCTGACGTTTGGCCCCCCGATTTGGCTTGAGGCGGGTGAACCGAAACTCGAGTTTCTCGCCCGTGCGCGAGAGGCCGTGGTCAGCCTCAAGGATCAATAGTCATGGTCGAAGACTGGGCACTGTTGGGAGTCGTGTTGGCACTGCTGAGCATTGCCACCGGGGCCGGCCAGTGGCTGAAACGCCAGACGTCGATGCGACTCGACGAGCGCTCGGTCAGTACGTTCAACAGTCGGGTCCAAGCGTGGTGGTTCTTCAGCATCGTCCTCGGGTTCGCCTTCTTTCAGCCGAAACTGACGGTGATCCTCTTCGGCCTGTTATCGTTTTGGGCACTGCGTGAGTTCATTACACTCACGCCTACGAGCACCGGGGATCACCGCGCGCTGTTCTGGGTCTTCTTTCTGTTTACTCCGCTGCAGTTCGTGTTAGTGGCGTTTGACTTCTATGCGTTTTACAGCATACTGATTCCGGTCTACGCGTTTCTGTTCATTGCTGCTCGAGTTGCGGTATCGGGTGACTTCCAGCATTTCCTGGAGCGTGTGGCCAAAATCCAATTCGGGCTGCTGATCTGCGTTTACTGCCTGAGCTTCGCCCCCGCGTTGTTGTACATCAAGTGCAAGAACATGGAGGGCAATTTCGCGAACGCGCGACTCTTATTCTTTTTTGTGACGATTGTTCTGTTCTCCGAGTTACTTCAATTCCTCTGCAATCGACTGTTTGGGAAACACTTGATCGCTGAGACGATCGATAGCAACCGCACCTGGGAAGGCCTCCTCGGTGGTGCTGCCGCGACGGCCGTCGTCGGCTTGGGACTCTATTGGGCCACTCCGTTTCCGTACTGGTGGCAAGCGGGTGCGATGTCGATCACCATCTCGATAATGGCCTCCGCCGGCGCAATGACGATGGCCGCCATCAAACGCGATCGCGGTGAGGTCACCTCAGGTACCCTGATTGAAGGCCATGGTGGAGTGCTCAGCCGGATTGATGCGATCTGCTTCGCCGCCCCGGTGTTTTATCACGTCACGCGGTATTTCTTTGGTGCCGCTTAGTGCTCGGTTCTGAGGGTAGTAGCCGGATGTTAGCTTAGTACTTCGGTTCGTCGTATCCCGCGCGGCCGACGCGTTATGTACGCTTGCCACAACAGCCTTGCCTCGCAACTGCTTACCTGTGGCCCAACCTTCTAGTCAGTCGCGATAGCCAATCGATTGCGCTAGCATCGAGCACCGGTTTATCAGACGTTTCCAGCGGAACCACGACTCAGAGGCGGTGGTGACGTGGCAAGATCGGCTAGGCGGGACAGACGAGGAATCGAGTAGTGGATGAGAGAATCAATCAGGTCGCCGCTTTGGCGAACTTCTCGGCTTACGACGAAGAAGCGACACGAAAGTACATCGATGGTGCTCCGCACATCAAGCACGCGTCGCTACGGAAGCTGTATGGCGAACTCGTGGTCCAAGTATTTGATACGGCCAAGCAACAGGTCGACGTCCCCAAGGTGCTCGACTTAGGTGCAGGCGAAGGGTCGGTCAAGCTGCCCTTTCTGGAGCTAGGGGGCCAACGTTGTCGCGGTTGATATTTCGAGCAGTCAGCTCGAATCGTTGCAGCAGCGATGTGAGAAGTTTGGCGAAATGCTGGAAGTGCGTTGCGAGGATATTCACCAAACACTCGCCGAACAGAACGCGAGTTACGATATCGTCGTCGTCAACGCGTTCTTGCACCATGTGCCTGAATATCTCGGACTAATTAGAGAACTAGCCGCAGTGATCAAACCAGGGGGTCAGTTCTTTTCGTTTCAAGACCCGCTGCGTTACGATACCCGTGGAGTGCTTTCGCACACCTTCGCACGTGCTGCCTATCTTTCTTGGCGGCCATTCGACGGGGATGTGATCGGTGGCTTGAAGCGGCGGTTTCGTCGCTCACAAGGAATCTATCTGGAAGAATCGATGCACGACAACACCGAATACCATGTCACTCGCAAAGGAGTGGACCAACAGGCAATTCGAGAGTTGCTTGCGGACTTGGGGTTCGACTGTGAGATCGCACCCTACTTCAGCACTCAGAGCCTAGTCTTCCAAGGCTTAGACGCGATTGGTGTGAAGAACACCTTTGGGGTCATTGCCCAAAAACGGGCTTAAGTGCTGTGTGTCGAGTCTCGAAACCGACACGCTTCCACAATTGCTGCCGTCCTGGCTCTACCGTTTGACAGAAAGTCACTCGACGCATGACGCGGACCGAACAACGGTTAGTCGGCAATCGCCACTCGTGCCAGTGGCACCATTCGCAAATGGGGCGGTAGGTTCTTCTCCCGCTTCGCGTACTCTTCGCGGACCGCGTAAGGCATCAACTCGGTCGGCAGGCAGTCGTCTTCGTTGGGGTCGCACTCAAGCGGGTAGACGATCTCGATGGATTGGTACTCTCGCAGGAATTCCTCGGGCACTTGATTTCGCAACACGTCCGCGTAGTACTCCAAGAACTGCTGGGCGGCATACTTCGTGGCAGACGGGTCGTGCTCGATCCGCCCCACCGGCTTAGTCGCCAAGTCCTCCACAATCACTGGTGCTGCGACGGTGAGCACCCACTGCTTCCAGCTCGCCGTCCCCACGGAGTCGAACAAGTACAACGGCTCTGTCTCATTGTTGGTCAACCTTACAGCCGCTTGAAAACATAGATACTCGGCGACTTCGCGAGGCGGCTTCGCTTCGTGGATTTGGCGCGCAATCGACTGCACTTCCGGCGCGCGAAAGTAATCAAGTCGTGGATGCCCAGCCCGGATATCCTGCTCGATGCTGAAGTAGCTGCAATACATGTACACGTTGGTCAGCGGCCACCAGAAGATGCCGAATACTGCCGTGCCGAATGCAATGACCAGTGCGGTGCTCCCCAGCAGCCTGCCAGCAAGTATCGTCGACTTGCTGTGAGCCGCCACCTCGTTGGGAGCTCCAGCTCGTCGTGTTTTGCTGTACCAGGCCAGCAACGTTTGCTTCAACCAATTCCAATCTACGACTAACAGTAAACAGACTACGTTCGGCCAGTACGCCGGGCCCATTCCGTAACGAATGGCCATGTGCATGCCAAGCAATCCGAGCAACCACAGATGACGAAAGCCGCGCGAGAACAGTGCCAGCGGCGCCCCGACCTCCAAGAACAACGTGACGACCGATCCGATCTTGGCGAGCCACAAATAGTCAACGAAGTAGTCGGCCAGCGGGTATTGCCCGCTGCGCAGCTGCGAAAAATACTGCACCGTCTGCCCATCGGCCCAGGCCAGACCAGAATGGAACAGCTTGGCGAAGCCTGCGGCGAAGTAAAAGCCGACCGCCGCGACAAGTACCAACTTCCGCGCGACGCCTGTTGCGCCCAAACCGCCTGTCGGCTGCTGTCTCCCGCGCCAATGCCGGACCCACCAATCGATCGACCAGTGGTCGACCGACGGTCTTGCGACGCACAGCGCAGCGAGTGTGTACACCGGCAGAAAGTAGTAGTGGTTCAGCGCGTTGCTGCCCAGAAACATGCCCTGAAGGAATAGCGCACCGACGGCTGTGACGATCATCGCCGCGCGTCCGCCCAAGCCGATCATCGCTGCGATCCAAGCGGCCGTCGTTACGCCGACGACCACATTGAGGGTTTCCACCGGTAGGTAGTCGACACCTAGCCACCCGAGTAGTCCGTAGGCTTGAAATGCCTTCGCATCGGTTTCGCCATAGAAACCGGTGCCGGCCAGCGGTGATTTAAGATTCACGACCGACAACCACAACAGGCAGGCATAGAACACAAACCGCAGACGTCCCCCCAACGGCGGCAAGTCGTCCAGCCACCAGTCACCGCGCACGGGCGGTCGTTTCGAGCTATCGTGATCGATCATGGCGGCTAGAAATCGAAGCAGAAATCTCGGTGGAGTTTTGTGCGGCATAGACCCACCGTCCAGCCTACTTGCCGATGTTTAAGCCAGGAGCGAAAAACAAGCAATCAACAGCCAAGCAGGTTGGGACGTCAGCTCTTCGGTCGTGTGAAACGATCTATACCGATTCTGACGGCTGGCCGCTCAGCACAGATCCGTTGTTTGTGGTCCCACTGGCAGCTGGCATGTCGCTGCGATTCTCTAAGGCCATTTACGCGAGCAACTCTCGCACGACACGACCGTGAACGTCGGTCAGGCGGAAATCACGACCGGCGTAACGGTAAGTCAGCCTCGTGTGGTCGAAGCCGAGGCAATGCAGCATCGTTGCGTGCAGGTCGTGCACGTGCGTGCGATCTTGTTCGGCCTTGAACCCGAACGCGTCGGTGGCACCGTGGACGTAACCGCCGCGGATGCCACCACCTGCCATCCAAACTGTAAACCCGTGGTGGTTATGGTCGCGACCATTCTGCTTCCCTTGATTCGCCCCCTCCTTCGGAAGTTCCACGACCGGCGTGCGGCCGAACTCGCCGCCCCAAAGGATGAGCGTTTCGTCGAGCAATCCGCGCTGCTTGAGGTCTGTTAGCAAAGCCGCAATCGGCTGATCGCATTGGAGGGCCAGCTTCGGGTGGCGATCGGCGATGTCATCGTGGTGATCCCAGGGTTGGCCGTTGCCATGCCAGACCTGGACGAATCGTACACCGCGTTCAACCAGGCGACGGGCGATTAATATCTGTCGGCCCTGGACGCCGGGACCGTAGAGATCACGAATGTGCTGCGGCTCCCGCGTTACGTCAAAGGCATCGGTCGCCTCCATTTGCATCCGATAGGCAAGCTCGAACGATTCGATCTGAGCTTCCAGCTGTGGATCCTCTTGCCGCTGGGCCGCGTGACGTCGGTTTAGCTCCAGCAGCAGATCAAGTTGTTGCCGCTGATCTGCTCGAGTCGTCCGCTGGTTCTCGATGTTCTCGATCAAGCGGTCGATCGCGACGTGCTTCGTATCAATGTGGGTGGCTTGGTACGCCCCCGGCAGAAATCCCGCCTGCCAGTTTTGTGATTCTTGAATTGGATAGCCGCCCGGACATAGTGCCACGAATGCAGGCAAGTTTTGGTTGGCGCTGCCTAAACCGTACGTCACCCACGAACCGACACTGGGCCGGATGAGCCGGCCTTCGCCGCAGTTCATTAGCAGCAGCGAGGGCTCGTGATTCGGCACGTCGGCATACATCGAGCGAATCACCGAGATGTCGTCGATACAATTACCGACGTGGGGGAACAGCTCACTCACTTCGATGCCACTCTCGCCGTACTTCCTGAACTTGAACGTCGAAGGTAGCACTCCGCCGGTGGGGCGTTCGGTTCCCAAGTTCTTGTAGGGAAGCGCCTTGCCAGCATACTTGTTGAGAATCGGCTTCGGGTCGAACGTGTCGAGGTGCGATGGGCCACCATTCATGAACAAGTGAATGACGTGCTTCGCCTTGCCCGGGAAGTGCGGCGCACGTGTGGCGAGCCGATCAGCCGACGCGAGAGCAGATTGGTTCTGCATGCCACCGAGCATCATGCCGCCCATGCCCATGCCGGCGGTGCCGAAGAATTCGCGGCGTGAAACGATGGGTTGTGATGGATTGGTCATCATGGGCTCAGATGGAGTCGGTTCAATCGACGTAGAGGAACTCGTTGGAGACTAAGAGAACTTGCGCTAGCTGCGACCACAAATCGAGCGGATCGAGTTGTGGCCCATGAAAATCCTGCTCCGACGACCAGCGCTGCCAGCCATCGGGAGTATCGAGTGCCAGCGACACGCTCCACTCGAACGAATCCCAGCCTGCGTTTTCTCGACACCCCACGACAAAATCGATGGTTTCACCAAGCTCAACTTCGGTTGGCTCGACGGGCGTTTGTTGACTGCCGTGTTGAAGAGTCCAGTTTGCAAGCACGCCACGTCGTGAGGAAATCACATGCGCCTCGATACCGTCGCCTTTCTCGCTTGGTCGACTGAGGTCGCCGGATATGACGAGTTTGCCCGTCGCCGGCGCCGTCCAACGGCGGATTGCACTGTACTCTGGTCGGTCGCCGGGATGGCCACCTTTAGTAGTGATACAGAGGTGCCCGTATTGCTTGTCCGGGAACTCCTTTTCTTGCTGCCAACGATTGTCAACAAAATGGCTTAGTGGCTGAAAGTGAACGCGACATTGTTCGTCACAGAATTGAATCGAGCCAAAGCCAAAACTCCACTCATCTCTCGGCAAAGTCTCTGGCTCGCGGTGCTGGAGAAACTGCTGAGCGCTTTCTGTCTCCTCCTGTCTCGGCCCTCGGGCTAACACGCGGCGATACAACTCTGCGATGCGCACGGACGGTTCCGCATCTGGCAGCGAATCGACCAGCTGACTAGCAACTCGCTGAACCATCGGACTATTAAGCAGGAATAGTGCTTGTTGCGGAACCAAGGTGTGCGGTCGTTCCGGTGAATGGGTATCTGGACTGGCGAAATCGAATGCGCGGAAGACACCTGGCAAGTTCTGACGGTCGATGTGCGCGTAAAGTGTGCGCCGCGTGCCTCCTTCGTCAGTGTCAATGCGTTCCGACTCGCCACCGACACGTTCATCGAGGCGACCCGACACTTTGAGTAAACCGTCCCGCAGTGCTTCGAAGTCGAGGCGTCGACGGTTCATGCGACCCCAAAGCTGATTATCTGGGTCGGCAGCTATTAACTCGCGCACAGCCTCAGACGATTGTCGGTAGGTACTCGAGGTGACTAGTTCACGAATCAGCCACTTGAGCGACCAGCCGTTGGTAACAAATTCAGTGGCGAGCAAATCAAGCACGTCTTGATGCCGCGGCGCTTCACTACGCAGTCCGAAGTCCGATGGTGATCTGACAAGTTGTTCGCCAAACAGGTGCCCCCAAACACGATTGACGAATACGCGTGCGGTAAGCGGATTGTCAGCATGCGTTATGGCGTGGGCAAGCTGCAAGCGGCCACTGCCGCCGGTAATTGGTGTTGCGAAGTTTGTGAAATAGGTTGGGAAGCCGCGAGCCACGGGCTCGGTGCGGTTATGAGCGTTGCCGCGGACAAACACGCCGATGTCTTTGGGTTCCGTTCGATCGACGAGTCTCAACGGAAGGTCTTCGTCCTGCTGCTCTTCGGAGCTGGCCAAGATGCCGTACAACGCGTAGTAGTCCTCATCGGAAATCGGGTCGAATTTGTGATCATGACAGCGCGCACAGGCAGCGGTCAGGCCCATCATGCCGCGAAAAATCACATCAATGCGATCCGCGACGATATCGTGACGATTGTTGATAAACCGCCGGCCCAGCGTGACAAAACCCTGCGCTGCCAAGTGATGATTCTGCTCGTCACCTTCAACCATCTGGTCGGCGGCCAGCTGATACCTCATGAACTGATCGATCGGCATTTCGTCGTTGAAGGCATCGATCACCCAATCTCGGTACTTGTACGCGTTGGGAAATTCGCGCTTTGCCGTGAACACGTAGCCCTTGGTGTCGGCGAACCTCGCCAAGTCCAGCCAGTGCCGAGCCCAGCGTTCGCCGAATTGTGGCGAGCCGATCAGACCGTCGACCAGTTCTTCATACGCGGCATCGGTAGCGATGGATTCGAACGCATCGACTTTCTCCCACGTGGGGGGCAGCCCGATCAGGTCGAAGTAGAGCCTACGAATGAGTTCGCCAGGCCGGGCTGGGCGTGACGGCGAGAGACCTTCCGTCGAGAGTTCCGCAAACACCAACCTGTCGAAGGCCTTGGCAGACCAACGGTCATCTACGTCCGCTGGTAGCTCCGGTCGGCGTGGCGGTTGGAATGCCCAGTGTCTCGCGGCGCGTGAGGCAATCGTATCGATTGGTGCAGCGCTGCCATCGCGCGGGTCGGGGGCCCCCAGTTCGATCCAGCGCCGGAAATCGGCAATCACTTCGTCTGCCAGCCTGCCGCCTGGTGGCATCTGCAGATCATGGTCGTTGTATTCGAGTGCGCGGAGCAGCTTGCTCGCGTCAGGATCCGCAGGCACGATCACAGCACCGGATCGACCACCGCGCTCGACGGCGGCTCGATTATCGAGAGTCAGCTCGCCTTGGACTTCGCTGGCATCCGCGGAGTGGCACTCGTAGCACGATTCGACCAACACGGGACGAATACGATTTTCGAAAAACTGTATGCTCTCGGATTGCTCGGCGGCGACGACGCGAAGCGGATGCGGCACTACCGAGAGCGCAACGAGCAGAAGCGCAGGCGGAATCCGATCGCGTAGCAGCCACATAGTAGTTGTCTAATCAGCGGCACGTATTGGTGAGAGCATGCTATTTTACTGCAGCAGTAGCAGCATGCAAACCGACGTCGACAACGATTATTTACCCTTGCTTCCAGTCGCAACCTGCGTTCGGCATATCAGACGTGATGACTGAGACGTAAAGATGTCAACGTAGAAACGATCGCCTCTATGTCGTCTCCGTTCGGAATCCACCTTCCTAGGCATCAATCATCGTCAGCGATGGTGATCATCACCGAGTCGACATGTCCCGTAAATTCAGACGCCTCACGGTCTTCAAAGAGTTGCTCCACCACCTGAGTGGCGTCGTCCACACCAACATCGGCGGTCTCGTCCGCGGAGAACACGGCGGGTTCGGTCTTTTCGACGCGTCCTTCCGCGACTTGCTTCCCGTCGACAAACAGCGTGGCGGTGCCACCCTTGCCGATGCCGCCACCATCGTAATCGAACGTGAGCTTGATTTTCGCTTCGTTAGACTCTATCGCTGTAGGCGATTCGATCGTGTAACGATCCAGACCGAACCAGTTGTAGGTGTAACCCGGTTTGCCATCGTTCATGTACAGCGCCCAACCGCCGAATTTTCCACCTTGGCAGAGAATGATCCCGTGCCGCTTTCCATCAAGGGTCACTTTGGCCTCGATTGTCTTGGATGTGTTCTTCACATTCAGGAAGGTGTTCTCAAGAATTCCCTCCATGCCGTGCGCCAGCGTAAGTGACTTTCGGTCGCCCATGAGATCCGGACGCCCAGCGAGCTTGGCGTTAAAGCGCTCATACAGGCGGTCATCGAGCGGGAACACATTGTTCGCGATGGCCTCGTCCTTGAAGACGTTCTGCAACTCTTTGAGTTTCTCGGGGTGCGCCTCGGCCAGGTTCTGGCTCAAACTGAAGTCTGCTTCGATATTGTAGAGTTCCCACACATCGTCCTCCAGCGCGCACAGGGGCTTACCCTCCCATGGAATTTGATGGACAACGCGGGCCAACCACCCTTCGTGATAAATCGCGCGGTTGCCGAACATTTCGAAGTATTGCGTGTTATGCCGACCCTTCGCCTCGCTATCTTTGGCCGCATACAACATGCTCACTCCGTCCAGCGGCTTTTGTTCAACACCATTGATCGATTTTGAATGGGGAAGATTCGCCGCTTCCAAGACGGTGGCAGCCACGTCGTTGACATGATGCCACTGGCTGCGAATCTCGCCCTTCGCTTTCAGCCCTGCTGGCCAATGCATCACCATTCCATTGCGGGTGCCACCAAAATCGGCCGCCATCTGCTTCGTCCATTTGAACGGCGCGTCCGTGGCGACTGCCCACGCGCAGGTCATGTGTGGGAAAGAGTTCGGACCTCCCCAGTCGTCGGCACGCTGCAGCATGCTGTCGACGGTCTCCGCATCGAAGATGCCGTTGAGGTGAACCAGTTCGTTGAATGTTCCTTCCAGTCCACCCTCCGCACTGGAGCCGTTATCGCCCATGATGTAGATGAACAGCGTGTTCTCAAGTTCGCCGATCTCATCAATGGCGCTGACCAGTCGGCCAACCTCCACGTCGGTGTGCTCGGCAAAGCCGGCAAAGGTCTCCATTTGCAATGCGAACAACCTCTTCTCGTTATCGCTGAGCGACTCCCAATCCTTGATGTCCGCGGGCATCTCGGTGAGCTTCGTGTCTGCAGGAACGATTCCTATCTTCTTCTGGCGCGCGACGGTCTCCTCACGCAGGGCCTGCCATCCTTGATCGAATTTTCCTTGATACTTCTCGATCCATTTTTTCGGCGCGTGATGCGGAGCATGCGTCGCGCCGGTCGCGTAGTAGATGAAGAACGGTTTGTCCGGCGTCATCGCCTGCTGAAACTTGACCCACTCGACCGCTTCGGTCGTCATGTCGGCAGTGAAGTGGTAGTCGTCCTGCTCTTTCTTCGGGACGCGGGTGACGCCATCAAAGATGACTGGCTCCCATTGGTTGGTTTCACCGCCAATAAAGCCATAGAACTTGTCGAACCCAGAATGTGTCGGCCAACGGAAATACGGACCGGAGACGGAGACCTCCCACGTCGGCGTTTCGTGCCATTTGCCGAATGCCGCGGTACTGTATCCGTTGTGACGCAGCGTTTCTGCAAAGTACTTGGCGTTATTGGGTCGCATCCCGAGGTTGCCGGGAAAGCCGGTCGCCACTTCCATCACAGAACCTACGTTGACGTTATGATGGTTCCGCCCAGACAACAGCGACGCCCGAGTCGGCGAGCAGAGAGCAGTCGTGTGGAAGCGGTTGAATCGCAGGCCATTGCGGGCCAGTCTTTCAAAGGTCGGAGTCTCGATGGCTCCACCAAACGGAGTTGTGGCGCCGAAGCCAATGTCATCGATCAATACAATCACGACATTGGGCGCACCGTCGGGAGCTTCGACACTGAATGGCTCCGGCTTGGTCGCATTGCGCGCGTCCATCTCGGTAATGCGAGCTTCAGCAGGACGACGAATCGGCAGCACCGATCGATCGATATCGGCGGCGCGCGCGGAAAAGCCATTCATCAGCCCCGTCGCGACAAACAAAGTAAACGTGCGGAGAATGTTTAGAGATACGTTGTTGTTCATGGATCTGAAGATTGGTGAGAGAGGAGTGAACAAGCAGACAGTGCTGCTGCAGAAGTGACAAGAATATACACGATCAGCGGATCAGAAGCCAGAATTGGCTTTCGTTGAACCTTAGCACGTTGCGCATCTATCCAAATCCGCAGGTGAAGTCTGACGTTTGGCAATGAATCAATACTGATACTTGTGCGATTCTCTTATGCTATCTCCAGCGTAGCACAGTAGAATACTTGGATGACTGTCTCATCGCGCACGCCCGAAGGCATGCCAAGCAGATGTCCGCTATGTGGCGCGGCGACCAATATCGTTTACTCGGATCCCGGCATTGACGCGCCATGTCCGAATTGTGGTCACTTGCTCTGGGCTTCCGCTCAACTCTTGCAGTCTCTGATTGACCGATTCGAAGAGACCTTCAACACCGCACCTGGAGCGATTGCTGCCAATTCTCGACTCACGAATTTGGGGTTTGATTCGTTGGAAACAGTCGAACTCGTGATGGCACTTGAAGAGGAGTACGACGTTAGCATTCCGGATGAGGACGCAGAGCGCATCCAATCGATCGGAGATGCTGTCCGATATATTGCGAGCCATCGACAAGACAGAAGCGAAGAGAATGCCTAGTAGCCGAGCGAGTGCGTGCAACCTGGACCAGTACGCGTTGTTTGTGCGACTTCACTTGCACGGACTTGCGATTGATTACAAAGAATAGATCTGCGGCAATTTCACCCTAAACGCAAAGAAGCCGACGATTGGTTCGTCGGCTTCGATGTTCGGTCGATAACTTCTTCGTTCGAAAAGTCGTTCGCCTGCGATCTAGACAGGCGTGACGTTCTCGGCACGGGGGCCCTTGGGACCTTGTCCCTCGGTGTAAGTCACCCGTTGTCCCTCGCGGAGATCGTCGTACCGGACTCCTTCAACATTGGACGAATGAAAAAACATGTCCTGGTTGGTTCCGGTGTCGATGAAACCAAAACCTTTGTCTGTGAGTCGCTTGATCGTACCTTCAGCCATTGAAACGCATCCCTAAAAAAAGAAAAAACAACAAGGCAGTCTGAACCAAACATCTCCAGACGACTCGCCTTATTTGCGGCTAATTGTAACCGATCTCCGGCAAATCACAAATAAGTTCTTCATAATCAGGGATTTTCCACAAAATAAAGGGAAAATCACCTGAAAACCCCCGCTCAAATTACAACTGGTTTACCCAGCTTACGACGCACCGGTACGAACTGACCAGCGTGCATCATGCCGTGCGTTGCGATCAAGATGTAAAGATGCCCGACCGTCGGGAACATTTGAGCGAAGTGCTCGGGCCCCGGCTTGTTGAGATCTTCGTCGCTCGCTTTTTCGAGCGCAGCTTGCGTTGCTGCATGCACTGTTTCGAAGAGGTCGAGGTACTCTTGCTTGGTGCAAAAGTTCGCCGGGTTATCGTCGCCTATAGTTTCCTTGCTGTGCTTCTCGGCAAAACCCTCGGGCAACTTAGCAGCAGCACCCGGTGCGACCATGTCTAGCAGGCTGCACTCCGAAGAAATCAAATGCCCCAGTTGCCAGGCGATGTGATTACAACCTTCAGCTGGCCGAGTCATCAGTTCTTCGTCAGTGAGATCCCCCACGTAGCTGCTGAGCACCATTGAGCTGGTTGCCAGTGTTGCTCCAATTGCTTCTTTTGTATTCATCCTATTTCCTCTAATTCAATTTGATTTCAGTTCTCCGACCACAATGGTGAGTCACCGCGCGAGTGTGACGCGGCCAACGGTCGGCTTCTTTCTACGGAAATTGAAAAAACTCACCGACAATTACAGAATTAGGGCAGCATCGGCATAGCGCGGAGAGCACCTCACTTGCCAAATCGCTCAACGAAACGGCGAACGTACTGGCCGGCGGACTTGTCTTGGCGCACACGCTCGAACCAGTCCTGGGGAATCTGCTCGATCATGTCGAGTTGCTTCGCCAAATTAGTGAGCAGAATCTCGTCTTCGTCATTGAAACTTTCGCTGGGCCGGTCAAACTCGCGGAGCAACGCCTGCAGGCCGGCCTTCTTTTTGCCAGCTTCCCACAGCGCCCCAGCTGCCGTCAGTCGCACGCATGCCGATGGGTCATCGCCTAAGGCGACCAGATGCGGTGACAATTCCGCTGCCCTCTCGCCCAGAACCGAACAGCCCAAGGCGCCCCAATAACGCACCACGGGATCGTCGTCCTGCATCATCGCGAACAGCGCTGTTGAGTTCTCTGGATCACCCGAAGACGCCAAGAATGCCAGACGGGTTAGTTCTTCGAGGTCGCACTGTTCGCTGCGTGCGTAGTCGCAAATGGTGTCTTCACCGGCGAGCGGCTGAAACATCGGCTCGGGGATGACGCCGGTATCTTGCACGGCGTTCATCTGTTGTTGAAGTCGCTGCCGATAATGCGCAAGAAGATTGGCCTGCGTCGGATCTTCCGCCAAGTTTCGAACCTCCCAGGGATCGGCCTCCAGGTCATACAGTTCTTCGACCGGCTGCGGAGTTTCCCACAACGTAGCATACTCGGGCGGCAACTCGCCGTTCTGCCACGCCGTCATCCACTCCGCCCATCCAGGCTGCCCGAGGCTGTAATAGCTGCAAGGTGCAGCCGGCAAATGCGAAGTAAACCGTCGGATGTATTTGTAACGCCCATCGGTGATAGCGCGCCGCATGCCATACAACTCATCAAAGCGATCTGCGTAGAGGAAAACGAGTGGGGCCTCCCCAGGCGCTTCACGATGCTCGCCAAGAAACGCGCGCCCCTGCATCTGCTCAGGCTTCTCCAGTCCGCTCAACGACAACAACGTGGGTGCCAAATCGACGAAGGCCACCAGCTCTGGTGATTGCTCGCCAGCGCGGAATGGTGACAAGTGTTGCCATTTCTCTGGCACGTGTACGATCATCGGAATCCGTGCGCCGGTGTCCGTCAAGTAACGCTTGCCGCGCGGCGTCGCGCCGCCATGATCGGCGTAGTAGAAAACAATCGTGTCTTCCGTCAGCCCACGTTCGTCCAATTCGTCCAACACCCCGCCGATGAGTTTATCGAGCGCCGTCACGCAGTCGTGATAGCGGGCGATGTCCTCACGGATGGCTGGTAAGTCGGGCAGGTGCGGCGGCAGTTGCACGTCTTTCGCCGCTACACGCGTCTGCTCAGGCACCAGACCTCGTTCACGGTTCTTTACCACCTTGTCCGGAAACAGATTGCTCTCGTGCGAAACGGTGAAGTTGAAGATCGCAAAGAATGGCTGACCAGGCTTCCGATTCTTGTAATGGGCCTTCCGACTACTCTCGTCCCAAATGGCCGCGTCGTTGCCGCGGCGATTGTAATCGGTCTTGCTGTTGTTGGTGCAGTAATAGCCCTGTTCGCGCAAGTAACTGACATACGGCCGCAGTGACTCCGGAATCCGATGTCGGCTCCGCATGTGCTGAGTTCCTGATGACACCGCGTAAACGCCATGCAAGATCGTCGACCGCGCGACGGCGCACACCGGTGCGTTGGAGTACGCGTGCTCGAACAACACCGACCGGCTCGCCAGCGCATCCAACCGCGGTGTCTGCGCTTCGGTGTTGCCATAACACCCGAGCCAGTGCGCGGCATTGTCTTCGCTGGTGATCCACAGGATGTTCGGCCGCGATGCGCCGGTGTCGGCGTCCGTTTGCGCCAGCGACGTCATCGCCAACAGCGCGATTAACGCAAACGGTGTCAGAATGAGGCGGGGAGAGAACTTCATGATTGACTCGACCGAAGTAAGAGAAGCTGTTCAACCGGGCGTCCTGCGACAACTCGCGCTCGACGACGTACGGACACGCGACTGCGCCGGATTCGTCCACCTCGTCAGCCGATTCGTCAGCCGTGAGGTCCCGCGAGCCGCGCGGTAATCCTATAGCTTATCCGGTTGGAATAGATCACACAACGTGGTCAGTTTTAGTTTAACCTGCTGCTAAAAATTTGGCAGATGTGATATCAACACACCAGTTTGACGCGATTACAATTTGCCACCTCGTCAGCATTGCGTTATCTTGGCCACTAGCGGAACAGGCGAAGCCGGCACAACTGATGCAGTGACGAACTCCCTACTTACGGACGGAGAGTGTGCCGTGTCGATCGACTTTGCTTGCCCGAGTTGCCAGAAGAAATACCGCGTTAAGGACGAACTTGCCGGCAAGGCTGCCAAGTGCTCCAAATGTAATGAGCGGTTCAAGGTACCGACGCCCGCTGCAGCTCTTGAGCCGCTCGATGAACTGACCGACGGAAACAGCCTGGGCGATTGGTTCGACGACGAGCTCTCTGCAAGTAAATCAATGACGGCCGCGACTGCGAGCCCCTCCGCCAGCCCTGCCAAATCTCCAACTCCGAAGTCCTCGGGCTCGAACGAGTGTTCCGCGTGTGGCAGTCGACTCACACCTGGCGCCGTCATCTGTGTTGCCTGCGGCTTTGATCTGCGCTCGGGTAAACAGCACGAAACCAAAAAGGTCCTTGAAGACGACGAGACACCCAGCAAGCGCAAAGCAGCCGCATCGCAGACGGCCTCGCTGGCGCGGGGGGCATTGTTCAGTGCCATCGGCGCCGCCCTCGGAGCAGCCGTGTGGGCGGCCGTTGCGATCGGCCTCGACGTCCAACTCGGCTGGATCGCCTGGGGCTTAGGCTTCGCCGCCGGGGCAGGCATGGCCATCGGTCACGAGGACAAAGATGGCACGGTCGCGGGAATCGTGGCGGGGGGCATTTCGATTCTGGGCATCGTGGGTGCCAAGTTCTACTTATACAAACATCTCAAATCGTCGGCTGCCGATATGCTTGGCATTGGTGCAATTGGCGGGCAAGACGGCGAGGCGCTCAAAGCCGCCATGACCGAAGCTCTCGACAAGGTGTTCGCAGAGCAAATTAGCTTCGGCGACATGTTCGGACCGATCGATGGGATCTTCATCCTACTCGCCGTAGCCACCGCCTACCAAATCGGCAGCGGCCAAATGACGGACTGAGGAACACGCTATCGAACGCTGATCGGCCGATGCACCGCGGCAGCGACCAAGGAAAACGCCACAATCAGCAGTGACGATGGTTCGGGCACGGCGGTAGCGCTCGCCAGTCCGGGCGGATTGGTGCCGTAGTTACCTTGCCAGTCCGCGAAGTCTTCGGCACTCAGCGGGTCCGGCGATTCACCCCGTTGCCACAGCAGGTAGTCGGTGCCATCGACATCGCCATCGAAATCGAAGTCGCCAGCGAGTGATCCGGCTTCGATGACTTCCAATTCCACGCTGGTGGGATTGTAGATCACGTCAAACGTACGGCCGCCAAACTGGGGGAAGTCAGTCGTTGCGAACACCCCACTCACCGCTCCGCTTTGCGAGGAGAGGATCGTGAACATACTCCCCAGCTCGGGCTCGAACAGGTCGGTCAAAGTAACCTGCAACGTTCCTTCCAAGGTCGCATCACCTACGACCGACAGCACATCGAATTCCCCCGCCAATTCACCGCCGACGTCGATCGCCAATGCTCCGGCAGCCGACTGAGCGAAACTATCAAAGTCGACGGTCGCATTCTCTTCGGCTGGCTCGATCCCCAGGAGTCCATCGTTAGACACAGCGGACTCATAGGCCTGACCACCTTGAAATTGAAGCACCTCGCTACTTTCGTTGATAACCGTGCCCAGGTCCAAGTCATCAATGCTGACCGCGCGGATGTTGCCGCCGCCGCGGAAACGAAGTGTGCCCCGATTTGTGATTTCACCTTCCAGTGCATCAATCGGGGTTTCGATGATCAGTTCTTCGGACACTGTGTTCAGTCGAATAGTTCCTGAAGTCGTTAACAGACCATCCCCCGTGATCACGGCGGGCAAAGCAGGCAACTCGTTCTCTTCACCCGAATTAAGTACCCCTGAATTCACTTCGATCATTTGCCCTGATGCAATCGTGCCAGCGCTCTGCATGACGAGTTGTGTGTTGGCCGCCATGGTCAGCTCACTGGGTCCGGAAAATACGGGACCGACCATGAGGGAGGCATTCCTACTAAGCTCGACAGTCCCCGTCGCGCTGGTGCCAGCGAAATCTAGCTGTGCAAACGTTGGAGCATTCGAGGCCGAGATCTCCAGCGAGATGGACGTCGGCTCGCCCGGGCCGGTGAATAGCGGATCTTCGACGACGATCGCTCCGCTGTTGTCGAGCAAATTCGTAACCTGCCCAAGTGATGCATCGGTGTCGCTTAACTCAATCCATCCGTAACCGCGCACGGTGCCGCCGTCGGCCACGCTGAGCACACCAGGTTGAGGACCGGTCCCGTCCAACTCAACCTGGCCCCCATCAGGCAGCGCGAGCTGCCCATTTGCGCCGATCGCAAGACTGTTGGCGTCGATGGCGAACGCAGCTTCACCGATGGCATTGCGCTTGCGGACGATTAGTTCAGAAATCGTGGCACCGGACGCCGCACCCTCTCCAACACTGCCAGTGACGGTCATGACCAAGCGACCGCCGTTGGTGTCGAAGTCGGCACCATTCTGCAAACCTAGCGTTCGCACCAAGTCACCGTTGACATCCAACACGACCGAATCGTCGAATGCATCTGCCAGTGAACCAATGATCGCATCGTCAGTCGTTTCAGGTACGGTATCGTCCGTCCAGTTCGCGGCCTCCGACCAGTCGGACGTCGCGCCTTCGTCGTCCCATTCTCTGACCACGCCTCCTGCCGGCAACACAATACACGAACACAACATCATCGAAACCAGAAATCTACAGCAGCATCGCATCAGCAGGAGTCCTCAATCAAGCGGCAGAACCAAGGTAGGACCACTCATTGTAGCAATACCGACCGCAAAAGCTACAAAATCGCTCAGGACCACCCAATCGGCATCCTCGGGCCCTCTTTGCCGCACCACGAACAACTAAGCCAGAATCCCATAAGTTCAATGGTGCCAATTGCTTTGCATCAGCTCACCGATCCGTGAAGCTGCCGCGAGGTGCAGCCGATTGGGGACAGATTCAGTCGGTGAAACCCTATACGGCTTCTCAAACTCGGCTACAATTTGGCTCGTCTCAATAATTGCGGTTAGTAGCAATACGCCAATCACGCATCGACCATCGAAACTCTAACAGAAGCATAATTGATATGAAGCAATTACTTCGAGATGCGGCAGCGGCCATCATTTTGCGGATGCCCCGTGGGGCATTGATTGACCGCAAGTACTTCCGCCGCTATCAACAAAAAGGAATCCACGTAGTCCCCAACGGCTTCTACTATCCGATTCCGGACACCGACAAGCTCGACCAGAGAATTTGGACGGAACCCGGCGAAATGATGGGCGTGGATATGCACCTCGAGGCCCAGGTCGAGTTGCTGCAGGAGCTACAGCGCAACTTTCTGGATGAGTATCACGCACTACCTGAGGAACCGTGCGAAGATCGTAGTGTTTACTCACGTAACGGCGGCTTCGGTTGGTTCGACGGCGCACTGCTGTACGGAATGATTCGAAAGCTCAAACCAAAACGCATGATTGAAATCGGCTGTGGACAGTCGACTTTGCTTTCGAAGTTAGCACTAGAGAAGAATCGCGAAGAGAGTCATTCTAGTGGCGGCCATCTAACTTCGATCGATCCCTACCCACGTGACTATTTGGCGAACATCTCTGATGAGCATACCGAGATGGTGAAGTCCAAAGTTGAGGATTTGCCACTCTCGACTTTTTCGGCACTCGAAGCCAATGACATTCTGTTTATCGACTCAAGCCACACCGTCCACATCGGCGGCGACACCGTGTTTGAGATTCTCGAGATTCTGCCGCGTCTGCAGAAGGGCGTATTCGTTCACGTCCACGACATCTGCTTTCCCTTCAACTACCCCAAGAGCTTCGTCATCGATCGGCACAACTTTTGGGCTGAACAGTACATGCTGCAAGCGTTCCTAGCATTTAATTCTGCATTCAAAGTGCGTTGGTCGCTGACTTACATGCAAGCGTATCGGCCTGACGCGCTAAGCGAAGCCTTTCCTTATTTTGAACCAGGCCTGCGAAACATGGGGAGCGCCTGGATTCAACGAGTGGTGTAAACTCGCGGATGATCGGATGAGGTGCGATTGATTAGCACTTTCACACCTATCTGCGTACAGTTCCTCCTCGATCGTAAATGCTCCCCAAAGGCCTGGAGGCAGCCTGCGTCCCGACCGGTCCGCGCGGCGTGTTACCAGCCAGTGGCGTGGCTGGATTCTGCGGAGGCACGACGGGCGTAGGAGTAACTCCGGGATCTTGACCACGAATGAGCGCTGCCGGACGCGTAGGCGGAGTGCTTGGGGCTTCGTACGAGGCGACCAGCACTGCGTCGGTATCCGCGTCGGCTGCCAGTTGCAATTGCGGACGACCCTGCACAATCCAGTTTTGCCAGGCGTTTTGAAGTGTCTGCAAGTTGCCATAACCATAGCGCTGCCGGACGGCGCGAATCCAATCGCCGTCGGTTAAACCATCCTCAAGAAACTGCATGAACTCGCGTTTACCGCGCTGGTCGATCAGAAACTTGGAAAGCGCGTACCCTTGAGCGTACAGCGGCAACACATCTTGGGGATACTCTTTCAACGCAAACATGTGACTAAAGGGAATGCCGCGTCGCGTCTGCAGAAACTCGATCAGCATCTGCTCCTGCTTGGCGATTTCACTGCGGTGTTCCACCGTCGTGCAGGCGCCTTCATCGGCCCAGCGCGGAATCGGCTGTCGGAAGTGACTGGCGAAGATCGTATGGGTCACTTCGTGCGGCACGACCGAGTCGAGGATTCGCTCGCGTGACCCCTGAATGTCCATCCGCCAGCCGAAGACTTCGCCGCGATCAAAAACGAAGCTCGTCGCACCGCCTGCTCCCAGATTTGGAGCCACCCGCGCTTTGATCGGGCACGGTTTCGACCAGTTGGGAAGCGGTTTGCCTAACCACTCCTGCGCCAATTGGTGGCGATAACTTTCGGCCGCATCACCGATCTCTTTGGCCAACCGCGCCGTCGGCGCATCGACTGTAAAGTTGGCTGTGCGGTAGCCGGCTGCCCGAGCGGGGGAGGATTGAAGGTAATTGAGACCTACAAAAATAACTGCGGCTGCGGCGCTACGTGCCGCAACCCGAACGATGCGAGCTTCCATGCTCATACCTCTGGGGGTTATTGGACTATTCCATGTCCTCACGCTCGTCGGGCGGGACCGACTGACGCACTGCTTCTGGAGATCAGCAAATCATAGGCCAATCAATTCCGTGAGGCCCGGCTCGCCAATCTAACACGAGGCTTGCCGAATTGACTCATCCGTGAGTCGCGACGTATCGCCATTCGTGCTTTGCAAAACTTACCAGTCAGCGCGCGGAATTACCTACCCCAATCCGAACAGAATTATCGCGGCGTGCTAGCAACAGCGCGAGAGACTTACTCACCTCGGAACTTCTCAATCAGTCGACCAGGCGACCCCATCGCGTTGTAACCACCGTCGAGGTGCAAGATTTCGCCAGTGATCCCCGACGACTGCGGCGATAGCAAGAAGCTGCCACTATTGCCCGCCTCATCGTGCGTGATGTTGCGACCCAACGGAGCCATGCCTTCGTAGAGCGACAGCATCTCGTCCACACCTGCACCACGGCCAGAAATCGTCTGCAGCGGGCCAGCACTGAGGGCATTGACTCGGATACCACGTGGCCCCAGATCGTAAGCCAAATACTTCACCGTACAGTCGAGTGCCGACTTGCAGATTCCCATCACGTTGTAGCCCGGCACCGCCTTCTCGCCGCCGAAGTAAGTCAAGGTCAGAACGCTAGCGTGATCGTTCATCACTTCCTGGGCCGCGTTGGCTAACGCGATCAGACTGTGCACGCTAATCTCCATCGCCAGCTTGAATCCCTCGCGACTGGTGGCTATCGTGTCGCCCTTCAAATCGTCGGGCAACGCAAACGCAATTGAATGCAACAAGAAATCGATCTTACCCAGATGCTGGCTGCAGCAATCCATCACCGCCGCGATGTGCTCGTCGTTGGTGACATTCATTGGCTGCAGGAACTTTACCGAGGGATTGCCATCAGTCAGCTTCTTGATGCGACCTAGGTTCTTTTGCCTGGTGTCGTCTGGCTTATCTGGCATGTAGGAAAAGCCGCACTCACCGCCCTCGCTCATGATGCGATCGGCAATCGCCCAAGCAATCGACTGCTTGTTGAAGACACCTGTGATGAGACCCTTCTTCCCTTCGAACATACCCATCAATTACTCCCGTAAGTCCATAATCGGCCGTCCCAAACGCTGGTAGATACCAGAGCGAAACGGGGAAAATCCAGAATCTCGCAAGTTACACCGACTTGCCGAAGGCCGATAGGGGCCCGAGTAGGCGCTAATCATCTCGTGCGCAAGTAGACGCACGAAACACGACCACACGCCTGAATGTTATCGTTTTGAATACGTTTTGATGAGATGTTGCCTTTTTGACAAACACATCCTACAATTAAAATGATCCATGTGACACCATAGATAACTACGGTGAATCACTATGACTTCTTCCAGGAACAGCATTTATGTCAATTTCGTCACACCCACATGACATCTCGCAACTGCTGCTCTCACGGATTGGTGAGTTCGACCAAATTCAGGCGTTCCTGACTGGGGTCATGCCGGAGGTGCAGGAACGTCTCGGAGCCAAGGCAGTCGCAGTGGTCCGCTCAATGCCGCCGGAATGGATCGTCTTGTCCGCCGCTGGCGTATCGAGCAATCACGTCCCGACGGAACTAGCCGCCGAGGCTTTGCATCAAGACCGTATTATCGATCAGGACGGTTGGCTCGCGATGCCGTTGGCGGAGAATCATGCCGCGCTGCTCAAGGCAGACCTCGAGGATGACCAGGTTGCGGGCTTTCAGTCGGTGCTCAACCAGGCGTTCTCGACCGTGCAGGATCGGCAGCGGAACGTGCGCCAGATTCGCCGCCTGGAGAAAATACTCGAAATCACCCATGCATGGGGACAAACCAGCTGCATGGAAGCGTTGCTGCAGGCGATGGCCGAAGCCGCGACCGAACTGTTCGCAGCCGATCGGGCCAGCATCTTTCTGTGGGACAAGGCGAACAAATCGCTGGTCGCGCGCCCCGCACTGGGATTGGAGGACGATGAGTTGCGAATCCCCGACGACACAGGGATCGTGGGGCAGGTAATTCAAACGCTTGAGCCTCGTCGCGTGGGCAGCAAGCTTGGTGCCGACGAAATCTCGCGCACGGTCGATGCAGAAACGGGTTATCACACCGAGACCCTGCTGTGCGTCCCGCTTACCACTGGCAATGGCAAGTGCCTGGGGGCCTTTGAGGTACTCAACAAGATCGATGGGCAGTTTACCGAGGAGGACGAGCGCGGTTTGCAAGAACTTGCCGCGCATGCAACGGTCGCGCTCGAAAATACGCAGCAACTGGAAGAACTTCTGTCCAAGCACCAAATGCTAGTCGAAGAAGCTGCCGGCGGCGTGCAACTCATCGGCGAAAGCGCGGCGATCGAGGCAGTCCAGTCCACCACGAGGCGGATTGCCGACACCGACCTGGCGATCCTCATTCTGGGCGAGAATGGCACGGGAAAAGAAGTTGTCGCCCGTTCGATTCACTATCTCAGCGGTCGACGCGAGCAGCCGTTCATCGCCGTCAACTGCGCGGCATTGAGCGAAACGTTGCTAGAAAGCGAACTTTTCGGCCACGAGAAGGGGGCATTCACCGACGCCAACGAAACGCGAGCGGGCAAGTTCGAGCTGGCATCGGGGGGCACACTGTTCCTAGACGAAATCGGCGACATGAGCCTCAGTGGACAGGCAAAGCTGCTGCGCGTCCTGGAAGACAAGACGGTTGTGCGTGTGGGTGGCTCGACACCCATTCACACGGAGGTGCGTATCCTCGCCGCGACGAATCAAGATCTTGCCAAAATGGTGCGCGAAAAGAAATTCCGCGAAGACCTATTCTTCCGCCTCAATGTGGTCAGCATTGAGTTGCCGCCGCTGCGCGAGCGCGGCGAAGACGTGATCCTGCTGGCCGAGTTCTTCCTCGGGTCGTTTTGCCGCAACATGGGTCGACAGGTGCCTACGCTTTCCGCGGCGGCGAAGAAGCAACTGCTCGCCCATCGCTGGCCTGGCAACGTACGTGAGCTCCGCAATCTGACCGAACGTCTCGCTTATCTGTCGAGCGGCGATCGCATCGAAGCGGAAGATCTCGCGTTTATCGACACCAGCGGCACCGGCGAGTCGCCGAGTTTCGATCTCGACTCGACGCTGACTACTGCGACACGATCATTTCAGCAAGAATACATTCGGCAGATGATCGACAATACCCAAGGCAACATGAGCCAGGCCGCCAAGCGCCTTGGCCTCCACCGATCGAATCTCTACCGTAAGATGCGGCAGCTAGACATGAGCGGCGCGGAAGAAGCAGGCGACGAAACAGAGGAATAATTCACCGCTGATAAATCGGCAGCAGCTGATCCTCGATCGTTAAAACCATCGTCATCAACGCCGTGGAATAGACGCGGCCGACATACGGCGACGATGACCCCACGCGATCGGCCCAAGACCCATCATTGTTCTGGTTTTCGATTAGCGTCTTGGCCACGGGTGGATAAAAGTTCTGCCAATACTTGCCCCCCAACTGGTACATGCCAATCGTGGCGTAGTAGGTGCTGTAGTAGTACTCATCATGCTGGTTACGAGACCGGCGATTGAAGCTCTGAAAAGTTGGCAGCTGCGTCGTGAGCCAGTCGCCTGCCTTCCGCGCCATTTCCGTGTCGTGGGCGCCGCCCATCGCCAGGCTGAAGATGCCGGCACCACTCATCGCGCGTGTGTAGCGCGCTTCGGGTTGAAATAACGAGTAGCGAAACTGCCCGCGACGGGAATCGTAGCACCGACGCACAAAGTTGATCGCATCCTTGGCATATTCTTCGGGCACATCAAAACCCGCACCCGTCGCGGAGCGCAGGAACATCAATTGCCAGGAGGTAACCGACAAGTCGGAATCCAACTGGTAATTGTACATCATGTAACGCCAGCCTCCTCTGTCGCGGTCCGGATACCGTTTAAATGAGGTTTGATACTTGCGGCTGACCTCGAGCGCTTTTTCGATCGCGACTTGGATCTCCTCGTTCTGCGTTCGACTTGCTTCGCCATAGCATTCCGACAGTGCCAGCGCGCCGATGGCGTGGTTGTACAACGCGTGGGCGTGCAGATTACTCCATTGACGCGAAGTTTGAAAAGGTTCGGCGTTGATCGCGGAGAACATGCCAGACGGTTGCTGGGTTTTCAGGATGTAATCGATCGCACGCGTCAGATTTTCGCCATAGGGACCACTACCCGGCCGATGCCCCGCTGACATCATGGCGAGCGCACCCAGTGCCGTTATCGCTGGCTGATTCACTTGCATCGAAGCAAATGCGTCATCCCGTTGCTGTTGCGATGCAATGTAGTCAACAGCACGCTCGGCCGCCTCGATCATGGCGGCATGCTGCTGTTCGTCGATATTCTCAGCAAAAGAAGCTTCGAATTCCGCCGTGAGATTCGTCGGCTGTGCGAGCGTGACCTCGAACAGCAGGACACCAAGTACCGCAGCACTGAACAGTGGCCTCACGCTCCGTCCGACAAGCCCCGCACTGCGGGATCGTAAGGTGGTTGCCCTCCACTCGCACTTTCGCACAGCTTGGTTCGCAAACATCGTCGCTTCTCCCTAGGCTGGAAAGAGGGCAACCTGTTCTGGTTGCGCAGAGCACCAAGTTTACACGAATTCGTTGAACTTGTAACAGTTGCTCGTCGGATGCCCGGATGTTAATCGCCCAAACCGTCAATTCGCCGGCGGAGCTAGCCCGTTCGTAGTCTCGATTCGACCTGGCGAATCGCTTCCTCTACTTGGCACGGCCGGTCGGCTACCGAGATTTCGGCGTTTTCGCTAACCAGACGTTCGATCTTCTTCTGTGCGGACACGACCGTGCTATGGCTACGGCGCCCAAAGTAGTCGCCGATTTCGCCCAGCGCCGCGCGGGTATACTTACGCGCCAACCACATCGCCAGCATCCGTGGCTCTGTGATTGATCGTGTCTTCCGCTTTGACTTGAGACTGGACGGTTCGACGCCAAACACTTCGCAGACGGCGCGCTGAATGTCAGAGAGGCGCACCGATGGCGCGTTCTGCTGCACGTAGTCCGCCAGAGTCGTGCGTGCCAGATCCTCGGTAATGGCGGACTTACGCGCCATGCTGGTCGCTACGAGGCGGTTAATCGCACCAGCCAGTTGACGCGCGCTGCCGGCTACCTGTGTGGCGATCAGTTCCGTCACTTGCTCGTCGAGCGATACTTTCAGCCGCACTGCCAATTGGCGAACAATGCCCAATCGCGTGGCATAGTCGGGGTGCTCAAGCGGGATCGCCAAGCCTCCGGTGATTCGCGAGACGAGATCCATACTGACCTTCTGCAGTTCGCCCGGATTGCGATCACAGGTAAGCACGATCTGCCGCCCGCGATCGTGCAAGTCGTCGATCGTTTGCATCAATTCGTCGAGCGTGGCAGGTTTGTTCACTAGGAACTGGATGTCATCGATAAAGAGCACGTCGACGTTTCGGTGCTTCTGGCGAAAGCTCGGCAACGCGCGACGATCCAGTGCGGCCAGGAACTCTGCGGTAAACTGCTCCGCCGACATTCGCAAGGCGCGTAAACGCTGCGAGGATTGCCGCAGTTGGTTAAGCATCGCGTAGCCAAGGTGAGTCTTACCAACACCAGGGGGTCCGAACAGCAATAGTGGACCATAGTGGCCAGGCTGCTCGACGACTGCTTGGGCTGTGCGGCTGGCCAGCTCATTTCCCCTGCCGACGACGAAGTTGTCGAATGTAGATCTCAAACCTGGACGGCTACGCGGTTTGGGAGAGATAGACTTGGCTACTCGCGGTTGCTTCGACGGTAACTCCGAACTGTTAGGTGATTCGGTGGCTACGTCAATCAGAAGCTTCTGAGTCGTGTCGGACTGCTCCTGCTTTCGCTTTCGCGACTTCGATTTAGCGTTCACCTGGAAGTTTATAGCGACTTCGTATTCCCACACTTGCTGACAACTGGTGCTTAAGGTTGACTGCAGGCGATTACGGAGCCACTGACATTCGAATTTCGACGGACAGCCGATGGTGAGCTGCCCCTCGGTAAACTCGAAGGTCGTGTGCGTACCGAGCCACAACTCGTAACGTTGAGAGCCCAAGCGCTGGGCAAGCACTGTTCTCAATGCGGACAGCCTGTCCGAATCGTCCATGACGCACTTCCTGCTACTTTGCCAGAAAAAATGTCGCAACCGGTCGAGGAGAAACTACGCTGACGATCCCAGTCATCGATTCTCTCCATCCGACACAAACCTGGAAGCTCGCCACCAAAAAAAAGACGCCTTGCGACGAATGGAAGCTGCCCGCTTACCGTCCCAGTTGCGTGAGATTTTAGAACTGCTAGCTGCGTCGCAAAAGGTCTTGACTTGTTCGGGGAGCGCGTCCAATTCAAGAGTTGATGAAGTTTACGCGTTTCTTCATGGTTTCTTCGCACAAAGAGTTTTCAAAAAAATTTTTCCTTCGGAAACTCACTTGGGGATAAGCTGTTCGGGCGGAGAATTTTCAAAATTGCCGCGTGCAGACATGTTACAAAGCGCATGTTTTCGGGTGAGCCTGTCGAATTGTGGCACACGTCGCTGGAACCACAAAATGCTGCGGTGAATGGTTGATCACTACAGCACTGATGTCGGAATTCAGGACTTACCTGGACGCAGTCGCGCGTACACAGTGCGGCGATCCCAAGCGACGAACCCCGCGCGTTCGTAGTTCTCGAGCGCCGGTTGATTGTCCTGGTCGACGGCAAGCACTAGGCGTTCGGCTCCGCCTTCTCCAGCTTGCCACATCGCGAACTCTAGAACCTTTCGACCAAATCCGTTGCCGCGATGTTCTGGGACCAGTCCCATGTAGACGAGTTCCCAATTGCCGCTGTCCGAGTGGACCGTCATTATAAGTGCGCCAATGTCCTCCCCTCGATGGTCAACCGTAAACCAACGCTCAGGTGCGAACTTGCCTTGCTGGCGATATCCCTCCAGCACATCTGCGCTGTTGCGAATGCCGTTAAGCTGCGGACAATCGAGCGATCCCTCGTAGGTGCGTACCAGCAGTGCGCCAAGCCGCTCCGGTTCGTCGCCGGCGTGCGCACTGAACGCGAGCTGTGAAGTTGGGCGATGCGTTGGAAACAAATCGCGATCAGCGGCAAGATAGGCGAGCTTGGCCAATTCGCGAATCCCGCCTGCCTCGAGCAGCTCGTGGGAAACCGGTTCGTCAGTCGCCGCCAGAAACTGGGCAAGTGTAACTTCGTGCTCATCAAGAAACTCAGCCATCGCACGCATCAATGCGAGCGCCGCCGGCGAGTTGGCATCTGGCAGCCAAACAACCGCGGTACGGCCGGGGGTCAGCTGTGCCCATGCGGCGGCAACGACCTTGTCTGCGACCAGAGCGACCAGCAGACCATCAAACACGGCGTCGGTCTGATCCCGTGCTCCCTGAAGTGCCTGGACGAGCGCTAACTGCTGACCATGGGGCAGGCCTGAATGGAGCACACGTAGCGCATCAGCGCGCTGCTCTAGCGAACACCGGCAAATCGAGAACTCCGCGCTCATCGACGTAGAATAACCGATTTACGCAACAGGGGGCAGCTCAGCAGGGCATTACCACATCTGCCCACGTCGATCGAGGCTGTTGACCTGCGACTTGGGAACCCGACTGCGGGGGAAAAACGCTTCCCAATTCTCTGCGGAATTGCCATCGGCGGCTTGCTTGCTTTGCGCCTCCGACTTTGCTGTTGAAGTCTGCTGCGTTGTAGCCGTTTGCGGCTCACCAAGATTCGCTTGCTGCTGAGTTGGCGTTGGTGTTTCTGGCAGAGGTATCCGGCGCGGCGGAAGTGGTGTCTGGACCTGCGGATGTTGCAGCTCGAGTTCAACCGAAAAACTGTCGTGAGGCGAACTCGACCACAAGACCGGCGCGGGCCGGGTGCGGAGTTCGCTGAAGACTTGATTGTTCCGACGCACCTGGAATACCTGCTCGCCGGCGATTGCCGTGTATTGCGGCCTGAGGCCGTAGTACTGCGCCACAAGCGTCACCAATTGCGTGGTGTCGCCGGTGGTGCCGTGAAAGGAGATACGGTGGACCCGCCCATCATTTCCGAAGAAGTACGTCAACGAACCCGCCAAGTCGTGTATCTGAGTGCCTGTCACCAGTGGCACACGAATCCCGAATAATCCCAACTCGGACAGCGCCGTCGATTTGCGCGACCAATTTCGATAGATCCACTCCTTGGTCACGCCGAAATTGAACACATCACTCAATGACATCGCTGCCATGCCTTCGACGTGGGTTTCGTTCGGATAGAGCGTCGCGCCCGTCCCAGGCGACAGTTGCGGTCGCGTTTTCGCCTTGTGTAGCTGCGCAACCACATCATCTGCTGATGGCTTTGGCGTCGGAGCTTCGGCGCTGGAGCCACTTGGCATGAGGCTATCGAGATTGACCCCATTGCTGACGACGTACGGCACGCCTACCGCAGCCGCCAACATCACAGGGATACCTAACACGCGTGAGAACATGACCGTTTTCCAAAGAGATGAAGCGGGATGGATTTTGGGGTAAACTGGCGATACCGCCGGCGCAAACCTGTCCATCTTCGTTAATCGTCTAGACAACCGGAGTACTTGCCGAAGCTCGCTGACCGCCGAGCAGCTTGCTTGACGAGCGCGTGCAGCAACTTCCGACCAAGTGATTCAGCCGTTGCGAACTGGTCCCAAAACACGTCCCCGGAGCTTCGTGCAGTCGCGATTGAACCACCTTGGCAGACCTTGCTGATTATGAGTGGTTGACTGGCGCCTCAGCGGCGACGGTGCTTACTAATCTCGCGAATTCTGGCGAGCCGGTGCATCGGATGCTCACGCGACTGCGCAAGACGCTTTCCACGCAGCGCGCGAGTCTCGTCGTGCAGCAACTGGCTCTTCGGCATCGCGGTGCGGCAAAGTTCGGAGAACTCGCCGAGCAGATGTTCTTCACCGACATCGGCTTGCAGCAAGCCACCGACTTGTGGATCGCACGATACAAAGCGTCTCGGCTGGCCCGCGGTCGAGCGGTCGTTGACTATTGCAGCGGAATCGGCGGCGACCTCCTGGGTTTCGCCACATACGGCCCAGCCATCGGATGGGACTCGGCACCGGAAATCAGCACGCTGGCGAATGCCAACCTGGCAGTCGCCGGCTTCGATTCGTCGTGTCGCGTGGAAATTGGCCGGGTCGAAGGTCAGCAGCCGGACCCGAATGAGCAGTGGCACCTCGATCCTGATCGCCGCCAGGACGGGCAACGGTCGACGCAGCTGCAGTGGCATTCGCCAGAACCTGAGGTCATCGACGAGTGGCTAACCTCCAGTCCAACCGGTGCGGTTAAGCTCGCACCTGCTACAACGGTGCCCGAAACGTGGTCACGACGCGCCGAATGCGAGTGGATCTCGCGAAACCGAGAATGCCGCCAGCAAGTCCTCTGGTTTGGCAACCTCGCGAAATCTCCGGGTCAGCGACGTGCAACATCGGTCACTCCCGCGGACGAGGCCCATTGCACATTCACCGGTGATTGTGACTCGAAGGCAGCGCTCACCGACTCGGTGGCTCGTTACGTCTACGACACCGATCCCGCGATCCGCGCCGCAGGTCTGACGGGTGCGATTGCTTGCGAATTTGGTCTCGAAGCATTTAATGACGGCGTTTCGTATCTGACAAGCGATTCACCTGCCAATCATGGGTTACTCACGCGGTTGAAAGTCCGTGACGTCGTGCCGCTACGGGTCGATGTGCTGACTCAACACGCAAAATCCCGGCACATCGGCGAGTTGGAAATCAAAACGCGTGGCGTCGCCACATCTCCTGAGCGTCTGCGAAAGCAGCTCAAACTTCGCGGCGATCAGCGGGCCACGCTGCTGCTGACACGCGTTGGTCCGCGCGAAATCGCGGTGTTCGCCGACCGCGACGAGGGCTAACCACTCAGATCGAAAACGATTAGAATGGCAGACCTTAATTCCAAAACTCTGGCGGAGCGATTACGTGAAACTGGCTTTCAGTTCCAATGCTTATTTGCAGTTTTCGATCGAAGACACCATCCGCCGCATCGCGGAAATCGGCTACACCGGCATCGAGTTGTTGGCCGACGTGCCGCACGCGTGGCCTGCCGGGTTACTGCCCGAGCGGCGGGAAGCGATTCGACGCTGCATCGAGGATCACCAGCTGACCATTTCCAATATCAACGCGTTCATGATGAACGCCGTCGCAGATCCGCGTCAGCCGTACTGGCATCCTGGCTGGACCGATCCCGACCCGCACTATCGTGCGATTCGACGCGAGCACACCAAGCGTTCGCTGCAACTAGCGCAAGACCTTGGCGCGCCGCACATCACAACAGAACCCGGCGGATTACTCACTCCCGAACAGACGTGGGACGAAGGCGCCGACATCTTTTACGAAGAGTTGATGCCCTGTGTCGAGGTTGCCGAACAGCTAGGTGTTGGCCTGCTGATTGAGCCTGAGCCGGAACTCTTGATCGAGAAATTCGACCAGTATCTCAATTTTGTCGACCGGATTGATTCCGATGTGCTGGGGCTGAACTTCGATATCGGCCATGCGTACTGCGTTAGCGAGGACCCGCAAGACTGGGTGCCGAAGATGCAAGAGCATACCGTGCACTATCACTTCGAAGACATCGCCGACACGCGCGTTCACGCACACTTGATCCCTGGTCACGGCACGATCGACTTCGCTGCAACGCTGCACGCTATCGCCGCGACTGACTACGATGGTTGGATTACGGTTGAACTCTATCCGTATATCGATTCGCCCGACGAAGCAGCGCGTGAGGCACGCGAGTTTCTGCAGCAGACGCTGCAGCAAGTCGGCCTGGCCGAGACGAACGTCGGATGAGCGGATCGACGGCTTCCGCTTGGTGGCAATTGCTGCGCGCGGGAAACGTCTTCACCGCGGTGTCCAACATCCTAGCCGGCTTTCTCCTCGCTCACGGCGAGTGGCAACCCGTCTGGCCGCTAGTGATTCTGATCGTGTCGTCAATTGGGCTCTACCTGGCCGGCATGGTGCTCAACGATGTGTTCGACTTAGAAATCGATCGCGTCGAGCGACCGGAGCGGCCGCTGCCATCGGGTCGCATCGAACCACTGACCGCGAAACTGATCGGTTGGGGCTTGGTGTTGGACGGATTGACGGGCGCGGCTCTTGCAGCGTGGCTGATCGGGAGTTGGATGCCATTGGTCGTGGCAGGTCTGCTCGCGCTGACGATCGTAGGCTACGACACAGTACTCAAGCAAACGCCGCTCGGCCCATTGACGATGGGCGCGTGCCGCGCGCTCAATGTGCTGCTAGGGGCCAGCGCCTGCACGGATCTGCCACAGCATAAAGTAGTGTTTTTGTACGCAGGTTTAGTAGGCGTCTACACCGTCGCGTTGACGTTGCTCGCACGCGACGAAGCGGGGACGAGCAGCCCGCGCGCTGTGAAATCAGCCAGCAATCTCGCCCAGTCAAGCATTCTTGCAGTCGCGATTGTGGCCGTTTTGGTCCCGCCCCTAAAGCTCGGGTGGCTTGCGGCATGGCTGATTTTGTGGATCGTGGTGCGAATCGTCACGTACGAACCTTACATCGATCCCTCGCCGCCAACCGTGCGGCAGTCGGTTTCCCGCCTGATCACCCTGTTCATCCCGCTAGATGCGCTGACATGCGTCGCGGCTGCCGGGTGGCCGGCCGGGTTGTGTGTCTTGACGTTACTTGCGCCGACCTACGTTGCCACGCGTCGCGCGCCTATGACATAATGCCACATACACCGCTATGCGTTTGACGATGACGTAACTCGTATCCCACAATCCGCCCATGCGTCTCGGATACAACACCAACGGCCTTGCTCATCACAGTTTGCCGTCAGCAATCCGATTGCTCGCATCGCTAGGCTACAAGAGCGTCGCGATCACGATTGATCACTATGCGCTGAATCCCTACGCTGCCGGATTCGAAACGCAGCTGCGTGACACGCGCGAGATTCTTGCCTCCTTGGACATGCGGTCAGTCATTGAAACCGGCGCACGCTTCTTGCTCGATCCGCGCAAGAAACATCACCCCACGCTGGTCTCGTCCAAACAGAGCGGCCGACCATTGCGGATCGAATTTCTACGTCACGCGATTGACATGGCGGTGTACCTGAAGAGCGATTGCGTCTCGCTCTGGTCGGGTACCTTGCCCACGAATGACCAACGCGAGGATGGCTTTCGCCGCCTGGTGGAAGGGCTACAGATTGTGCTCGACTACGCCGAGCGACGCGACATGCAAATCGGCTTCGAGCCAGAACCCGGCATGCTGATCGACACGATGGCGAGCTTTGCGGAGTTGGTCGACCGAATTGATTCACCTCGCTTGGGCCTAACGCTCGACATCGGTCATCTGCATTGCCAGCGCGAACCAATCCAAGCGTCGATTCTGGATTGGTCGGACCGGCTTGTGAACGTGCACATCGAAGACATACGCGTCGGAGTGCACGAGCATTTGATGTTCGGTGACGGTGAGATCGACTTCAACGAAACCATCGCGGCGCTGCGGCAGATCGATTACGATAATGGCGTTCACGTCGAACTCAGCCGCCATAGCCATTGTGGCCCAGACGCCGCGCGACAGTCGATGGCATTTCTACAACCCTTGCTCAACCAGTAACGACCTCCATGCCCGACTACGTAATTCTTCTATCGATCCCGGGCCTGCGAAAGCAGGACTTGCCGCACATGCCTAGGCTTACTCAGCTTACGGCTGAGGGGGACTGCGGCGAGCTGGTCGCGAGTTTTCCGGCGGTTACGTGTCCGGTGCAGGCGAACATGACGACCGGTGCGCCGCCCAGTGAGCACGGAGTGATTGCCAACGGCTCCTACGATCGCGAGACACACAAAGTCGAGATGTGGACCGAGACGAACGCGTGCATTGCCTGTCCGCAGTTGTGGGACATCATGCAAAAGCATCATCCCGAACTAACGTCGGCGGTTTGGTTCCCGCTGCACAGCAAGGAGTGCGGCGCTGACTTTGTCTGTACGCCTGCCCCAATCCACAACCCCGATGGCAGTGAGTCACTCTGGTGCTACACACGACCTGAATCGCTGTACGGCGATTTTCTCGAGCAACTGGGGCATTTCCCGCTGCAGCACTTCTGGGGTCCGGCCGCAAACATCAAATCCACCGCCTGGATTGTCGATTCGGCAGTGGTTGCTGCGGAACGGTTTCGGCCAAATTTGTTCTACCTCTACCTGCCGCATCTTGATTACGCAGCTCAGAAATTCGGCCCCGACAGCGACGAAGCGCGGCAAGCACTCGGTGCGATAGACGGCGAGATTGGCAAACTCGTGGACGGGTGTGCCGCAGCCTACGGCGAACATCGACCCCTGTGGCTGATCGCCAGCGAATACGTGATCACGGCTGTCGATCATGTCTGTTACCCGAATCGCGTTCTGCGCGAGGCCGAGCTGCTGGCAGTCCGCGAGGAGAGCGTTCGAGAGTTGCTCGACTTTGAAGCCAGTCGCGCGTGGGCGCTTGCCGACCATCAGCTGTCGCACGTTTTTGTGCGGGATCGTGATGCCGCGACGATTGACGAGGTGGCGAAACGATTTGCCAATGAGCCCGGCATCGCTGAAGTCTTACGCCGTGAGGAGCTCGACCGATACGACTTGTCGCACGACCACTGCGGCGACTTGATTCTCGTGTCCACACCGAATAGTTGGCAGGCATACTACTGGTGGTTCGACGACACCCGTGCCCCCGAATATGCCCGCACCGTCGATATTCACCGCAAGCCCGGCTACGATCCCGTGGAAATGTACTGGGACCCACAGACAAAAGGTATCCCCCTCGATGCGACACTCGTCAAGGGTTCGCACGGTGCGCCCGCGACCGATCCGAGTCAGCGTGGCATTCTCTTGTCGTCGGAACGGGGCGTCTTCGTCGAACGCCCTTTGGCAGACACCGACGTCGCAGATATCGTGTTGCGTCAATTTGGGATCTGAGCGCCGCATCACAAGCGTTTACGCCGCGTCGATCTGATGCGCATTGGCCACTCCCGTCGCGCTTACTGCGTGCAGAGGCATCGTCCAGATCGGGGCAGGGCAGGGCGGATAGTTCCATCACAGTGCCCGACACGCGTCGTCGAGAATAGGGGTAGCCGCGCTGAATCTTCCGCCGGAACACCGCGCAGACGTGCTAGCACCGCTTGTCGAATCCGTGCTCCTGTGGAACTAGGCAACTTGCGCATAGCTTGGAAGTCTCGATCAATAATCTCCGTTGGCAAATTCCGATAGTTTCGATGTGCTGCGAAGCGAGCCACCGCCGACTTTGCAGCGTCACTCGCCTGCACTTCGAACATGAGATCTGGCCATGACCCTGACGCTACGTAGTCTCGCTTGCTGCACGCTAGCAGCTGCAGTGTTTTCGTTTCAGCCACAAGCAGATGTTGAAGCAGCGCCATTGGTGCCTGGGTCTGGCACATTGATCGACTACGTGGGGGACGATTTCGAAGACACCTCGTGGTCGTTTATTCACAACTTCCCGAAGAGTTCGCGCGAGCAAGACGAACGACTCCGCTCACCGACCGGCAAATCAACCAATGGTCGCTGGAAGGAAGGACCCGAGCGTGGACATCCCGACCACATGAAAGTCGTGGAGTGCCCAGCCGGTGGCTTGCCCGGCAGCAATCACGGTCTCCTGATTCGCACGCTCAACTCCGGCATCCCTGGATACCGTTCCAACGATGTGCAGCAAGACGACTTGATTGCCAACTGCATCTCACGGCTTGGTATGAGCATCCCCGCCCGTGACATGCCCAGCGCGGTCGTGCGAGTCTACTTGCCGCCTGCCGACCAGTGGGAAGATCGTACCGGCCCACACTTTGGTTTCCGCATCAGCACGTCCACCACGGTCACCGAGCGTGCCGAGAGCCGCGGGTTCTTTGCTAGCTCACGAATGGAAACAAAATCGGAGCCCTACTGGCCTGGCATCTGGATCCATTTCCGCAGCAAGACCAGCCGCAAAGTAGAAGAGGACTCGGCATTCCTGGCCTACCGCGGCAATCGCATGGGCCGTGACATCAAGTGCCGAGACATTCCGGCTGACCAGTTTGGTTGGTGGACGTTCGGCATCTCGGTAACCGGCGACGGACAGATTCACTACTATGCCAAACCTGGCGTGGAAGACTTGACCCAAGCAGATCACATCACTTCGCAGTTCCCCTACAGCTACCACGCCGAACGATTCCGTACGTTCTTCTTCAACTCGTGCAATCGCAACGACGGCCGCACGTGGGCCACGCCGTTCATCATCGACGACCCGCAGCTGTATGTTGTCAATGCCTCGCGTGTTGTCGCCAACGTGAATGCGAAGAAGCAGCGCGAAGCGCAACGACAAGCCCAACGCGAGAAGCAACAGCAGACGCGGTCACAGAAAATGGCCAAGCGCAACAAGGACAACGTGAAGCGCAAATAAGCCGGATCAATCGAGCGAAGTCAGTTCGCTGATCTCTGGCGGCGTAAACACGAATCCACGGCTTTGACTGAAAAACTCGAGCGGATTCTCGTAGACGACCTGTCGAATTAGCGACTCGGGATGTCCGCGGCGACGCATCTCCATGATGAAATCGGGTACCGCCGTCGGCTTCGACGGCCCCCAGTCGCCCGCGGAATTCACCAGCAGTCGCTCGGCTCCATACATCTCGATCATGTCGACCGCCCGAGCCGGCGTGCACTTGCTGACCGGATAGAGTGTCATGCCGGCCCAAAACCCGGACTCTAGCACGGGACGCACGGTGTGCTCCTCAACATGATCGACCAACACGCGTGAGCGGTCGATGCGGCTATCGTCGATGAGCATATCCAGAATCATCCGCGTCCCCTGATACTTGTCCTGCAAGTGCGGCGTGTGGATGAGAATCTGCTCGTCGGTGTTCATCGCCAGATCGAGGTGCTCCAAGAACACGGTCGCTTCATTCTTCGTGTTCTTGTTTAGGCCGATTTCCCCGATGCCTAGCACTCCAGGTCGGTCCAGGAACTCAGGAATCATCGCGATCACTTCCCGCGACAGCTCGACATTTTCGGCTTCCTTGGCATTGATGCACAGCCAGGTGAAATGTTGAATACCGAACTGTGCGGCCCGCTTGGCTTCGAAATCGGTGAGTTGCTCGAAGTAGTCGCGAAATCCGTCCACGCTGCCGCGATCGTAGCCAGCCCAGAATGCCGGCTCGCTCAAACCAACGCAGCCCATGCGAGCGACGGTTTCGTAGTCGTCGGTGGTGCGCGACACCATGTGGATGTGCGGATCGATGTAATACATGTTCGTCGCCTCTTTAGTGATCAGTAGGAATCTGCATCTTCGTGCGCCAGTCTTGTTCATAGCTTCGACTGAACAACATCTGCACCTGTTCGGCGCGCTCCGGGTCGCTGGCGAAGAGCAAATTGATGGCAGACTGTAATTGCTGCCAGCGTGGATCGTCTAACTCACACTCAGAAGTGCGTTGAATCCTATCGAGCGCTGAGGCGATCTCAAGGATCTTGGCGCGGATTGGCAAGTACTCGCGTTCCAGTGGCGAGACCTCCGGGAATGGGGAAGCCATGATTGGGACCTGCTTATATCGAAACCAGTTCTGCAGCGGGATTCCTGCTGTGACGATTATTCCAGTTTCGCGCACATCGAGATGCAAAGCAAGCGGCGGCGGTGATCAAATAGCAAAACATCCTGCAGGAGGCCCACAATTCGACGCTGCGTTGAGAATCTGCAACCTAGGCTTGAGTTGAGAAACCGCATATCTACGCTTTGCCTCAAGCATTAGAACGAGAAGCCCTTGAGCTCTGGACTGTCGACTACCTACGAAATACTCGCCGCCAGCCGCAACGATGCGGCCAATGGTGCGCTGTTGGATGCGCTGCGCAGCACCGACGCGGAAGTGTACGACGGCGCCCTCAGGGCAACGATCGCCCGACGCAACAAACAAGGCCACCTGGCCGTCTTAGGCATGTGGCACCGCATGTCGGCAAAGCAGCGCCAATACTTGCAAGAGGGTAGGGGACGGATGTCGGGGGCGCTGCGTGACGCGGTGCTGTCGGAAGAAGAGCAGCTGTTTGAAAATGCCTGCGAGGTGGTCGAGCACTTCAAAGAATTCGATCTCGTTTCGACGCTGGTCACGCTGGCAGAAAATCAGAAACACACACATGCCGAGGCGGCGACCCAGTTGGTTCACCGACTGGTGCAACAACTCAGCGAGATGGTCTACGGTCCACGCGACTACGAGGATCGCCGCAACCCGGAAGCCCTGTGCCGATTTGTGTTGGAAAGTCTGGAACGCAGCGTCGAGCGATTCCGCACTCACAATCGGTCGGAATTGATTGAAGCCTTTGTGATTCTCGGTGGACCCAGTAGCAACATGCTACGTCAGATCATCGACGAACCGCATCATCCGTGCTATCTGACGGTCATCAATACATTGACCCACAGTCAATGCTCGGGTGTCGTCGAGTTTTTGCTGCGATCACTCAATAGCGAACATGCCGCGATCAACATCCTGAACGTCATCAGCAAGCGCGACGATCCAAAATTCGTCCAGAAATTGCTGGAAGTCGCTGACGATAAGCTAGATGCCAAGGTCGCAAAAAATCTCGCTCGGATCCGAACCTTCGAATGGTTACGCCAGGGCGAACGAGGCTTTGATAACTTCGAGGAGCAAGATCAGTCGCGATGCATTAAACTGGTCGCGGCATCTGGAGTTAAATCAGACGAGTTTCTGGATCTGCTCGAGGTGATCCTCCGCAGTGGACACACCGACGCCCGTTGGGCAGCTTGCGATGCCTTAGCGGCTATTCCAGGGGAACGCGGCAACAACATGATTCTCGATGCCGTGCACGACGCGGATCCGATGGTCCAAGCCGCCGCCACGCGACAGATTCGCGACCGCCACATTCCCAACGCGATGGCCATTCTGCTGAAGCAGCTTGACAGCCCACACGAAGAGGTTCGCGAGGCAACTTGCGAAGCGCTCGCGGAGTTCTCGTTCGAGAACTTTCGCACCAGCTTCGAAGGCCTGCATGACGATGCCCGGCGCACAACCGGAGCATTGGTTAAAAAGGTCGACAGCCAAGCAGTCCCCGGCCTGCTGTCCGAGATGGAAGATAGTTCTCGCAAACGCCGCTTGCGAGCCGTCGAGATGGCCGAGGTCATGGGACTGGTGCCCGAGGTGACAGACGGCATGTTGGAGTTACTCGAGGACGAAGACCATTTGGTGAGAGCCGCAGCCGCTGATGCCCTACAGTTCAGCCCAACCTCGGAAGTTCAAGAAGCACTACGACACGCAACGCGTGATCGCAGTCCGGCGGTCCAAAACGCTGCCAAGAACAGCTTGGAAGTGTTTGATGAAATGGCACTGAACGACGCTGGCCCGGCAGCCGCGGCGACCGGAGGGCAACGATGAACAGTTCACTGCTTTGCCAGCCGCTCTTCGCACAAGTCTCAAGGTGGCAACGCCTCGGCGACGGATTGCATAATGGACGTGGCCGCCTGGAAATCGCCGAGTTCTGGCCACTGCTAATCGTCCTGGCCCTGGCTGCAATCGCGATTGCCGTCATTGTAAAAGTTCGCAAGCGCAACGACATGACCGAGCACTGCGACGATCCTGAAAAGCTCTTTCGAGAGCTGAGCCAGGCCCACGGGCTCGATCGACAGAGCCGTAAGCTGCTATGGAAATTGGCTGATAAGTCCAATCTCGCCCAGCCTGGGGAAGTCTTCCTTCGGCCCGGTATCTTTCAAGCAGAACTGCCCGTCGATTTGCGAGAGCAGGAAGCCGCCTATCAGGCCTTGCAACAGCGACTGTTTAGTTAGCTGCGAATCGCCTCAGGGCAAATCCTAGGCCTCCGAAGGAGCAGGTCTCGTTGTGCTCTTGCCGCGATACCAGTTTTCAGGGACACACGCCAGAGCGATAACTGCCAACTGGCTCGAGACAAACACCACGAGCCAGAACGTCATCCCCTTGCGGAACCCATAGGCGTGCAAGCCTTCGCCCATCTGGTTCACGCCAAACCACGACCAAGCTGTGATGATGTTTCCGCAAATGGCGAGTGCCGCCATGCCAAGGTTGCGTATCATCGCTCCCCATCTAGCGTGCAGCACCAAGGCGTTCCAGATCACGATCATCAGTGCGCCGTTTTCCTTCGGATCCCACCCCCAGAACCGTCCCCAGGAATCGTCAGCCCACAGACCACCGAGCACGGTCCCAACAAAACTGAAGAACGTGGCGAAACAAATCGTGCCGTAAGTCATCCGGGTAATCTGTTTGCGTTGGTCATCATCAAGCTGACCACCAAGATGGGCCATCACGACGTACACAATTCCCAGGAATCCGGCCAGCAGTGTTGTGGAGTAGCCCAGCGTGATGCAAACCACGTGTGTCGCGAGCCAGAACTGCGTGTCGAGTACCGCCTGAAGGACCTCGAACGTGTCGCCATCGCCCGCCAGTCCATAGGCAATCCAGAGTGTGGGAAAGCCGATCATCGCTGCCAAGAGGTTGCCGATGCCAAAACGGTAAATTCGTTCGAACACCAGTGCAAACAACACAGCCGCCCAGCCGATGAAAACCGCTGACGAATAGAGATTCGTCACCGGTGGACGACCGGAAATGTAGACGCGGCACACGAGGGCGAAGGTATGCAGTGCAAACGTGAACCACAGCAACCAATTTGCTGAACGATTCAGCATCACGTTCCACCCCAGCCACGAGAATCCGGCGAGCACGAAGGCAACCAGATAGAGTGCCATCGCGTTGCTGAAAGGGTTGAACTGATTGAAGAACGACTCGAATTCCACCCGCTCGAGTCGCAGTTTCTCCGCCGTCTTACGACCATCCACTTCGCCTGCGGCAAGCAGCTCTTCCTCGTACTTGACGTCTGCGGTCGCCCGCTCTTGAACGATTTCGCGATACTCAGCAACCCCGCGGTTAAAGTCCTGCACCTCGTTGGCTGCGTACGCATCAAGAATCTCACGAAATGCGAGCGTCGCGGCATCGGGATCTTTGTTGCTGACTCGCTGGAGCAGGACCTCCCGTTCTGCTTCGAGCATCGTCTGCCATGGCTGGGCGGGCTCCATGGGCGGGATAGCACGAGGACTCCCCAAGTTGAGGCTGGCGATCTGCGAGTCGACCATCTGTAGATCCTGCTTCACCCGTTCAAGCGAGTCGAAGCGAATCCGCGGCGAGGAAAATGCTTCTCGCATGCGTCCGAAGACATTGAGTTTCTGGCCCAACTCGAGAAACTTCACCTGCGTCAAATCGCGCTCATCCTCGGGTACCTCCGAAGCCATTTGTGCCTGACGCAAGGCTTCGGGAATGAGCTGCTTCTCTCCGCCGACGCTGGCAAACTCAAACTTCTTGTCAATCACCTCCGCGATGCTGTAGCGGAATCCTTCGCGCGGATCGAGGTCGAGCGTTTGCAGCACATCGAGATTTGTGATGCGGATGACTTTGTAGTTGTGTGATTCTGGTGTGTCCGCAAAGAACTCCAGCATCCAGAAAATCGCCGTTTTGGTGATGGTCTTCCCGTCCCGTTTCGGATCGTCGATCTTAAAAGTCGTCTTGTCGGACAGCAGATTTAGCGTGTTGCGGGCCAGGGTGTCAAACGGCTTAACGCGCCCATTGTAGGCGACCGGCAGCTTTCCGAACTCGTGGATCTGCATCTCCGACACCTCCGGCGACGGCATGCGGGCGTTGCTCGTGACATAGCCTGCGCAGAGCAGCAGGATAACTGCTGGCACAAACACCGTTGGAGACGACCAGTTGGCAATCAGCTCACGGAAAGACTGAGCGCTATCTTCTTGAGCCGGCGCCCGTTCCCGACGAGCGAACCGCAAGAACGTCATGCCGAACTGAGCCAACATTCCAATCAGCACAATCATGCAGGAAACATACGGGATCATCCACCCGGAGTTCGTTGTCACCTGCAAGATCGTGAGGTCTTCCTTGTTCGGATCAAAACCTGATTGATAGAGCGTGTCTCCTCCGTAGCGGAGTGGATTGTTCATCCAGATCTTGAACTCGCGATCGACGTTCTTATCAGGCTCGCTGACCTGCACGACCGATGTGTAGTTCTTAGCCTTTCCCGTGCCAGTGTAGGTTTCGTGGCGGAAGTCCAGCAGTTTCACGGCGTAGGGCTTGTGGACGCGTTCAAATCGCAACGCGACTTCATACGCTTCACTCGACAGCTCGACCGGTTGCGCGCCGTACATCACCCACAGCATGAATGTACCCAGCGATTCGCCACCATCTTTGGACAGCAGCTCGACATACATCGCCGGCATGTCGACTCCCTGGTCACCGACACCGGTGTTGATCGGCACGGCCTGAGCGAGTTTGAGCAGGCCCAAGCCCTGCGTTGCGAGATTCTCTTCGCCGGGCTGTAGATACCGTGTCCTCGCATTCTGAATGTATTTCTTCACGCTGACCGCGAACGGTAAATTCGGATCGTCGAGAACCTGGCCGCTTTCGTAGGCCTGGGTCAGCAGTTCCAGCGGCACAGCGGCCACTTGGTCTTCCTTGGCGTCCGACTTGTCAACAATCGCCAGCTCGACGGTGCGGATGTCTTCGGCATAGCTGAGTGACTGGCCTTCGACCAGCTGCATCCGCGATTCCTTCGCGTGCATGCCGGTCCACAGTTCGCTGAACATGAGCAACGCAATACCGCCGTGCAGCAATACAATTCCTGCGCGTCTGCCAAACACCCAGTAGCAGCCGACCAGCAACACAATGCCTGCCCCGGTACTCTTGATCAACTGCCAGAGGATTCTCAGCCCTGAGGGGTCGAGCCGCGCTTCGGGATTGGTGAACAGCCAAACCGATAGCGCCGTCAGCAACGCGCACGTGACCGCACCAAGCCACCACATCCATAGCGTGTCCGCCGCCTTGCAGTTGGCGTAATTCAGTGATAGCAAGTAGCACAAGCCAAGTGTGCTCGCACCCAGGCCAAACCGTAGTGCGTGCCAGAGCCCATTACAGAATGCCGGCGAAAGTTCGCTTTCGACCGTGTCATCCAGACCACTCTGCACCACCAGCCACGTCAGCGCGATCCCAGCCGCCAAGACTCCAAGTCCCATCCACAAGGCGCGTCCCCTGCCAGACACTTTGAATCGCACAGCGTGCGCGGCAAGCAAATTCACGCCCATCGCCGCGCCGATCGCCCAACCACCGGGGAACCAAAAGCCTCCCGGTACATCCCAAGCGCGAGGGAAGAAAACCTTTAGGTCAATCCAAGCGACACCAGCGCGAAAGTAGTTGTGGACGACGAACCAGATGTCGTGATCGATCTGCGCCAACGTGCCTGCAAACACGAGGAAGATAGAGAGCAAAAACAAGACCACGGTCAGTTTGAGGGAGGCAATTGGCCACAACAGTGCATGCAAACTGAGATTCAGCGGTACGGCCTTTGCGGGAGGGGCTTTCGCAACGAATCGACCTGCATCGGTGGTAGACATGAGACTCTGGAGGTGGGGCAGTTTAGTCCCCTCCGCAACAGGGAGAGGAGAGTGAAGGGTAGGGCGAGGAATCGGTTGCGCCGTACTCTGATGTAGTGCGCCGTGGATAGACCACTCATATCTTACCGATTATACCCCTGGAACGTAACGTCGGGTCCGGGTTACTTGAACTTCACCGAGGCGAGAAACTGGCGAAAAGCGTCACGTTGGCCGGTAACCAGCTCAGTCTCACCGAGCATCTTGAAAAACCAGACTTGGCCCCGTCGTTCTACCATCGCCACGAACAACGAGACTTTGCGGTCGGATTCTTTAGGGCTGGACAGCTCAACATAGGTGCCATCGAATCCACCGACCTCGACGGGGCTTGACAACTCGTCGACTTCCGCACCTGTGAGCCCAGCCAATCCGACCTGCCTACCCCAGCGTTGTACGTTGGCCACAACGTCGCTCATTTGGCCCCCGCCGGCGGGAAAGCTCGTCACCGTGACCCCGTCGGATGGTCCACCACCAGGCAGCAAGAACGCCGCCTTCCGCATCATATTCATTTCGCCCGGCAGCCAACCCGTCGGCGTGCTGTAGCTTAGTTCGCTGGGGCGAGCTTGATCAGCCCTCGCCTTGGATTCTGGTGGAGCCTTTTTGGGAGCCGGGATTCCCAATCCTGCGTGTGGATTGCCGCCCATGCCCCTGGGTTGCGAGGGCATGATTCCCGCTAACTGGAAAACCGTTGCTTTACCACGTTGTGTCGCGACCTCATCGCCGAGTTCGAGGATCGTCTCTCTGGACAAGCTCTCGCATTGCAGTTGCCGGAGCCAGCGATTCACGTTGGGAACCAAGAAGTCTTCCCACTCGCCCGCCAGCGGCAAAGAAGACACCGCCAGTTCCAACTCTCCACCAGGATCGGGAATCAATAGCGTGGCGGCCCGCATCTCCGATTTTCCGCGTTCAGTCCACCCCTCAGGCAGCGACCAGTTTGGTGTTTCATCGGCTGAATTTCCGACGGATACCGTCGCGAGAAACTTTTCAAACGCCGTTCGCTGCCGCTCGATGGCTGGCTTCTTGCCACTGAGTTTGAAGAACCACGCTTTCTCGTCCTGCGGCAGGATCGCGACGAGTATGTGGTCGACCTGATCGAGCGGAATGGGCGCACTGCGGGGCTCAGTGCGGACGACGCTGTAGGTTTTGATTTCTGGGGCTGGTGCGCAGCCCAGACCTAGAATCGCGTAAAAGGCCAGAACGAACACCGCCAAACTTGAACTGGGCAATTGCATGGGACACGCTTGTTATGGTTTCAAAGCGAAACCGCAAGCGTGACCGATGATCAACACTTGTGCAATCGGAAAACCGTCCGTCTGGTGCAGAAGTTTAGAACCAGCCCAAGATCGCATCCATCAGAGCACTGTTGAGCGCGAAGCTCTCGTCCCAGCTCCAAATGTTGCGCATCATGTCCAGCATCATCGTTCCGGCGAGAATCAATAGCACCATCGACGAGCCCAAGCCCAGGATGTTTGCCACCGAGTACGGGGTTTCTGGACCAGCGGCCGCGACCGGCGCGTAGCCGACTTCCAGCTCGTTGGCTGGGGCTGCCGCAAAGTCTCCGCCAAGTGCCACGTCGGCATCTTCTTCGACGAAATCATCGTCGTCTAGTACGGCGGCTTCCTCGCTGAAGTCATCAATCTCCGCGTCGAGTGCGATTACTTGCGAACTGCTGTCACCCTCGTCGGCAGAGCCTTCGCTGAGCGGAGTCAGCTGAAAATCGTCGTCCGTCTGCAGTTCGGCAACCGAATCGGCACCCGAGGCTTCGTTGTCGATTCCCGACGGGGTGTCATCGCCAATCAGCGAGATCTCGGGGTCGGAACCCTCCAGCGAGAGCGAACTCAGAATCGCAGACCCCCCCATTTCCAGTGGAATGTCGTCCAGCGCGAGACCGCTATCTGAGGGGGAGATGAGGTTGATGCCGCTATCGCCGCTGTCCAGCGTGAGATCGCTTTCGCCACCGTCCGACAGAATCAAATCGTCATCGCCACCGGCCAGCTCGATATCGCCAGAGTCCCCCGTGTCGAGTTCTATCTCGGAACCAGCACCAGAGCCGGCAGTCGCTCCACCCAACTCGCCAATCGTCAGGTCACTGTCGCCTTTGTTGCCGGCAGGTTCGTCAGCCGCCGCTTGCTGATCTGCCAGAGCAGGACTCGATTCAGCCGCCAGATCGATCTCGAGTTCATCAAGGTCCTTAAACGCGCTGGTGCCTCCAGTGTTGCCCTCCAACTCGTCTAGCACGCCTGATCCGGCCACGCCCGAGCTAAGCACGTCGGACGCACCTGCCGCGGGCGACAGCTTTGGGTCATCGTCATCGGGATCCTCAAGGCTCAGCTCCAGGTCATCGTCATCAGATCCAAGCTTATCTTTGCCAATGATCGTGCTCGGGGAGCCAGTCACCGATTCGCCCAGTGTCTCCTCGCTCAGCAGAATCGAGTCGGAGGGACCGGGCTCGACAGAGTCCTCGGCCAATGCCAGATCGTCGCTCGCAGTCACTGTGTCATCTAGCCCATCCGCGACGAGGTCTTTCTCACCCGGAACGGCATCGGTATCGTCGTCGCCGATTTCGATGTCGAGGTCAGAACCACCCGCGGTCTCGGGGCTGGGCGTGTCGAGTTCGTCGTCGTCCATCAACGACAATTCCAGGTCGTCTTCGTCAGACTGGATCGGCGTGGCTGCGACCAGTTCGTCATCCGAAACCAAGCCGACATCGCTGGGCGGTGGCGCGTCGGGGACGCCGCTCTCGACCATCTTTTCGATCTCATCGGTCCGGAATTTCCAGCTCTTTCCATCGCGATAGGCACGCAGCTGGCCTTCTTCACGTAGAGCGTGCAGACGGTCTGCTGAGATGCCCAGTTTTTCAACCGCGTCTTCGAAACTGACAAACTTTTGTTCCATCGAAATCTCTTTCGTCCCAGCCGTCACGGCTTAAGTGGCCATCCCGACTTCAGTCTGACTCGCGGCTTCGACCTCCTTACGGGTCCGCAAGCATCACTATCTCAATTCGCTGGCTAGTTCCGTTGCAGCGTCTTTTGCATATCTACGGGCGACGGGTCGCCGCTGTTAAACTCCTGAACCTGCAGATCGACCGTCAGGTTCCGCACACTCTTCAGCTGAATTTCGCCACTGTCAGTTGGCACGTGATAAACGGCCATCCGCTTCTGCGTCGGATCAACTACGATTACGCGGGTCGGACCACCGCTGACATCTTCGTGGAAATGCGTAATCAGACCCGCGGCACCAAAGCCACCAGCACCCGGACCCAACTCCGCCTGCACTGGTGCCATATCGACCTGGCCCCACAGCAGGCAGAACATCAAAGTGGCGATCGCCACCAACATCCAATAGCAACGTTGTTCGAAAATACTACGCACGACTCGCACTCCTTTGCCTAAATCTCGTGACACTCTCCACCACCACGCTTGGATCGGTATCCACGCGTGAAAAGAGATTCCTAGCTTATATTCTAAGAGCTGAGCATCCAGGTTCAAGGAAATTTCAGCCCATCCGTCCCCCGCAACCTCCGCGACCCAGCCCTCAAAACCGTCAGGAAACAACCACATGTCGGGATTCGGCCGGAAATCCATGATTCTACGGCCACTCAACACCCAAGCAGAGCACAATCACTAGCCAGCTGAGGACCTTCGAAGCCCCTCGCTGGTGCCAATCCAGGATCCTTGGCAAGCAGCCTACTAGCGCCCATCCCCGAACTCAACGCAGAGTCATGTGTCACTCAACTGCCAGCCTCACTCGCTGATCAAAACCCACATCAAGGTACCACCACAGGGTCATTACTCATGTTCTCCGCGGGATCTATCGTGTACGCCTGGGACAACGGTCTTCGCTACGCTGAAGCGCTGCTAAACGACCTGACGGACGAGCAAATGCTCCTCCGTCCGGGTGGGAATATGAACCATCCCGCTTGGATTCTCGGGCACATGGCGCTGTACTACCCAATTATTCCAGCGCTGCTGCGGGGAGAGCTGTTTGCCGACCCGGCCGACGATGAGTTGTTTGGCTTCCGCGGCCGCGGACCACAGAACGACATGAGCCTGTACGGTAGCAAGGCCGCGCAAGTCGAGCGGATGATCGGGGGACACGAGCAGGTCGCGCAAGCGCTGCTCAGCGCCGACGAAGCCGATTTTCGCCGTCCACCGAGCCTCCCGCGCTGGAACGCCATGTACCCCACCGTCGAGTTCATGCTCCCCGACCTGCTGCTAATGCACGAGAACATCCACATCGGCCAACTCAGCCTCTGGCGCCGCGCAGCCGGGCTGCCGGCGGTCGACTTTCCCGATCGCACACCCCGCGCGGGATTAATCTAGGTGCCTGCAGGGAATCCGGCCTCGCCAAGTTTGGGAGGGTTGTTCGAAGCGGACAATCTATCCAGTCCCTGCGAATCTCACTTCGACGCGTCTGTGTAAGTTGAGCCGAGGCAATTCCATGTGGTTTCGTTGTGCGTCGCTTGCTTCAGCCGCAGCCGGTCGCCGAGCCCATCTCCTCGTAGGCTCGTGACTTCTTTGGGCATCAATACCGTGATGCGTGCTCTTGCCAAACGTCCGCAACACGCACTTGCAACTGAATTGCGTCTTGGTAGACTTGAGTAGACAGTAATGCAATGTGCTGACGCTTAAGATCTTCGCAGCGCAGCTGAGACGAGACCTCTAATTCCATTTACGCGTAAGTGCATGCGATGACTGAGAAGGCACCGACCAACGTCAAGAAGTACGACGCCATCGTCGTGGGCGCTGGGGCAGCTGGCGTTGGCGTTGGAGTCGCACTGAAGCATGCAGGAATCGAGGACTTCGTGGTGATTGATCGCCTCGGCGTTGGCGCCTCATTTGCCCTGTGGCCGGCAGAAACACGCTTCATCACACCATCGTTTGCGAGCAACTCGATCGGCATGCTCGACTTGAACTCGGTGGCAATTGGAGTTTCGCCAGCGTACAGCCTGCAAGTCGAGCATCCGACAGGCGCCGAGTATGCTGCTCACTTACGCGCTGTCGCTGCGTACTTTGAACTGCCAGTCCGTGCCGAGGTCAACGTAATCCACGTGACGAAGCATGCCGATTTGTTCGTGCTGGATACCCCTGACGAGACCCTGTACTGCAAGCACCTCATCTGGGCGGCGGGTGAGTTTCAATACCCCAAAAGACTCGGGTTCGAAGGCGCCGACCTCTGTCTGCACACCGCTTCGGTTACTTCTTACAGTGACCTGCCGGGCGATGATTTCGTCATCATCGGTGGCTATGAGTCGGGTGTCGATGCCGCCTTTCATTTGGCGAGCTACGACAAACGTGCCCGATTAATTGATTCCAGCTGTCCGTGGGACGACGAGGCGTCGGACCCTAGCGTAGCGCTCTCTACCTACTCGCTCGAACGCATGCGCGAGGAGTGGTTCGAGTCGCAGATTGAGTTGCTGCCCAATTGCAAGGTCACGGCGGTGAGGAAGCAGGGGGACAACTACGTGGTTTGCACCGACGGCGGGCGTGAGCTTGAGACGTCCGCCCCACCGATACTCGCAACCGGTTTCGAGGGCAGCTTGGGCCTGGTCGACAATCTGTTCGAGCACCGTGAAGACGGCTACCCAGTGCTATCTGAGCACGACGAATCAACAAGCACTTCGGGACTGTACCTCTGCGGCCCGTCAGTGCGACACGACAATCATGTTTTCTGTTTCATTTACAAATACCGGCAACGCTTCGCTGTTGTCGCCAAATCAGTTGCCACATCGCTTGGTCTGCCAGCAGAGGAGCTAGAATCCTATCGCCAATGGGGTATGTACCTCGACGATCTCTCGTGTTGTGGTGAGGAGTGCGTATGTTAAACGATCAAATGAGTGCTTCCGTCACGCCCACCGCAGGATCGGCTTGGATCGCCAGAGTGCTGCGAATTGAGTGGCTCGGTCAGACCGCGGCTAGCGTTTGCTGGATAGCGAGCGTGTTTGCCTACGGCATCAGTTCCAGCGGAGACTGGTTGCAGCTATGTGCGGCATCGGCCTGGTTTGTGGCGAACATCGCCGCGGCCGTGTCGAGCGAGGCCAATTGAAATGTCCGTGGCGAGTCTGGCAGATTACCACCAGTGCAGCGCAGCAGAACTCAAAAAGCGGGCGGTGAAACTGCTGAGCCAGCAGATCTGGTGCTGGGGCCGCGACATTCTAAGACCCGATGGCAATTGGCTGATTGAGATAGGATTTCAGCGCACCAAAGCTCCCGAAAACCGCGAGAGCTGCTCCAGCGTGTACACCCTGGAATTGCCGGAAAACCGGCGAGTCGTACTGCGTGGGTTCGGCGTCTTCTTCGGTGATGATCGGCTTGGCGGAGTCTTCCTGCCGCGATTCGAGTTTGGGCCGAAGTATACGACGCATTCTGCGTTGGAATGCCCACCCTGGTCCGAGGCAGACCTACCAAAATTGAGTGCCCCAAGCGACGCGCAACGAAGCGCATGCACCTCAATAACTTTGGAATTGATCGATTGGATACGCAGGTACGAGCTGAACATCGTCGAGCGATTGGGAATCGAGTACCGACAGTCAGTGCTGCTCGCGTGGGAGAACGGCAAACGCCAAGTCATGCCAGCCGAGGAGATGCCGCGAGCGTGGGGCATGATTGGCGTGGCAATCGCCGAGATGTCCGACTCCTAATCTCATCGGTGAGACCTTATGGCTGCACCAGCCAGACATCGCCCAAACTCAGAGCGGCCAGCTCGCACCGGCCAGGGATGGTGCATGCCTCGCCCGGTGCGTAGGTTTGGCGGAAAGCTGATGGAGCAACAGGTCTGGTGTTGGGGGAGGGATGTGGAGTATCCCGATGGGAATTTGCTCATGCGTTTCGGATTTCAGCGACATCGGGATCGCACCACCGATGACCGATCCACGTGTTATCGACTAGATCGCGATCATCTGCACGTAGCGTTGTGGGGCTTCGGAATGTTCTTCGGAAACCGCGACCTCGGCGGTCTCTATCTCAACCGCTTCGACTTTTGCCCGCTGTGGGCTCCCGTCGAGTCGCTTTCGCTGGCAATTCACTGGCCCGACGAATTGCCGGTCTTCGCTCGACCAAGCGGCAAATCGCAATGGCAGCGTGCTCGCAAACTCTGGAAATCGTCGCTGCTTTGGATGGCCGATTACGAGACGTGGGTGCTTTCGACCGTGGGCCTCGCCTATCGCCGAAAGTGCGTGGACTCGTGGTTACGGCCATTCGTTCGTGCTGAGAAGACGTCGACTGCATGGCGCTTTCTCAGCCGCCAAGGCTGGGAGCATCGAGACCAACCGCCATCACAAGTACTCAAGCAGTACCTTATTCCAACGAGCAAGCGATGAAAAAACTCCCCGTAACCGTGTTGTCGGGTTTCCTCGGAGCAGGCAAGACCACTCTCCTCAACCACGTCCTGTCCAATCGGGCCGGCTTGCGTGTTGCTGTAATCGTCAACGATATGAGCGAGGTCAACATCGACGCTCAACTCATCGTTGGTGGCGAAGCAGCCCTAAGCCGAACGGAAGAGAAACTGGTGGAAATGACCAATGGCTGTATCTGCTGCACTCTGCGTGAAGACCTGCTTGCCGAGGTCGCAGCCCTCGCCACAGAAGGCCGCTTTGACTATTTGCTGATAGAATCAACCGGCATCAGCGAACCTGCCCCGGTTGCCGACACCTTTACCTTTGCCGTTGGCGATGGAGGACCGCTCTCAGACATTGCCGAGTTGGACACAATGGTCACAGTCGTCGATACCGCAAACTTCCTGGAAGACCTGCGAGTCGGCAAAGATCTAAAGAGCATTGACCAGGCAGCCACCGAAGACGACCCACGGACGGTTGCCGATCTACTGACCGAACAGGTCGAGTTTGCCAACGTCATCGTATTGAACAAGACGGATCAGATCGACGAAGACACGTTGGCGGCCATCGAGGGATTCGTCGAACAGCTGAATCCACACGCTCTCAAGCTGCAAACGTCGTTTGGGCGTATCGAGCCTGCGCGCATCATGGGCACCGGACGCTTTGATTTCGAGATCGCCAAGCAGAGCAAAGGATGGCAACTGACGCTGCGCGGCGACGGCGCCAGCGAAGTGGAAGAGTACGGCGTCAGTAGTTTCGTGTATCGCGCTCGACGGCCATTCCATCCACAAAGGTTCTATGATCGACTCAACCAAGATTGGAATGGCGTACTACGCAGCAAGGGTTTCTTCTGGCTTGCCAGTCGATTGGACAAGATCGGCGTCTGGTCCCAGGCTGGCCGAGTTGCGCGGCTAGACTTCGGCGGGTTCTGGTGGGCGGCTATCCCGCGCGAATACTGGCCACCGTCCGTCAGTTTTCAAGAAGAACTTGAGGCGAAGTGGCATCCAGAGGTCGGCGACTGCCGGCAAGAACTGGTGTTCATCGGCATCGGCATGGACGAAATCGCCATCTACGATTCGCTCCAGGAGTGCTTGCTGACCGACGAGGAGTTCTCGGCAGGCATGGAAGCGTGGCAAGCCTTTTCCGATCCGTTTCCAAAATGGAACGTAAGCATCGACGACGCTCTAGCCGCTCGTGTGTAGCTAGGCGTTCAGAACTCTATGCCACGGACACAAGAGTTCGCAACGCATGGCCGGCAGAGGCATAACGCAATTACGATAGCTATGCAGAGCATTTGCGTTCTAATCCGGTTCGAACATGCTACGCTTGAATTGCAAAGCGCGTCTCGCAGTACTCCGTCCGCAAAACACTAATGGTTGCAGAGGTGTGCTGGCTTGGTCACATGGTTCAAATTGCTGCGTGTGCGAATAGCAGCAGATTCGTTGTGGAATTTGAGCCACTCCCTTTGGTAAAATAGGCTCGCTGTAAACAACGTCTTACTGCCCCGTGCACGCCAGACGCGACTATTGGATCCCATTGCGCCGTAGAGCTTGCCCTACGTGCAATCGAAACCTGGCGGGTTCTTGTCCGAAACGACACGCGTCTCCTGACAGAATCGTAAGGCCTTTGGTGTCAATCGATTACAGCTTCGACGCGCCTACGAACTGGACTTCCGAGGAGATCAACAATGACAAAAGACGACGCATTGCAGAGTTTTGATATGCCACAACCTATTGGCTCAGAACGACTTGCATCCCGAATTCGCCAGAAGAGACTGACTTCTGAAAAATTGAACGAGGTCTTGGTCCGTCGACTCAAACGGCGACCCGCAGAACCTTGTTTGGCCTAGTTTCGCCGAACGTGCCGAAGTGTATTGTATACGGTGCCGGGGGACAAAACCCGTAGTCCGCCCATTTTCCTACGGGCAAAGACATGACTCATCGACGGCCCACAGCCGTGATACGCAGGAATGCAGTTCAGGTACGTGTTTTGCTGCTAATCGTCGAGTATGTTTATGATAGTGAGAAAAAACTGTATAATGCGATCGGCCCAATTGCACGAGGCAGGAGTATTCTGATGATCTCGGCAGCCCGATACGCGTGGCTCTTATACGTTCTTTTCGCTTGCCACCAGATGTTTGCGTTCGTGAATCTAGATTTCGAACATGCGAGTCCGGTGGAGAATCAACGCCAGACAGAAGCTGACCTGTTACCTGGCTGGACGGTTGAGGGCAATGAGTTTGGCGGAAGCGACTACGCCTACTATAACACGGCCGGACATATTGGCTTGTATCCCGCGATTTTCAGCATCATTGACGGTTTCAATGGCAACGAGGGAAGCAATCCCTTTTCCGCACCCTTCGGCGGCGTTCCATATAGGCCTCTTCAAGGTGCCTATTCGCTGTATATCGACACTGTAGCGGTAACGGCCAGTCTGTCGCAGGTCGGGGAAATACCCGCCTATGCTCGGTCAATCCAGTTTATGTTTATAGGCAGTGGTGGGAGACTAGAAGGCGAACCGTCTGGGCCGTTCGAATTGTTCTTAGGTGGCACCACACTTGATCTAATCGCGCTGAGGTCCGAGGTGGTCCTAGGACCAACCTGGAGAGGGGGCCCATCCCGCAACGATTGGATACGTACCCCAACGCGTGACCATTTTCGGAGCTAACGTCCCGTCCGAACTGGCCGGCGTAGATGCCGAACTCAAATTCTCGCTGGGAACAAATACAAGTGTGTACCTCGACGACATTCGATTCTCGCCGATTCCCATACCGGAGCCCGCGAGTATCGTCGTGCTGCTGCTCGGCTGCAGTTTAGTTGTGGTACAGAGGCAGCCCTCGCCATGAAGAGCGAATGAGCAACTAGCCTGTCCGATGCAGGAGGCGTCATAGTAGTCACATGAACATAGGTAGAAACACCACGTTGAGTTTGCACACCTGCTGGACTTTCGCACACTGAAGTCTCCGTTGACTTGGTGGCTAAGGACGGTTCTATTTCTTTTTAGTTTGCCGATATTGTCATGACTTAGCGGAATGCGCGTTCGAGAATCTCGATTTCGAACAGGCAATGCCGATAACGACTGGCGATGAGTGCATCACTTGCTGGGGGCAAACAGTCGAGGACCTCTTGCCGGGCTGGACCGCATTCACCTTGATCGGTACCACTGACCTTCCAATCCAAGTGCTGCTATTGAACCAGCTTGGTGCCGTTGAGATTGCGTGACAGATGATAAGACCACTTCGGGTTGACGGCAGACGGTCAATCGTCGTTGCGAATCTAGTCGTCGGGAATTCCGAGGTCGTGTGCAATGTGTCGACATGCGGGCGGGGGTGATGGACCGCCTGTTGCTCTCGGCCTAGTGCGGACTGGCGAGTTTTGCTCGCGCTTATTGAGGGTCATGACCTATAAAAACCGGGGTGTGACGAGCAGTTTTGCTCGGCGAAACAGCGTTTCCAACGCTGAGCAAAACTAGCATTGCACAGGTTTGCGGGGTTCGGTCGCGTGCCGTAACAGACGACAAGATGGCTCGATCTGGGATGTGCGGGGTAGAGAGACGGGCCTTGAAATTCGACTGGAAGGT
>JANQQA010000257.1 GCA_028285205.1 Bythopirellula sp. | reverse complement strand
AGAATCAACGACAGCACGCAATCAGAAACTACAAGGAACTGATAAACATGGCATCACTGGCGAATGATCCTGGCGGACGACGGAGAATTCAATTTGTCGACGCAGATGGCCTTCGAAAGACGATCCGTTTGGGGAAAATGAGCAAGCGGCAAGCCGAGGCTGTGAAGCTTCGAGTTGAAGATCTTGCAGCAGCACAACTGTCGGGGGGATCGCCAAGCGATGAGACGAGCCGCTGGCTTGCGAATATTGACAACGGACTCCGCGAAAAGCTGACGAGCGTGGGATTAGCAGAATTTCGTACTCGCAAGCTGCTCGGCGAGTACGTCCGCGAGTACATCCAAGGCCGCACCGACGTTAAGCCTAATACCCTGGCAAAGTGGCGTACCTCGGAATCATTGCTGATATCGTACTTCGGCGCTAGCACGAAAGTCGATTCCATTACACCGGGCGATGTGGACTGCTGGCGTCGTGAACTCGCCGAGACTCGCAGTGAGAACACCGTACGAAAGCACATTGCTGTAGCGAAGGTGTTTTTTAACGCTGCAGTACGTCAGCGAATAATACTGGAGAGTCCGTTCCACGACCAGAAAGCTACCATACTACCGAACAATACTCGCTCTCACTTTATTACGACCACTGATGCCAAGAAGGTTCTTGAGGCATGTCCGGATGCAGAGTGGCGCTTGATATTCGTTCTTAGCCGCTGGGGCGGTCTTCGCTGTCCCTCGGAAACGCTGGCCCTCCGCTGGGGCGATGTTGATTGGGACCTGAAGCGAATTCGTATCAAAGCGACCAAGACAGAGCATCACGTCGGCAGGGGCTTTCGCTACGTGCCCATCTTCCCGCAACTGCAGAAACACCTGGAAGATGCAATTGAGCAAGCCGAAGAAGGCGCGGAGTACGTGATCTCGCGTTATCGAGGTAGCCACATGAATTTGCGAACAACAATGTCTCGCATCATCGAACGCTCTGGGCTTGCAGTCTGGCCGAAGTTGTTCCAGAACCTCCGGAGCACGCGTCAGACGGAACTAGAGGCCGAGTTTCCGTTGCACGTCGTGTGCGCTTGGCTGGGAAACAGCGAACGCGTGGCGCGTCGCCATTACCTCCAAGTGACCGATGAGCACTTCGCCAAAGCTGTTGCCGTCGACGCGGCGCAAAATGCGGCGCAGTCTGTGCACGCGCACGAGCGCAGCCAACCGCAACCTCAAGGCGAGATTGCCAAGAAAACCGTAGTTTTGCAACATGGTGCGAACATGGGCATTGGCGTACATCCAGATCCAATAGCCGAGGCGGGACTCGAACCCGCACGGGGGTTACCCCCCACTGGATTTTAAGTCCAGCAATCTCGCATGGCACTTACATGGAACACAGAAGGCAATGACGTATTAGCATCTTAGTTTCCAATGGTCTTCGACAATCCGACATTGCGAATGGATTGCTCTTACCTTGTACAAATACTGCCCACATTGTTCCAATTCCGTTCCAAGAGTCAATTGCCACTCCACTCCCTACTGCCATCAGTTTCATCGGCGTTCTTTTCTCGTATAGCTTGCTAGGTGTCGCGATGTGGATCACTCCTTTTGATGGTTGCTTTGTGATACATACAGGACGTTATGTATCATAATAATGGCGGCTCGAGCCGGAGTGAACTCAAGCTCGGTTTGGGCAGTAGGAAAAAGAAGAATTGAGGACGCAGGATTATGGTTAAGCAGCCGCGAGTGATTCGGCCCAGAGAGGTCGTGATTCGCAGTCCGGCTGAAAAGGCCGAGCTGGTGACCGTCGAACCGGCGGCTTCGGCTCCGGTGATTGGCCAACATTATCCGGTGATCATCGCGGAGCTCAGCCGCAAGGGCAAAAAACGGTTCACTACCTTCTTCACCGATAACATTCGTAATCCCAATACCAGGCAGGCCTATTTTCGGGCCTCGTTTCAGTTCTTTCACTGGTGTGACCAGCATGAGCTGGGATTCACCGATATCCAGTCTTTTCACGTGGCCGCCTATATCGAGCACCTCCTCGAGGAACGTTCCAAATCGACCGCTAAGCAGCATTTGGCAGCCATTCGCATGCTCTATGATTGGCTGATTGTCGGTCAGATCGTTGAAATCAACCCCGCTCAGGCCGTGCGGGGCCCCAAACATGTTGTCACTCAAGGCACAACACCCATCCTGGATGCCGATCAAATGGCCCAGCTCATCGAGGCCATTGATGTCTCCTCGGTCGTGGGGCTGCGTGATCGGGCTCTGATCGCTACCATGACCGCCACCTTTGGGCGGATTGAAGCCACCCTGGGGATGAACGTCACCGACTATTTCGACGAAGGAAAAAACTGGTCCATCAAGCTCCACGAAAAAAACGGCAAGACCATCATCATGCCCGTCCAGCACAAACTCGAAGAGTATCTGGATGCCTATATCTCTGCTGCCGGTGGTGCCGAGGAGTTTCCCTTTGAGCTCGGCAAGTCTGGTCGGCCGACCAAGCGGCAACCGCTGTTTCGCTGTTCTCGCGGTCGGTCGGGGGTGCTCAATGGTAATCGGATGAGCAGGCAGGACGCCTGGCGGATGATCAAGCGGCGGGCCAAGCAGGCAGGAATCTCCGACCGCATTGGTAATCACTCGTTTCGCGGGACCGGGATCACCAACTATCTGGAAAACGGCGGCTCTCTCACCGAAGCACAGCGGATGGCCGGGCACAGTGATCCTCGCACCACGCGGCTCTATGATCGCCGGGACCAGAAAATCACCCGTGGTGAGGTCGAGAAGATTACGATTTTGGGGTGAGTCCCAAAAAACGAACGCGACATTCGCCTCCTAACGCCCGCAAACGTTCCTCGGCGACCCCAGGGCCCGGGAGAACTAACGGCCCTGAGATCGCCTTCCTCGTATCGCCCTTTCCTTATCGCGTAAGCACACCACTGCAGCTGCTGTCGTGGTTCACCTCAGATACGGAACGTCACGTTATGGTGCCCAAGGGTATTGTACAAATGATCTTGCCAAATCTGCCAGTCGTCGTTGTCGACGTCGCCGTCTTCGTCAGCGTCCGCTCGGTAAGCTTCCGTGGCTTGGCCGGTGACCCCGTCGCTCGCATCCCAAATACTGTAGTCGTCTTGGCCAACCATGTCCTGGTTGGTCTCCCCATCGCCATTGAAGTCGCCCAACAGCTTGAAGACCTCATCTTCATAGTTGGATTGCTGGGGATCGGTCACCGAGGGGTGCCATTCGACAATGGACAAGTCCGATACGCCACGCAGCACCAAGTTATCGCTCACATCAATGTCCCCAAAGGCAACATCGGTGTCGGTGGCACTACCACCACCATAGGTGGCCCGATCACGGGTGAGCGTAAACTTCCACGCGGGTAGCCAGATCTCGTCGGTGCCACTGGCGGCGTTGGCTAAATCGACCGCCTCGCGGATCGACAAAGCCTCATCGTTATCCAAGTGGTTAAACGTGTCAGCCACACTCGTGACGACGTAATCGGGCGTTCCTAGATAGTCGCCGGTGCCCGAAGTGGTATCGAAGAATCCACCTGCAGCGGAGTCGTACAGGTTATCGCCTTCATTGGTCTTGGTGACATGAACACCAGTCCATACGGCGTATTGGTTGCCATTGGCCTGGACGTTGTTGGCAAAGATCGTCTGCCCTAACGTCAAGGCAGCACCACCGCTGGTCGCGGTATACACGCTGAGAGCAGCTCCCGTGGCACCGGGATTGGGACTGGTATTATCGTTGTTCACGAACACGCTGCGACGGATTGTCACATCGGCATCCTTCACCGCGACGCCGGAGCCCCCCGCCCAGCCTTCGTGATTGACAATTGCACTATCGTAGATTTCTAGAGTATCTGCTGACTGCACATACACGCCCTGCCCATCCGAGGCGTTCGCTCCGTTGGCAATGGTCAACTTGTCGAGGCGAAGCTTGGCAGTCGCGGTATTGAGATGGAGGGCACGTCCTTCGCTGCCAGTGAGACTGGTCGTGTCAATAATCGTGAAGCCAGCCCCGTCGCCAACAATGGTCAGGTCACCCGTGACGTCCAAATCATTGTAGGTGGCGTCACTGGCCTCGGTGCCCGTGCGAGTGAGACTATATCTACCCGTTGGCAGCACAATCGTCGTAGGCTCCGTGGCGAGGTTCGCCTCAATGATCGCCTCACGCAAACTCATGTTGCCCTGACTGTAGTCCGTGTCCACCTCATCGGTGGTCGTGGAGACCAAGATCATACCTGGCTCAACGGATGGCCATTCCCTGTAATCGGTAGTGCCATCGACGTTGTCGTGGTCGGAATCATTCTCCAGCACGGTAAAGCGAAAACGGAATTCGCCTCCCTCTTCGCCGTCGCCACTCTTGAGAGCTGCAGGCGATGCGTCCGAGAACTTCCAAGGATTGTCTAATTCACCGTCGAGAATCTGTCCACTGAGGTCGTCGAGCACATCATCGATTGTGATCAAGTACTGACCGTCAGCGAATGTGCTACCGAAAGTCCAGGAAGCGGTTTGTGTGGCTATATCGTAGCTATATTCTGTGGCCTGTCCTGGCGACGGACCATCCAAATTGGTTACGGAAATCGTTTGGTTGGTCGCATAGACTTCCTCACTGAATTGAATGCTAATGGTATCCACGGCGAAGCCGAGCGATTCCAACTGCTGCCCTGTTTCCATCAGGGACATGAAGGACTGAACGTTGCCAGGGATTTGAGAATCGCTAACCAGCACGTTCAAGACGGTCGGAGCAAAACTCGGATCATAGGGATTCATCCCATCAATACGAGCGGCTTCGAACCATGCACTTAGTCCTGCCATTGCTCCAGGTTCTACCCCCGCTTTCTTCCGTTGCCAGATTTCGAAATCCTCTCCATCGACATCGCCGCTACCATCGGCGTCACCATCGGCAGGTGTCAACGCGCCGGGTGTCAGATAAAATCCCGCCTGCCAGATAACCAAATCTGGGACTCCAACGTACTCATCGTCATTGAAGTCGGCTCCACCGAGAGCCCGCATGGGGAACAGGGTATAGGCGTTGGCAGTCCAAACGGCCAAGTCCTGGCTATCGACCATCCCATCACCGTTGACGTCGGCAATTTCATGCCCCATTCCTACGTCATTCCGTTGAATGCGTAGGAAGTCGACGCCGTCCACTTTGTGATTGCCGTCATAGTCTCCTGCCAGCAAAGCGAAGTGAAAACGAAACTCAACGTCGTCCTCATTGACGACATTATCATCCGGCATAAAACTCCGATTGGCCGTTGGATCATCGGTCAGGTCGTCCGGTGTGTCATTGAAGCGAGTGTTTCCACCGTTGTCATCGTTTTCCCAAACCGCATCGAGAGGCCTGTTGTTACCGTCGTCGGATTTGATCTCCGTGGTGTTTAAGTGAATTGAATACTTGCCGTTGGGTAGTGGTGTGTTGAAGGTCCAGGTATAGACAAGCCGATTTTGACTGTCTCGACCAGAGTCGAACGAATCCGCCGTCAGTTCATTGGTGGTAACATAGCCAGGTGAGTTTGGCTCGGTGACTTTGAGCGTCAACGGATCACCGCTCGGAAGACTTCCATGGGGTGTAACGTCCTCAGTAAACGCGATCTCAATGGTATTGGGGTTTGCGGTTCCTATCGCCCGCAATTGGTGACCATTAGCCACGCGGTCAGTCAACGAGACTTCGGCATTTTCCACCCACGCGGTGCTGTCTAATGTTCTCCGGTCGAGGAGAATTTCATCGATTGTGGGGAACAAGGCAGCTTCTTGGAATTCCACGGCACCAATGTCGATTTTGTTGCCGCCGCCTCGGAAGTCGACCACGCGATCAAATCCCATTTTTCCAGACTCACCGCCTCGTTGGTCGAACTCGGGAATCTGCACCGGTTCATTTATCAAATCGATTTCGTCCCAGGCGTCAACAATTTCGTTGGTGTCTGGGTTATTGGGGAGATGAGTGAACGTGGAGCCGTCATTGTCGGTCAGGGGACCGAGATCAGGATTGTCGTCGTCGTCCCATTTGTTTGGGTTCGATTCAGGAGGCAGTCCGGTAAATACCCCGGCGTTGGAACCGAAGAGGTTGAACTTGGATGCTACGTTGTTGATGGCCCCACCAACATTGTTGGCTGGACTGCCCACTGTTCCGTCGTCCGTGTTGCCGGAGACGATGGTGTTGTAGAGGGTGGTATCGATTCTTGAATCGATCTGGCTGAATAAGCCAGCACCTTGACCTGCGTTCCCAGAGATGCCCGGAGCAGTGTTTTTGGTGATCGTCACATGTCTCAATTCTGTTGTGAGAGCGTCTGAACCCGTTGTAATTGTAGCTCCTGCCCAGACACCGCCACCTTCGGCAAGAGCTTCATTGCCAGAAACCGTGACGTTCTCTAGAGTTGCTTCAAAGAGAGCTCCTGGCTGAAATCCGGGTATACCGATCCAGATTCCCCCACCGTCACCGCCAGCAACAGAAGGTGGAAAGAATTCGTCATCTACAATCCTCCCCGCTTTGTTTCCCGAGAGTGTGCTGTCACGCAATTCGAACTTGGCACCGAATTTCGAGCAGACCCAGATACCGCCAGCATTTTCTTCAGCGTCGTTGTCCTCAAATGTCGAGTCCTCGACGACCATCATCGGTTGCGTCGCCTCAGTTTGAGAAGCAGTGCCATGTAGGTCCGCAAATAAGCCCCCTCCTCCGTTCTGGTCGGCAGTGTCAAGAGCGTTGTTGGTCCTGAATACGCTCCGACTGATAGTTGCTTTTTGTCCAAGTCTATCAAAACGCAGATAGACGCCACCGCCGCTTTTCTCAGCAGTGTTGTCGACAAACATCGCATCTTCGATCGTGAGTGATCCCGTGCCCCGAAGGTAAAGGGCTCCACCAGCTCCATCGGCGGTATTGCCGGACAACTGGCTATTGCCAGTAATTTCCAGGGTCCCGCCGGTGTGGCGGATGGCTCCGCCAGACCCAGAGCTAGTTCTCGCGGCGTTGTCGAGAAAGGAGCTAGATTGTATCGTCACGGATCCCACTCGCCTTGGAAGGTACAAGGCACCTCCCGCACCGGTACGAGCCACATTGTCTACGAAGAGGGAATCCTTGATATCAACCTCTGCATCAACTGGAAGCAAGTTATCACGACCAAAGACTACACCACCGCTGCTTGCACTGTTCTCCATGAACACACTATTGCTGATCGAAAGGTGGTCCACTTTTGCAAGGTCAATCACACCACCTACGCCGGGGTTATCGGCTCCGGTGAGTTTCAAACCCTTCAAACTAAATAAGGTGTCAGACGAGCCAGAAGGGACGTTGACCACGAAGATGCCGTAGCCATTCCCGTTATCAAAAACACCATCACCGCCACGCTGTGCGTCGATGGTCACATCAAAAAAACCTCCGGCGGGGTCATCGGGTATAGTGGCGTCGATGGTGAGAGAATCCGTGACGTCTGGAAATATCGAATCGATTTCGATCGTTCGGGCGGTGCTGAAGAGCATGGGGTCGAAGGTAATTTTGTCTGGCCCTTGGGTGTTGTTCGCTGCTATTATCGCCTCTCTGAGCGATATTTCTCCATCCATGCCTGGGTCTAATTCTAGTTCCGTTATATCATGAGCTGGATCAGCATCTGCGCGGTCATTGTCAATCGTCACAGTGACGGCATCCAAAACACGTCTCTCTTCCAGCAACTCTAGTCGTAATCGTTTAGGTCGAAGCTGAGAGCTCCTGTTGGATCTGTTAAACATTGTTGACTCCTTTCAGTGTCTCATAGATTGATAGCAGTACTTCTTAAGACTAGCAGCCACTCTATCGACGACTCCCCCGCTTAGGTTCAGAGCGGCTATGTATTGCCAATTGCGAAACCAAGCCAATCAGCAAGAAGCCAATGGAAGAAGGCTCCGGAATGATACGGTCGTTAAGTTCAAACCACATGCCACCGGTGGCGAATGCGTCCCACGGACCGGAAGTGATCGAGCCGTTCGTTGCCGCAGTCATTTGATCCAGTTCACCATCTGCCCTCGCCCACACCCATCCTGAACTTGGCATCGGACGATTTGTAATCGAAACCCAATATGTAGTGTTGGGGTTCACTTCGACTGCCTGCGGTAGATTGACTAAATACTCAAATGGCCTGATCACGCCATTTAGCAGATCTCCGCCTGTCGCGGAGCGTTTGAATGCAGAACCGATGTGAAAATCACCACCAACTAGCGGTGCCCCAGGTCTGCCTCCCACATCCTCAAGAAAAGCTATGCGAAAATCGTCGACCACATCGTCTGCTATCCCATGCCCGCCAATGAACCGCAAAGATAATATCTCTACGCTGTCGAAGGCGTTGATAGAAAAGTTATCTGCAGATTTTTGGGATACGGGAGAGAACTGACTGGACGCAAACGCAGCATTAGGTTCTTCTGGGGTAGTTTGGCTATAGATTGTCGCCGCCTTGATAGGATCAGTTACAATGAAGCCAAATCCCAAAACGAACAACAAGAAAAACCTCTTCATGACGTACCTCCGCTGAAATCTTCGAACAAACCGGATGAAAGAATCGTTGCCTGGCCAGCAACTACCAAGGAGTGCCACCGCTGAGCTGGGCAGCCGCAGAATCGGGAGCGTGAGCAAGTTAAGATCACAGCAAACCTCCTGAGTCCGAACTCAGACTACGAGTTACTGTGAAACCCGTAGCGGTGGTTGCTGGCAATTGCTCTAATCTCTTCTCCCTACTTTCAAAGTAACCGGAGCCCGTGGCCAAAAGCAAGCGATTTTCAGCAGGATTCCTCATCGTTGCTCAAAATGTCGAAGAATTTAGTGGCTTTGCCCCTACTTTTCCCTGTCCCGAGGTACGCATGTCGGTCTCTCGACCCGTTGCCTGGCCGCTTCACAATTCGTGTGGCATTGGGTCGCGTATTGCAGACGGCATTAAGCATCTTGTGTTCCAAATCCTTCCAATCGATATTTGTTGGGTAATCTGCCCCCAGGTGCGGGTGTGACCTAGGCACAGTGTGCTTAGTTGACTCACTCCATGAACG
>JANQQA010000255.1 GCA_028285205.1 Bythopirellula sp. | reverse complement strand
ATCCGCCCGGTTGCTCCTTACCAGCGCCTCGATCCGGATCCCCCACACTCCAGGGGCTCCAGCCTGCTGTGGGTAAGAAGCCGTGCGTACTTTCGTGGTTGAGAAAGCCCAGCCCCATCTGTTTCAGATGGTTTTGGCACTGTGCTCGACGTGCGGCTTCGCGCGCGGCTTGCACCGCCGGCAACAGCAGCGCTACGAGCACGCCGATGATCGCAATCACGACGAGCAGCTCCACTAAAGTAAAGCCACGCCGTGGAAATCGCGCGCGGGCAAACGACTCCCAATTCATCGAACCTACCTCCGACGACGACTGCTCGTCTTCACAAAAGAACCATCAAAAGATGAGTCACGCCTAACTCAACGCCTCGAGATACACAACAACGCCAATCGGTCGCCATGTGCCTACATTCTAGCCTCAAAGTGTATTTTCCTCAAACTTGCTTCTCAGAAAAAACTGTCTCGCCCCCGTTATTGGATCGATCCATTGAACGAGATTAGTCGACTTTAGCTATCATTAGAACGCATCATGTATCACGCCCTCGGTGTACCATGATTTTGTAACGCTCACTGCCGCTCACCCGCCAAATGAGTTGCCAGCCTGAGCATGGAGGAAGGACGTGTTGTGGTGGAGCAGCTCATGAGTGATCGGCTAATGGAATTCTCACGAAGGCGATTCATTGCCGCGACCAGTCTGGGCGTTGTTGCGAGTTCGCCAACGTTGCTGGACCGATCCAAGGCGTTCGCGTCACCGCAATTCCCCCCAAACCACGCGCAGCCGGCGAGTCCGCTTTTGGGCTCGGTCCGTGATCTTGGTATTCAGTTCATGGACAATCCGCTCGGGATTACTGGGCAAGACGCAGCGACATCAGTTGTGCTACCCAGTGGAGACGCATTCTGGATCTTTGGTGATACGATCGAAGGCCCCTTCGACTCGATCCGTTACCACGATCTCAGCAACTCACTTTCCAATACAGCGGCAATCGTGCCGAAACAGCAGGATGTCACGCGCGGCATTCGCCAGTTTAACTATCTCGCGACCAATGCGGGCACACGCGCGCGACAGTTTGTTGAGTATCTGCCTGATGAAGATCCCGCGAAGCATCGCTTGTGGGCTGTACACGGCGTCTGTGTTGGCGACGATATCTACGTGTACTATCACAAGATCACAATGCACGCGAACGTTGATGTGTTTGAGGAATTTGAAGCGAATGGAATGGGGATCGCACGCGCACGAATCGGTGAGTATAAGTTTCGCCGTCTGCACGCGCCGGATGGGTCGACGATGTTCTGGAAGGGCGGAGGCCCCGGGTATGGGGTTTTTGTGGAAGCCAAAGAAGATGGCTATCTCTATCTGTGGGGGAGTTTTTGGACCGGGATGTATCTTGCCAGAACTCGGCCTGAGACGATTGAGGACTTGACCAGTTACGAATATCTCGTCGACGGGCCGACCGTCGACCGCCAGCACGTCGAACCCACATGGTCAGATAAATACAACCCGCAGGCGGCGCTTTTCGACTCGGTGCCGAACGAGATGTCAGCAGCATACAACGCGTATCTTGGCAAGTACGTCGCGGTGCATACGTTGCTGCGTGACAACAAGATTGTGATGCGAACTGCGCCACGAATCACCGGTCCTTGGAGCGAACCGCATCTTCTGTATCGACCGCCTCGAACGAGTAGCGACGACATCTTCAACGCGGGAAAAGAGCACCCCGAACTGCAACGCCACGGCGGGAAAGTGATATACATCACGTACGTCACCTCCACAGAATACGCTCCTCATCTGATCGAAGTGACACTTGCGTAAGCCGCCGAGCGTGCTTAGCGAGCGACAACTCGGCTCGCGATCGTCGCGGCAGTCGTGATGAGCATCAACGCGCTGGTGCTGGGCTCTGGTACCGCGAGGTAGGCAGCTGTTTGCAATGCTACCGAGAGGTCACGGCCGTAATCGAGCTGCAGTAGCAAGAAATCGGTTCCGTCGGTGATGCCGTTGTCGTTGGCATCTCCTTGGGCATCTGTTCCAAAGGACGCCAGCCACGTGGCCAGGTCGAACCGATCCACCAGTCCATCGGCATTGAAGTCGGCAGCGGGTACGTTGGCAGCCAGTTGCGGCAGTGTTGCCAGGTCTAACCGATAAGCGATTTGGTTGTACTCGTAGTCTGGTGTGTTTGGCGCCGAGTCGAATAGCTGCGATGAGTAAGTCCCTTGAAAGTGGATGTATCTTCCGCCCTGTTCATCGAAGAACGGAAGTTGCGTTGGATTGTAGAACGAGTAAGACCCGCCCAACTCGCCGGTCGGGTCCGCGTGTGTAGCAATTTTGATCGCATTCTTCCATGGTCCCTCGGGTGTTGGCGCTTCGGCATACCATACCTCGCCGAGGAAACTGCCGTTACCGAACGACTGATTGCCGATCATCACCCATTTCTGACGGTAGTCGTTCCAGCTGACAGACGAGCGATGGAGCCTCACAGGCGAGTTTGTTTCGTGATCGATCAATCCGACCGGGGCGGCCGCGCGCGAAAGGTGGCCGTTAGTGACCATCTCTTCGAAGATCTCGGTTCCCAATGGATCGGTGTTTTTCTTCCAACCGTAGACTGGTTTGCCTTCGTTATCCAGTTCCAATGGTGGATTTGCCGCGTTGTAGCGTGAGTTCTCTCGCAGTGGCGTAAAGGCCTCCCAGGTCGCGATGTCGCGAATGTCGTCCCAGTTATCGCGCACTCGGATGTTAGGGTAGTTCTCGCCGAAGTAGATGTAATCAACACCTCCCGTGGAATGGCGAAAGGAGTGCCCCTTCGGTGTGATGGGGGGTCCGGTGCCCCACTGCTCGACAGGGGCGACGCCGTAGTCTTCAAGCTTGACGAAGGCCTCCGCAGCGTCGCTAAAGACCGCGAGCCCCTGCTCACGAAGCTTGAACTGGGGCAGGAAAGAGTCGACGTGCATGAAGTGCACAAGTAAACGTTCGCGCCCGGAGTTGTCGTCAGCCGTGAATGCTCCATCGACCCAGACCGGTCTGCCGCTCGATTTGTACAACGGAAACATGGGCCGTGTCTGCCCGAGTTCGTCCTCGTAGTAGGTGTAGTCAACCCCCTGCGAGGGAACGAGTCCGCCATTGGCCGGCAATTCAGAAGTCGCGCCAGATGTCCAGTAGTTGCCGCCAAGACCGCCGCCATTCTCGTAGAGCGAATCTCCCCAGAACCAATGAATCCGGTTGTTGTACACAGCCCATTGCACCGAGTCTTGCCCCATGATGTTCGCGTTGGAAATCGGCTCATTGATCGGCGTTGATTGCCCGACAGCGACACTTGCCGCATAGATATTCGCTCCTGTGGATCGATACAATCTCTCTGCGCGGTTGTTGCGAACGATTGAAATCTGACTCTGGTTGCCGAGTTGTGTGGAAAGTGTCTGCGCGATGCTTGTGTACCCGTAACTCGCGAACTCAAACGCCTGATCCCGGTTGATCAGAGCTTGATGATCCAGCGCCACGATGCCGTTGCTGTCGGTAAAAAACGTGTTCCCTTCGGCTTTCAGTTGAACCAACGGCACGCCTCGTCCCGTGACCGAGTCGACAACTCGAATCGTATGGTGCGTTTGCGACTGCGCCCACACTTGAGAAGCCAGAAGAAAAACTGTCACGGCGGCAATCAGGACTCGTTGCGGCCAGCCCGCTTGGCGTTCGAACCTGAAATGCAGTCGCTTCATACTCTTCACCTGGCGAATCAAGTGCTACTGTAGACAAAACTCGGTACGTAGCTATTTCGCTCTTATTGGCCAGCCGCTTGAGGAAAGTTCAGGCTCGCCTGCAACGCTTGGAAACGTGAATCATCTCGCAGTGGATCAAACCAGGGCTCTTCCCGCAAGAAAACTAACTCCCAAGAGTGCTCTGTGCTGGCACGCTGCAACATGCGGAGGGCGTTCTCATGCTCGCCCAGCCCGACGTAGACATAGGCGATCTGCACCGGTGGGACATACCATCGCTCATCCAGCGCGAGCAGTTTTTGTAGCACCTCGCGCGCTTCAGCCTCTTTGCCAGCCAATCCGTACGCGTGCCCAAGCCCGGCCACAATTTCCGCTAGCCCTCCCGACAACTCTACCGCTTTCTCGTAAGTGGCGATCGACTCGTCGAAACGCTCTTCTTGCACGTAGGCCATGCCGAGCCAATCGTAAGCGTAGGCGAAGTTCGGATGCTCCTTGGTCGTCAAAGTAAGGTCTCTGATCATGCGTGGCCAATCACGACCAAAGTAAAGTATCGATCCCAGACCCGTTTGCATGCCCGGCGAATTATCCAACGCGACGGCTTTCTCCGAATGGACCAGTGCTTCGGTGTGGCGGCCCATCGCCGCCAAATACAGCGCGTACCAGTGTTGCGATTGTGCGCGATCTGGATCGAGTTGGACCGCGGTGGCAAAGTCAAGCTCGGCTCCAGACCAGTTGTGCTCGCTCAATTTCACAATGCCTTGTGCCGTGCGGGCGCCGGCATCGTTTGAGTCAAGCGCGATGGCCAGATGCGAGGCTGCTTTCATTTTCGGTAACACTTCGTCTCGCGGTGCGAATCCGAAGCACCAATGCATCGTGTAGGCTTCGCAGATTCCAACCTGATGGGTCACCGAATTTGGGTCCTCGCTGGCCGCCGCCTCGTGCAACTTGGCCAGATTTAGGATTCCATCACGCAGGTTTTCGCCCGGGTATGCAAGTGCGGGAGGCTCCGCGCGACTCACAATTGGTGGCAGGCAATAGACTGCCGTAGCCCCCAGAAACAGTAATCGAAGCGTTGTTAGATGATGCTTTAGCATTTGACTCAAACGATCTGTGTTGCGATGCCTGATTGCTTCATCTTCGTTGAATCTAAGCGATGTTGCAATGTTCTGATTGACCGGAGGCGTTAGAATGGCCGGGTAACTCTCGGAGACGGATCAGCACATTTGGTGTGGATCACCATTCGACGACCAAACCAACTCGCTCTGGCACTTAACTCTGACATGACAAAATCGCTCGATGAAAAATTGCGTAGGTTGCACGAAGATCCCGCCTGCAACGAGTTTATTCTGGCAGACGCGAAAGATGCTGACATGGCATTCGGACTTTCTGCAACGGGAAACTGCTCGCAAACCGGACGTCCCCGCACGTTGGAGGAGTTTCGAGACCAAATTAGGCGAATCGTCGAGCAGGGACTCATCGACATCGCGTTGATGAGCGCGAGCACCTGTGAAGTACTGTCCGGCGAACAGCAGATCTTCGCGCACAGCGCCGTCACGCCCGCTATCAGGGCAAACGACTCGACGGATATCTGGTTGGCTGCGGGCACCGGGAACTATTCGCAGCAGCCTTCGTTGCCGTTTCGGAGTGTGAGTCTCAATCGAGTCCACGACAAAGCGAAATCAATCGCCGACTTGGGCCTCTATTCGGTAACACTGAACAACGATGCGGCCGCCGATCGAGAAAGCTTGGAGGCGTACTCCGTGTTTCGTTCGGAAGTCGAAAGCCGAGGCTTTCGTCATTTCTTGGAGGTCTTCCCACCGAACTCGCCTGGGAACGACGCGCCGGCGGATGTATCTCGGTTTGTCTGCGATTCGGTTGTGCGCATGCTGGCCGGTTTGACGCGTGCTGAGCGTCCTCTGTTTCTGAAACTACCGTATCTCGGTCCAGAGTTGACGGAGCGCATGGCATCCTACGATCCTACGCTCGTCCTTGGCATCATGGGAGGAGCGGCGGGGACGACGTTCGATTCATTCGCCTTGCTTGCCGAAGCAAAGCAGCATGGCGTGCGCGCCGCATTGTTTGGACGCAGGATCAACAATGCGGAGTGCCAACTTTCGTTTGTGCAACACCTACGTTGGATTGCCGATGGTGAACTGGAGCCCGCCGAGGCAGTACGCAGTTATCACGACGCGCTGGAGAAAGCAGGGCTACGACCGCTGCGATCTCTGGACGAAGATCTTGCGCGAGCGAACTAAACGCAAATCTTGGTCACGGTACTTCAGTCCTGCGGCGAGTTGCCTTTGAGTTCCTTGATGCGGACGTTCCGAAACGAGACCACGTCGCCGTGGCATAGGAAACCGACGTGGCCGCGGTCGCGCTGCAAACCGGGGTGTTCATTGCCGTCGATGGTTTTGTTGTTTGGCGCTGCCTCGTCGAGGTTCACGTCTAGGATCACTTGACCGTTGAGAACGACTTTCAGGTCGCGGCCTTGGCAAGCGACTTCCTGAGAATTCCACTCGCCGACGGGCTTCAACGCACCGCGTTTGGCGGGCGCCACGCCGTAGGCGGAGCCGTGATACTGATAGTCTTTCAGGTCTTTGTAAACCTTGGCCGGATTGTCGAGAATTTGCAGTTCGATGCCCGCGTAGGCCGAGTCGCCGGCTTTCGGAGCTCGTATCGCAAGGCCATTGTTTGCGCCAGGGGTGAGTCTGAAATCGAAGCGGAGGACGAAGTCCTCATATTCTCGTTCCGTGAGTAGCTTCCCACTGCAGCCTTTGCGGCTGCTGAGTACACCTGCGTCGATGTCGAAGTGGTCGCGGGCCGCGCCGATCCAACCAGATAGGCTCTTTCCGTCAAACAAATCGACAAAACCGGATTCCTGAGGCTGTGCGATAGCGCTTGCTGAATTGATTAGTGCGAGTAGTAACACAAGGATGATGCGCATAAGGCAAAAGCTCGATTCGTACAGTTAAGGTCTATTTGGATTCCATGCTCTTGATCGCGGCAGGTAAGTTGTCATCAACGATGCCACGTTCACCACGCCCTTCTTCGTCGATCCGCTTGTTGACGACACGCAGCACAGACGCAATGTCGGTACCCCAGAAATTCTCGCATACGGTGCGTGTCGGTGTTTCCAGGGGGCGAACGATGCGGAACCCCACGTCTTGCGACTCATCACTGGCGAACCACCAAGGGCTAGTCGGCGAATTGGGATCGTAGCTACGCCACTCGTCGTCGTTGGACTGCCGTCGCGTTGCAGAGCGACAATCAGGTGGGTCAAGGTTCCACGAGCCGCCACGTAGCACGCGCGGGAACAGCGTCTTGTTGTCGAAGAACGCCGCTTCCGACGAAATCGTTTCCTGGCTTGTTGCCAGCTGTGCGTAGCGCTGCGCGTCATACGCATCGAGTACCCACTCGGAAGCGTTGCCGTGCATGTCATGCAAGCCCCATGCGTTGGGCTTCTTTCCACCTACCGGGTGAGTTTCGTCGTCGGCGTTGTCATAGTACCAAGCGTACGCTGCGAGGTCCGCGGGATCATCGCCAAAACCGTACGCGGTGTTTGTGCCAGCTCGACAAGCATATTCCCATTCCGCTTCGGTCGGTAGTCGATAAAATCGGCCAGTCAGTAGACTCAACCACTTTGTGTACTGCTTGGCGGCGTATTGACTCATGGATACCGCCGGATGACGCGGACCTTCGCCGACGGAGAACGTGAAGCTGGGCTCGTAGAGCTTCGAAGGAGCGGTGATCGCGTCGATTTCGTTCGTGTCCATGATCTGGCGGATGCCCGCGTCGTCGAACTTCTCGAAGACGTTGCACAGCTCCATATACTGCCGGTATTCCGCCCAGGTCACCTCGTGCTTGGCGACCCACATCGGCGGAAGGTGAATCTCGACTTGCGGACCTTCGTCCTCACCGCGTTCCGCTTCATTTGCCGCGCTGCCGATCAGGAACTTGCCGCCCGGGATTGGCACCATTTCGAAAGCAACGGAAGTGCCCGGAATGGTGTCCGAATACGCGACCATGTAACCTGCCGGCGTCTTGATCGATGGCTGGTCGGCTGGATGCTGTTCGACGAGGCCCTTGCCGGGTGTCGAATCGCTCGGAAACTTGCCACATGCAATCTGCGGCGCGACGAACATCAGCACGATCATGCAGAACAGTGGGATACTGATACAATCTCGACGCGTCGCAGGAAGTTTCATCAATCAGTTCCGATCGAGCTAGGCTGATCGCTAATGGCGGGTCGGTCTGCTGTCGGGCTCGACAAGGTGAGATCAAGTCGGTGGGAGTGTGACGAAAAGTGCCACAAACTGGGGTACTAGGATTTGAATCTAGTATCACAGTAGGGCACTTAGGTTGGATTAGTGTTGGAAATGCTTGTGCTTCCTGCACTTACACCAATGTCGTGCGATTTGGACATTGTATCAACATGGGTTTTATATGTCCAACGTTGCCACCAAACTGCCACCAATTCTCAAGGGGGTTGAGGCAGGACAAGTAGCCGACGTAGTTCCGACCGTCTCCGTACTCCAACGGTAGCTGTAGAATCGTATAACCAATTCTGACCACCGATGATGATCGCAATCGCGAGTGATCAACCCGATCAAAAAGAATGGTCCTCAGCTGCCTCAGCGTGAAGCAATGTAGGAAGCTTCTGTCAGTCTGGTAACGTGGAACCGCGTGTTTGCGGTTTCAATGACCACTGATTCAGGAGGTTGCTATGCTCTACGTCGGACTCGATATTCATGCCAAGCATATTACCATCTGCGTTGTCAACGAATCGGGCGAAATCGTTCGACGCGGCAAGGTGCGGTCGATCGATCAGATGATGTCCACACTGGAAGCACTGCCTGAATCCTTCAGTGTTTGCTACGAGGCCAGTTGTGGCTATGGGCACTATCACGACCTGCTACGGCCCATTGCAGAACAAGTTCTGGTCGCACACCCAGGTCAACTGAGACTCACCTACCGATCCAAGAACAAGAATGACCGTAAGAATGCAGAGCGATTGGCGAAACTGCTCTATATCGGCGAGGTCCCCACGGTGCACGTGCCATCGCTCGACGTTCGCACCTGGCGGGAGTTGATCAAGTGCCGAAACCAAGTGATCTCGAAACGAACCCGGGCCAAGTGTGCGATCCGAGCACTGTTACGCAGCGCAGGTGTAGCTGCGCCACGTCATCCCGGACTCTGGACGATACAGGGAGTGGCCTGGCTACGCCAAGCGGAACTCCCGATGTTCTCACAGCAATTGCGTCGTGACCTACTGATTGAGGAGATAGATACTCTGAATGGGCAATTGCAACGCATTGACCAAGCGCTCCTCAACCGGGCACAGCAGACGCCCACTGTTGCATTACTACGCAGTATTCCAGGTGTTGGCATCCGTACGGCTGAAGCCGTTGTCGCGTTTGTGGACGATCCACATCGCTTTCCTAGTGCCAAGGCAGTAGGAAGATACTTTGGGCTAGTTCCATGCCAGGACCAATCCGGCGATAAGAATCGACTCGGACACATTACCCGCGAAGGCCCTTCGGTTGTTCGGAAGATGCTCGCTGAAGCAGCCTGGCAGGCAGTTCGTCGGTCACCAACAGTGCGGGCTTTTTACGAACGCACGCAACGCGACGATCCACAACGTAAACATATTGCCTTGGTTGCTACTGCCCACTACATGGTACGCGTAATGCGGTCAATGATGAAACGACAAACCCAGTGGGAGGAGAATGTATTGAAGGCTGGTTGAAGTTGCGTTCAGTCGCGACTTGCGGCTTTACCGGCCCCAATCATAAAGAGTAATTCAAGATCGAGAGCGGGATTCAGGTTGTGTCCCGGAGACCCGACATGGCGCATTGCGACGCCGCCGGTGTGAATGGGAACAACCGTATTAAGTTTCATGGCGCTCCGCTATGGTGGATGATGCCGGATGGATGTTTGGAGAATTCCGTGCTCGTTTTGCTCCGGTCTTGATAAAAGCTTCCTCGCGGATGCATCCCGAGGCTCCGACATGGCGGAACACGACGCCGTCAGTGTGAATGGGAGCAACCGCCTTTAGCTTCGTAGCGCTCTACCGGAGCATGCGATGCCAGAAAGATGTTTGGAGCACTCCGTGCTTCTTTACCTACGGACTTGACAGAAACTTCCTCATGGATGTCGGGCCGAGGCACTTAGCGGATCAGTAAGAGGAACGCCTGCTCGGCCATTCGAGCAGCGCCAATTGATGTTGTTTGCATCGGATATTGCTAATCGCATACTGCCATCAATCTGATGGCACACATGCCCCCCGAATGGAAGCAAATCACCCAACGAGAGTCGTGAAGCTGGATTTCACTCGATCAGTTTCCGCAAGCGGTGAAATCAACCGACGCTAGATCGTGTCGCCCTTCCGTCTCGACTGAGCAGCCTCAATGTTTCTGCTCTCACAAGGCGACACTGCTGCCCGAAAGCGTTGATCGAGCCACATTCACCAAGTTGCTTGGCAACTTGGGTAGCTTTTTGCTAGTTTGTCGGTCTAGGGACACACATCTTGATTTTCATGCAAGTCACCCGGTGAACGCTAACGCGGGCGTAGGAGCAGAGGCAGTGCATCAATCCCGAAGGAAGTCCCTAATTACACGTCAGAGATTTGATCGAAACAGAACAAACGCCTTTGAAAAACTAGAAGACCGGACACTACTTGCAGCATCGACGGCTGCGCCGTTGGTCGGAGACTACAACCGCAACGATGTCGTGGACGCCGCCGATTTGGCTGTTTGGCAAGCGACGTATCCGTCTGCGGGCGAAGACCTTGCTGCCGACGGCGATCAGGATGGCATTGTTAGTGGAACCGATATGCTGCTCTGGCAGCGGAACCTTGGTGACTCACGAGAGAACCTCGCGCCCGAGGCAGCAGATGACGCGGTTGACATCCATTTTGGCGAGACTGCCGTAGTCATTCCTGCTCAACTGTTGGCGAATGACTGCGACCCCGAAGGTTTACCCCTTACGCTTGCCGGTATCAGCAACATAATCGGTGGAACTGCTGAATTACGCGAAGGTTTGGTGTTCTTCACTCCTGACGACTCCGCGGTCGTCCGTTCGTTCGATTATTCGGTAAGTGATTCCGCCGGTCTAACTTCCTCGGCGACGATGGTTTTGAATGAGAGACCTCCCGTGCATGGGACTCCGGGTGATGAGATCCGCGCGGGAGAACACGCGGCGTTGTTTACCCTGATCGATAGTGCTGACGCAACGAATGTGGCAGTGCAGGATGGATTGTGGTCAGCAGCAGAAACGTGGGCGACTGGATCGGTGCCCGCCGCCGGTGAGCGAGTGCTGATTCATAGCACGGTTGAAGTGATCTATGACGTCCAAAGCGATGTGCCGCTCGAGTGGCTGCGTGTGGACGGTGTACTCACGTTCCAACACGATCTGAATACTCGTCTGCTGGTCGAAACACTTGCGACAGCGCCGCGTTCGACGATTAACATCGGGACAACTTCCACAGCCATCAATGCGGCTGTAACGGCTGAAATCCTGATCGACACGACTGGCGGGCCATTGAGTCAGCTTGATGATCCGACGCTGGTCGGACGGGGCTTCATCAGTCACGGCGCAACCAATATTTTTGGTGCCGAAAAAGTAGAGCACACCACGCTCGCGGGTGACGCGTTGGAGGGAGCCTCGTTCCTCGAACTCTCGGACACAGCGATCCCCGCGGGTTGGCAGATCGGCGACACCTTGCTGCTTGCAGGAACTGAAGCGGATGCTTCGCTGCTAAACAACACTGGTCAAGGGGCTGCGATCGTCGCCGCAGATGCAGCCAACGCGCGGTTTCGCGATGAACTCTTGGAGATTACAAGCTTCGAAGTGGTCGATGGATTTGTTCGCGTGTTCTTCAACAACGTGACGAACCAGAACGCAATCGACGCGGTGCTGAGCACACTCCTTTGGAACCATCGGCGCCCCGACGGGGAGACCTTCGATGCGTCGGAACTTTCGATCCATGTCGCGAATCTGACGCGGAACGTCCTTGTACGCTCTAGTGACCCGACAGTTGAAACGCAGCAGCGTGGCCACTTTATGGTCATGCACAACGTGAATGCCGAAATTCATCACGCACAATTTCGCGATCTGGGCCGCACCGACAAACGGCAAGTCGTGGACGACCCAGCGGCCATAGGCAACTTCGATGGCTCCCCTGGAACAGGAACCAACCCGCGTGGCCGGTACGGTCTGCACGCGCATCGACTAGGTGCAAGCAGTTTGAACGGTCCGGTCGCTGAGATAACTGGCAATGTGGTATGGGGAACGCCCGGGTGGGGCATCGTGCATCACGACAGTCACTTGGTACTGGCAGATAACGTGGTGTTCGACGTGGTTGGTGCGGGCATTGTTGCCGAAGATGGCAACGAACTTGGACTATGGCGGAACAATCTCGTCGTAAAAACCACGGGCGATTTGGTCAATAACTTTGATGATGGCGCATTGTTCCAAACATTGCGAGGACCAAGGTTCGACCTCGGTTTTGTGGGCAGCGGCTACTGGGTGCAGGGCGGTGGTTTTGGCATTCGTATGGAAGACAATGTTGCAGTGAGTTCGAATGCTGCGGGTTTCGATATCGTGCACAATACCGATGGGCTCGCCAACGTCGAGCAAATCTCCGTCGATTTGATCGAAGATCCCGTGGTTCGCCAAGCGATCATCGACGCGGGATTCGACTTCGTAACGCCCAACAATGTGCCGACACGTGGGATCGATGGCCTCGTCGCTTACAACGGTTTCCGTGGCATTCACACTTGGCTACACAATCGCGACAGCGGCAACATGGAGGGGACCTTTACGTTTCCAACTTTTCTCGCTCACGACTTTCGCTCACGGATCGAGAATTTTTCGATCTGGAACGTGCAGAGCGGGATACAGAATTTCTATTCGACTCGGTTCGATTTTGTGAACGGCTTGGTTGTCGGGGATGTTAGCACACCTGTGTCTTACTTTGCGGATCCGGGGCAGCAAGCCAACAACTCCTCTGGCATCGGCATCAGTCACAACCATGCCGAAGCGAACAACATTCTATTTGATGGCTTGCGGCTCGAAGGATTTGAGTACGGCTACCAGGTCTTCAGCCCGGTGGATACAGCATTGCAGAGGATCACGCCTTATGCCACCAGTGAGCTGCGAAACGTTGCGTTTGCGAGTGTCGAATACGCGTTCAGCCCGACCAACGGCAGCAATCCCAACTCACAGACCCATCGATTCTCCGACCTGTTTATGTTGGATGAGGCTTCAACGTTTAACACTCTGGGATCGGCGGCCAACGTTGCTCCCACGGCCGCATTCAGTTTCACTGCTGGTGATGGCTTATCCGTTCAACTCGATGCAGCTGCCTCATCCGATAGTGACCCAAGCCCAGAGGTCCGCGTGGGCGACGACGGGATCGTCGCCTACGCGTGGGATCTCGACGACGACGGTCAGTATGACGACGCCTTTGGCAGATTGCTCACTCTCAATTTTGACGTAGCCGGCGACTTTCTGATCGGACTGAAGGTTTGGGATGATGACGGTGCAACGACCACCACGAGCCAGACCGTAACAGTGACTGAGAGCCCAACGAGCAATCCCTGGAGTGATGCAGAGTTTGCTGAATCTGGTCCTTTTGCAGGCCAGTACTACCGTTTCGCAAGCGAACGTCGTGGCGAGGGCTGGATTGCACGTGATGTTGTTCGCAACGCGGCCGGCTTCGCCGAGATTGGCACACCTCAATTCGGCTTGGGCAACCTCGGACAGATCCTTCGCGATGAGCATGTTCGCCGAGGACCGCAAACGTTCTCCTTCGAAGTAATTGCCACAGACGCATTGAACGCGCCGAACTTGCTGCAGGTCCAACTGTTTGGTGTCAACGGTCAGTTCGACCTCGATGACGGTGTGCCCTCGCCAGTCTTCGCGATGACACCCCCCGATGTTACAACGCTTGTTGATGTTAACCTTGCAACTCAGCAGATTCCGGACTGGCAAACGCAATCGTTTGACATCGATCTCGGTGCGGAGGGCTTTGAATACTTGGTCATAAGCATCGAGTATTTTGGCTACAACTACCAGCAGGGAGACTACTTTGCTCTCGACAACTTTTCACTCCAACAAACGCAACTAGTCTCAGCGAGCCTAACTGAAGAGGATCTCGTGTCAGTTGCTACCCGCCGAAAACAGCAAGGTTCTCAGCGAAATCCGTACGAAAGCAATGTCGATCCAGCGCGACAACCTCGTTCGGACGGCCTTCCGTTCAGCAGTAAACTGTTGGACCAAACTCTTGAGCAGACTAGCTACAAAGCTGGCGAGCTTTCAATCAATCTCACGGGCAACAGCGAACCTCGTCTCGACGAGCTGTTGCCTGCACTCGCCGACGAAGTGCTTGGCAATTACTTGTAATCCTACCTCAAGGATGTCTTCACATCGACGCCATGAACGGGCATTTCGGTCGACAGGAGACAGTTTAGGCTTTTTTGCGAAAGACTTGTGACTCAGGGGAACCGACACTGAAGTTTCCTGCCGCAGCACTCACATGATAATCAGGCTGAAATTTGCTGGTCGCCGCGGGTATCGGTAGAATCGGAGTCTACTCAAGCCCAAAGGCGTACGTCACTCTCCACGTAAGAAATCGCGATTCAATACTATGCCAACTAAAAATAACTATCGTCGACTAAAGGAGTGCTTAGAAGCCGGTAAATCGTCTCGTATGCCACACGCTCGCCATCTACGGATCGAGCCCTTGGAAGATCGTCGTATGCTGGCGACCATCACGGTCACATCACTCTCTGACAATCTGTTTCCCGACGGACTGGTATCGCTTCGCGAAGCGATACAGGCGGCGAACACTAACGCCAGTGTCGACGGATCTACTGCGGGCACGGTTGGGGCTGATACGATTGAGTTTGATCCCTCATTATTCAATGAGACGATCCTGCTTGCGGGCGAGCTGGAAATCACCGAAACACTGACCATTGATGCTAGCGCGCTACCGGGCGGTATGACCATTGATGCCCAGCAGAACTCGCGCGTCTTGCATTTTACTTCCACAAGTGGCGATCTATCGCTGAATGGAATTACAGTCACCGGCGGACGTACTGTGGGTGGCAACACATCTCAGACTGACTCGACCCATAGTGGTGCGGGAATTCGTTTTGCATCCGGCGGTGTACTTACCCTCACCAACACCAGTGTTATCGAAAACGGCACCGAGGGATTTGGAGCGTCCGGTGGCGGAATCGCCGCAACTTTCGACAGCGGTTCGGTGGTAATATTAGACAGCTTGATCAGCGGAAACTTTACAAGTAATTCCAGCGCGACCGGTGGTGGTGTGTACGTTCGCAACGCCGATCTGACTCTCATAAATACTATCATTGAGAATAATCGCACGACCGGATTCCAATCGGGCGGAGGTGGGTTACATACCCGTCATGGAACGATAACCCTAAACAACTCAACGGTCAGTGGCAATCGCACGGAAGGGAGTAACTCCACCGGCGGCGGCATTAACTCCTACGTAGGTAATATCACACTATGGAACAGCACCATCAGCGGTAATCGTACGGCAGGCAACATCTCTGACGGGGCAGGAATCCGAGCCTACGGAGGCGATCTGGAGATCAGAAATAGTACCATTGCCCAGAACGTCGCTTCTGGGCCGAATGCCGATGGCGGCGGTGTCAGCATTGGAGCGATAGCCCCTTTTCACTATCCCATGCTGACCGTGCAGAATTCTATTATTGCTGCAAACGGCGTGGCAACTGGCAACACAGGACCCGATCTAGAACCGAGTTCTTCGACGTCCTTAGACGTTGACTACAGCCTGATCGGCAACACGACCGATTCGGAGGTCACCGCAGGGACCGGCACCGGTAACTTACTGGACCTCATTCCGCAATTGGGCCCTCTGCAAGATAACGGCGGTCCGACGTACACGCACGCGACCGTGCCTGGCAGTCCGGCGATTGACGCAGGTGATCCGAGCTTCGACGTGGTGAGTACGCCCGTTGATCAGCGTGGCGCGCCTTTTGCGCGTGGTATTGGGGCACGCGTTGATATGGGAGCGTATGAACATCAGGTGTTAGCTGCCTCGTCGTTTGTTGTTACCACGCTAGCCGACGAGTTGGACTATTCCAACGCAGACGTGAGCCTCCGCGAAGCGATCGATGCCGCGGACGGCAGCGTCGGCGACGACACCATCACGTTCGATCCATCCCTTTCTGGCGGAACGATTCTTTTGGGCGGTAGCGAGTTGGAAATAGGCAATACCTTGACCATTGACGGAAGTACTCTACCTGCTGGCATAACAGTTGATGGGCAACAACTGTCAAGAGTTTTGCGATTTGAGTCCGACTTCAATGACCTGAGTCTCAACAATCTAACTCTTCGAGGTGGGAAAACGACTGCCATCTCGGACGGTGGCGGTGGAATTAGTTTTAGTTCTTACGGAACACTGAGCCTCACGTCGAGTACTGTCACCAGCAACCAGACCACTGGGAGCACTTCACTAGGCGGCGGCATCCGAAGCACCGGCAGTTTAACGCTGATTGATAGCTCCGTGAGCGGCAACCACACTGCAGGAGATTCTTCGGTAGGTGGCGGAATTGCAAGCTTCTACGGAACTCTGACGATTACCGATAGCACAGTTAGCGGAAACCTTACGTCAGGAGAATCTGCCAGGGGCGGAGGCATTTGGAATGCTGGAGGTACACTTACGCTCACTCGCAGCACTGTCAATGGGAACAGTACGAGCGGGTCCTTAAGTCATGGTGGTGGTATCATGAGCTATTTCGGTACCGTATCGCTCTCCAGCAGCACCGTCAGTGGGAATCGCACGACTGGCGATAACTCCCCCGGTGGTGGCGTTTACACGAACGATGGCGGCATCAACTTAAACAACAGCACGGTTAGTGGGAACACTACAGCGGGCGCCAACTCGTACGGCGGTGGGATCTTCACCCTCGAAGGAGGGCTTTCCCTTATCAGCAGTACCATCACCCGCAATGGAACGACTGGCCCAAGCTCGAATGGTGGCGGCATCTTGGTGGCCAATACGTCGGAGGATCCACTCTTTCGTTCGCAATACACCATCATTGCCGACAACACAGTCGCCCTGGGAATCGCCCCCGATTTGCGGCCCGACTCGACATCGTTGTTCGACGTCGATCGTAGCTTGATTGGCAATACCAGTGGTTCAGGAATTAGCGAAACGACAGGACTCTTCAACCGGCTGAATGTGGACCCCATGCTCGGGCCGCTACAGAATAACGGTGGTCCCACGCTAACACATCTGCCAGCGACCGGCAGTCCCGCAATCGACGTGGAACAGTTGTCGTTGATCTTTAGTTTTGATCAGCGCGGAGCACCTTTCGATCGCGAGGTAGACGATCCGCTGACGCCCGGCGCAGGCCGCGACATCGGCGCGATCGAGGTGCAGCCAATCCCCGACGATGCCGACTTCGACAATGACGGGGACATCGATGGCTTCGATTTTCTCACGTGGCAGCGAGGATTTCCAACGACCTACGACGCAAACGATCTGACCGAATGGCAATCAACCTATGGACAAGGATCCGCGTTGGCTGCGCAGGAGGCGCGAACTGAAGCGTTGGACTATGTACTCGGATTCGTCTGGCTTTCGCAAGAGAAGCGCGTAAGCACCGAGTTAAGCACCGAGTTAAGCACCGACGAACAAAACGTGGAGGTAGTTATCCAGTTCATGAGTGCGGCAGACTACGCTCCTATCGTTAGTAAAGCAAGACCTCCTAGCTACGAAGTTGATCATGCTCCCGAGGAAGCTGCCGAAGCAAACGAAACTTACTTCGACGACGAATATGATGAGCTGCGGCCTGCGTTCGATTGAGCAGCCAGGGCGTGTGGTATCTTCGCATTCACTGGATACCAGCCGTTTGATTCCAGCGGCGGTGATCACCTTCTCCGCTGGAATCGCCGACGCTGATTTGTAATCAGGTCGCGGATTCCAGGCGTGATCAAAGGGATTCGCGATGAGCAAATCCTCGATCGTCGCGCGCCATCAAGTCGGCCACTGATTCGATACCTCGACTAGAGACAGAATCGGCTTACCGTGCTCAGAAGTAAATTCTGAGAAGATCACAAACCGCACTCGAAGAAATCAACCGACGCTGGAATCTGTGCTCTTGAATCAGCAGCGATTGTTCCAGCCTGCACGTGGAAATGGCCACCGGACTCGCTCGGGAGTGCTCACCCGCAGCAGATTCAGGGATTACAGTTGCTGCTTCGGCCGATCTCACCGAAACTAGGTAGGCTAGGTCTTCGCGGCCGAAGGTGATGCAACCACGGAGGGAAAATGACGGCTCGCATTCACTGCCAGCCGAAAGACCTTGTTGCTGCATTGGCATGCTTGTGTTGGTACGCTCGGACAGGTGTTTGATTCTCCAAAGAGCCTAAAAAAAGCGTAGCATGCTGCGTTTTCGTCCATAGATCAGGCATTCTGCCATTCCTCAAAACTCCTTCTAGCCCTGTCGGGTGGGCGTCCGATGTGGTGAGACGCTTAATAACCACACGTTTTTCAGGGCTTGCATATCTCGACTCGGTCGTAGCGAGCGTTTAAGTCTGACAGAAGGAGACCCAAGATGTCTACCAAGAAAATCACCTGGATTGCCGCTGTTTGCCAAGTTCTGAGTGTTGTCGCCTATGCGGCTGCCTCACCTGTCATCACCATTGACGAAGATTCTTGGGGTTTGCCTGACGAAGCGTTTTTCGCGGCTAACCCCACGGCGGTAGTGAACGTCCATGACTTCGGTAGCGTTGCACCTCACGGCTTCAACTTTAGTGGCGCTACGCTCAACATCAACGATCGCGGCGAATTGGGATTCCCCACGATTCATCCGCATCTAGACAACGTGAATCTCAACCTCAACACCGGTGGGGTCGCCTTTGCACCTGTGACGTTCACGGGCGCGACAGGTGCGACGACCGTCAATGTGAATGATGGCTGGGCGCGCGGTCTGTTGCGTGTGCAAGGCGACGCGGTGATGAACGTCCATGGCGGCCGCACGGGTGGCGGTCAGGCGCACGGAGCACCGTCGATCATCGCGGAAGGCAACTCGCAAGTGACCATCACTGGCGGAATCGTGGAAGACAACGTCGCAGTGGCAGAAAGCGGCAACTTGACAATCGCTGGCGGAACTGTGGGCGACTTTCTCACCGTGGAAGACTCGGCCCACCTTACTGTTTCTGGCGGTTCGCTCGGTCAATTCACCCACGTCAAGAGTTCCACGGCTACGGTTGACATCCGTGGCGGCACGATTGACCGCGAGTTCATGGCGACAGACAACTCGACGATAAGCATGACTGGCGGTGCAATCGGCGGCAACTCATTGCTTCGCGACAGCGTGATGAACATGTCCGGCGGTGCCTTGGGAGCCGGTTTCAAGATTTACAATAGCACACTGAGCATGAGCGGCGGTACCTTTGGCGACAACCTGAAGCTTGGTGGCTTCACAGGTTCGCCCGGTACGCTCAACCTGTTCGTCGATTCGGTTACGATCAACGGCGACCCGCTTGAGTTGGGGATCGGCGAAACCATGGAAGTCACTCGCCGTGACGACGCATTCCTGGCGGCGGAGTTGGTCAACGGCGGTTCGGTCGGAATCGTCTTGAACTCCGACTACACAACCACGATCGACTTCCTAAGTGCCACTTCGACGCTAAACCTGATTCGTCCCGCCGACGCGTCGGACTTCGACCTGGATGGCGATATCGACGCCGATGATTTAGCCGACTGGATGTCCAACTACGGGACGACTCGCCACGGCAGTGATTTCCTAAGTTGGCAGCGTGCGTACACACCTGGCACGATCGGCCCCATCGCATCCATCACCGCTGTGCCAGAGCCAGCGACTGTGCAGATCGTGCTTGCCATGTTGGCTACGATCGCTGGACGGCGATCGCGGCGTACGAAAGTGAGTGCATAATTTTTAGGTCCGTCACCTTACAAAAGTGTAGCGGCAGTGGCCTACTTCCCAACTGGTATCAACTAGAGGAATTTCAGCGGCTGTGATTCTCTCATTCAGATGGAACTAGTTCGAGTGAGGAAGGCCAGATATGTCTCGCCGATTTTTTTGATAGGAAAGGCATCGCGAACGTCAAACCCGACTCAAACAAATTTCCATGTTGGCAGCGATTGCTGCCCGACGCAAACCAAAAGGCTTCAACCTGAATAGCCCTGCTAGAGGAGACAATAGAATGACTTCCCAATTATCTCACAGTTCCCGTGTTCGCATTACTACTCTATGCCACTGCGTGCCAGTCATCATAGCTGCCGCGACTCTATGGCCGCAGATAGCCTCAGCAGAATTTATTGCTCTCACAGATCAGACATTCAGCGATGCTGATTGGTCTCGCGAAATCATATCCAACACGTTTGCGCTCGGCACGGCAGAGTCTACCGCGCAGCAAGTTCCAGATGGATTCCCAGGTGCATTTCGTGAATCTCAAATGTCTGCTGCTGGCGGCTTAGTAGGTGGCAGGATGGCCCCCAGGATTCAGATCGGCCACTTCAATACAGCCCAGACTTGGAACCCGATGATTGATGGAGGAATTGACGGCATCACGCTGTCGTACCATGCTAACGCCCTTGACGACCGTCCTCCTGCACAGTCGACACCGACCGGACGGGTCGTTCGTTTCGGATTCTTACTTCGTCAAGATGGTGTAGTCTTCCAGCCGTCCAACAATTCGTTGCTATCGCTCGTTCCGAATTCCGGTTGGATTTTTCATAGCGACGGCGGCAAGGACAGTTCGGACTTCCGCACACTCACAGGTGGACCCGAAGTGCTTGATTTTTCAGCAGCAGGTAAACCCATTGAGTTCGGCTATCTGCTACAGATGAGTTCGACTTCTGGAACGGGTTTTCGGATCCAAAACACTGCAGGAATCGACAACTTTAGAGTGGGATTAAACTTTACGCCCGTCCCTGAGCCGTCGACATCAATGCTCTTGGCGATTCTAGGGATCTGTTACTACAGTCAGCGAATTTGAAAGTGTCTCGGCGTTCCCGACTAGAGATAATGGGATATTTGGAGGTGCAAAGCTACTTGTCGAAGCTAAATCTATCAATCCTTTCAAGTACACCCTATCTATGCCCGTCGATGCGCGCATGGCGGTCACTTTCTGTTTCGCGGGTGGTGATTTCGAATCGAGATGCAGACGCAGTTCAGATGACCGCGAGTTCAAGCCTGGTCGAAGAAAATCGCTGGTCGACTTGCGCCATCAGATCTGCAACAGTTTACGCCCCTCTGATGGAATAAATTCGGACTCGTGAGGGATTGAAACAGCTTAGTCTGTGAACTGTATCTGTGCTCGGTGAAATAGTTCGATGCGTTTAGCTGCTAGCTCTATGTTGCGTGCTCGTATGGAAAAAACTTACTAGGCCGTAAGATAGCGGCTAATCATCGATCAGTATTTGCTTGCAACTTCCAGTTCCCCAGGATGTCCATCGCCACATTCACAGTAAAGCAAGCTGCAACACGAACCCAGTTGGTGAAGTTCACCAGCAACCAGTCCTTTGTTCGGATCAGTTCATTCCGCTGCGATATTGCAAAAGCCAACGGGCGTCAGATAAATTTGACGCCCGTTGGGTAAGCTCAAATTGGCATACAGAGATTCTAAGTCACCGCTCTATGCTCGCCTGCGAAGCGAGCAGAGACTCAAGCAGCCAGTAGTGACCAGCAGCAACGATGCGGGCTCAGGAATCGCGGTAACTCGCAAGTCGTCGTACTGGTGCGGTCCGTTGAATGCGACTGCCGAGAGATAAGCTTGGCCGGCATCGCCCCACTCGACGACTTGAGTCGCTAATGCGACACCGTTGATCGTTGTGTTGATCGTTGTCGGACTGGCCGCGGAAAAATCACCCAGCACTTCGATCCGCACATCATAGAACTTCGAGTTAGCAAACGGATCGGGAGCACCCTGGTTGACATAGTCGTCGAACACGGCTTGATCAAAGATTTCTTCGTTGATGCCGCCATCGGGATTGCCATCGGCCAAAAGCGTACGAACATTACCTGCAGTGCGTAGCAGTAGTCCAGCGCTACCGCTATTGCGAGGCAACACGGCATAGCGCAGCGTATCGTTGCTGCCGTTCGTGATTGCGCCGGCGCCGCCGTAGGGTGGATTCTGATTGCTGTCACTGATACCGATACCGGCGAATTCGCGACCCGTACCGCTCTCACCCGCAGTGTCATCTCCGTCTCCAGGATTGACACGCCATTCAACGACGAAACCGCCGCCTGCGATCACATCAGGATCGGCTGCCAGATTGTAGTCCAGCACAACTCGGTTGTTGTTGACGATTCCAGCGGTACCATTGACGGAAACTCCACCGTCTAGGGCATAGGATGCGGCCACACTTCCGGAATCGCCGTTAACGGCACCGCTGTCGACCGAACCCCAGCCGGGGTCCACAGTGCGTTCGAAGGTGTCAGTTATGATGGCAGCGTCGGTGTTAGCCATCGCTAAACAAATTGCGGCCAAGAGGCCAACGAAAAACTGGCTGTTACGATTCATTAGTCATCCTTCCTCCCCAAAAAACAAAGGGTATTGTAGCCCGTCGACTACCCCAACGACGGGCAGCCAAGAAACATCACGAATTTTGAGCTCGTCCACGGTAAAGGCCGACTGCCATCAAACTTGCAAGCCCTAGCATCAGGCTTGAAGGTTCAGGTACCGACGCAAGTGAACTGGCAGGCAAGACCTCGACGATCAGGTTGTCGATCTTATGTACGTCGTTGTTGCCAGCCAGAGCGATATAAGCCTCGCCGGCATTGTCGCCCCATTGAAAGTCGAACGTACCAATATTCGTCAGCGTTCCGCCAACTTCGCCAATGAAGACGGTCGCGGTCGAGGGGGCGTTTGCGGAAAAGTCCGAGGCCACTTCCACCCGCATCGTGTAAGCTTTGTCATTGAGAAAATCATCGCCAGAGCCATTGTTGTAATTGGCGGCATAGTTGTCGAAGACCTCTTGATCGAACACCAACTCGTCGAAGGTAGTACTAGGATTACCATCGGTCAGTGTTCCGAAACCGCCGCGAGCCACGCTTAGCATCGTGCCGCTGTTGCGTGGAGCGAAGCCCAATCGGGCGTTGCCATTGTTAGGAAGAAAGAGCGCTCCTCCCCAATTCGTTAAGTCGTTGGTGTTTCCGAGAGCAATTCCTGCCCACGATCGGCCTAAGCTACCCCCGTTGCCGTCGTCCGAGGGATCGACTTCGAACTCGATCGTGAATTCACCATTGCTGGTTATCGTCGAGTCGGTTGCGAGATTGTAATCGATAATCGTTCGACCCGATCGCAAGACGCCCACTCCGCTCTCGACCGTCTGTTGCTGCGCATTGCCCGCCGTCGTGGTCAGATAAGTCGTCGAGACGCTACCACCTAACCCATTATTGGGCGCGCCCCAATCAGAGATTCCTCCTGGTTCGGTGGCGTTACCCGAGGTTCGGCCATTGAAGTTATCAGAGAGTATGGTAGTACCATTGGACGAAAGCACGAGGTTATCGAATTCATTGCCTGCCACCGTCGCTACGGTGTCGTTGGTCGGACCGAAACCGACGAAACCCAAATAGACGTTATTGTCGTCCTCGGGATCGGCTCCCCAGGTGAAAGGCTCATTTGTAAAGACAGCGTTTCCACCCACGGTGACCGTAGCAAAAGCTTCCGCTCCACTGCCGAAGCCATTAGGGGCGTCCACATCAACGCGAACCGAGTAGGAGCTTGGATTAACGAAGTCGTCAGGTGGGCTGGGACTGTTCGCGCCTAAGTAATTGAGGCTGTAGTCGCTGAAGGCCGGTTGGTCAATAACTGGTTCGTTGACGCCAGCATTGAACGGGTTGCCGCCAGCGGCCAAGTTGTCGTTGGCGTTACTTCCACCTGGTGCTTCGTTATTGAGGCGTTGCAACAGGCTTCCAGAGTTGCGGGGCGCAAATCCCGCGCGGATGTTGTCGTTCGCTAGGTTCGCAATCGCTTGTGGGCCGCCAATGATCGCAGTGTCGGCGGTATCGGTCAGCATCAGGGCGGGCCAGTCTCGACCATTGGACCCCGGACCGCCTGCGTTCGACGGGAAATAGTCTGCCTGAATAACAAAACCTCCCGCCGACTGTACTGCAGGGATGACTGCAAGATTAACATCGGCAATGACCCGCCCGTTTCGCAACTCACCCTGCCCCAGGGGGCCTCTGTAGTTCTCTTGCCAAAGCACCAAATCGGCTCTACCGACCCGGCCATTGCCGGTGCCGTCGGCCCCTTCGCCTGGGTTGGCAGGCATCGTCCCATTCTCACGTTGCCACTGCAGAAAGTCTGCTCCTGCAATTGTTCCGGAATCGTCGTAGTCGGCTCGATCATCCAGTCCAACAGATTGAATATTGTTGTTTGGTGGTTCCGTTGTGAGGTAAGTGGTCGGCGAAACGGTGCCGCCCAGTGCATTGTCAAACGCGCCAAAATCGGAGACGGCTGGAATTGGAGGAGGCTCAAGATCGCCAAAGGCCCCCGTGGTGCGTTCGAAACTATCCGAGAACAGAATCTGAGCTTGAGCGGATGGACAGATGGCCGCAACTGAAGCCAAAGTAAGGCCGGCAATAAGTAAGCCGGCAAAGTGACGCCGATTAACGCGATACATGGTTATTTCCCCTCTAAATCTCTCGATCAGCTTTGAGATAGGTTGATATCTGATTGCAATTAGTTCTCTAGGTCGAATTCAAAGTAGTTATCTCCTTCGCTGACTACATCCATACGCAACGGAGAGTTGAAGGCATACTTTGAAGGCAGTTTATTTGCGACCTCGGCGACTTTGTTGCGTGGATCAGAAGCTGAGGCAATCATTCTGCCGGTTTCCTGATAAGCTTGTATGGAGACTTTGTGTTCGCCCGGTTTTGGTCCATGATGACTAGGAATGTGAAACTGCCCATCGACGATTTCGCACCCTGCAGAAGGCCCTTGGCCCAAGGGACGCAAGGAAAGCCGACCTTCTTTAAGCGGCTCTCCAGCGAAAGTAACAGTACCGCTAACTTCCCGCCTTCCCGAGGAGTCACCACATCCAAGTACCGCCAAGAGAGACAGCAGAGTCAGCGGCCCCACCAAGTCACGCATCGTTTGATCAGACATACAAACTTGTTCTTCAGTGAATTTGGAATGACTCGCGATTGGTAGGAAAATGAGCAGTCAACATCACCTGATTTCATTCAAAGGTTACGGAGCGACCATCATCCATCAGCGATAGTAGCCCCCAAGCGGTGATGTCAATTTCATCCACGAAATACTGAACAGAGCCGTCACACATTGCGGCATTCACTCCGCCAGGATGACGACTGCGCGACCCTAGCGAGTGGCTACCGTAGTTTGCGTCGTTTAAGTCGATACACGGTAGGCCATTATCGGGCTGATTTTTGCACTCGCCGAAGTCGGCCTCTCCGCTGTTTGGCGATAGGTAGGTACTAATTAAGTGGCAGCTGGCTGCTTCATTCCAAATCCGCCCGCGACGATCCCGCTCACTGGCCGTGCCTCCTGAGGGCGCTTGAATCATTTCGAGAACTAACAAGGTGTTGCTTGTTCCGTCAGTGATTTGCCCAATTCTTGCACCAAAGCCCAGCCAGAATGGCGCCTTCATCCCATCCGCCACTCTTTCGTTCTGCAGCGGCTCGCCGAAGAGTTCCTCGTTCTCTTGGTCGTAGTAGAAGAAAGAGCCCCAATTCAATCCATAGTTGCCTTTCGCATCCCGGATCGCGGAGCCCGTAGCCCCTTCCATTTGGATTCTCTCATCGCTTGGACATTGATAGCTTGGTAGCGGGACCTCCATCGCTTGGGTCACTTGGGCTTGCTGCTGCCACCAAGCTCTATTCAAGTCGTAAATGTCGGACAGAGCAGATTGCTCCAGATACGGCAATAAAAACACAACGTTTGGGGTTCGAGGTTGTGCGGAGCCGATCAGGCCATGATTGTTCGAGTTGGGGTCCCAGCCGAGGTTCCCAGGCGGAAATTGTTTGCGAGCGGATTCGTAGTTGAGGTGTGCCAGTGCGACATTCTTTAAGTTGTTGAGGCACTGAGCCCGACGAGCTGCTTCTCTTGCCGATTGAACTGCCGGCAGCAGCAGCGCCACGAGCACACCGATGATGGCGATCACAACCAACAGCTCCACTAAGGTGAAAGCAACGAATTGGCAATGCGATTTGGGTCGGAAGCGAGCTGAGTTCGAGGTAGCCAAAGGAAGGCTCCTGAGTGAGATGCTGAAAAAATAGGGCAAGACGAGGCTGCACCATCAGTGCAGGGGAGCAATCGCTATCTCCGCTACGTTTCTACTCCGCTGGCTCGGCGATTCTTACGAAAATACGCGTTAACTTTCCGGATCACCCAATAATTCTTCTCCTGACTAGTTAGCCTAAGCTTTACACTCTTGGGGCCATCTAGAAATCAGGGATGTTCAATCCAATCTAGGAAGAAATGCTAACTATTGTCGTAAGATTCGTGAGCTGACAGGAGTAGAACGATATCCAACGAACACAAAAATTCGACTGTACTTACGGAGGACCGTGCAGCTTCGGTTCAACAAGAGATGCCGGATACGGAGACTCCAGATGGTGGTGCCGACAAGAACTCTCCCGGGGGTCACGATCAGTTTGTCTTGGAAATTATCGCTGCTCAAGGGCGTCTCTACGCGTATATATTGTCGTTGCTTCTGAATCGCGAACGAGCGCACGATGTTTTACAGCAAACCAACATCGTCTTGCTCGAAAAGGAATCGGAGTTCCAATGGGGTACCAATTTCGGAGCATGGGCGTGTAGCGTGGCGTTTTATGAAGTCTTGAGCGAAAGGCGATCTCGAACGCGTGATCGTCACTTGTTCAACGACGATTTGTTGGCCTTGATAGCCGTCGATGCGGAAGCAGAATCGCTCTCGATCGATCAAAGACGCGAAGCACTTGAGTCCTGCCTTAAAGGCTTAACCGATTCCCAACGAAAGCTCCTAAACGCGCGTTACGGACCCGGGGGAAGTGTAGAGGAAATGGCAAGAATACTCGACAAGACGCCGGGAGCTATTTCCGCAATGTTGCATCGCATTCGTGCAAAACTGGCCAAGTGCATTGAACATCGTCTACAAGGTTTGCTGGGATCATGATCGAACCTCCAAACACCGGTTCCAATGACGAGAGCCTAGGGGAACTTCGTGTCATCCTTTCCGCGGCGGTCGATGGCGTGCTCTCAGCGGAACAGCAGAATCTACTAAACGATCTGCTGCAATCAAGCCCAGCTCTTCGTCAAGAATACGTCCGAATCGTCGCTAACGAGGCACTTATAGAAGAGCGACTTTCTAAGCCACTGCTTGAGCTAAAGGAACTGACTCAAGCCGTCTCGGCTTCTCCCTCGTCGCCCAGGCATGATTCCATTCAGGCCTCCGGTTCGGAATCTGTTTCGACTGCGAATGCTCCGTCGTCGCCTGATACAAATAGGGACGTTCAAAAAGTGCGGGTGAGTGGAGATGTACGTCATCGAGGGCATCAGGGGAACTCGCAAGTAGATCGCGCGACCACCCAACACTCAGGTAATTGGCTGCAGCAATATTTCCCATCGCGTAAATATGCGTGGTCGCTTGCAGCTACCGTTTTCGTAGCAGCGACACTCTATTGGGCGATGCGACCAGCCGAGGTTGCCAAAATCTCGGCATTGGAAGATGTGCATTGGGCCACCGAGTCCACTCTAGAGGCTGGCGAGGATGTGCTTGGTCGATGGATCGAAATTGAGTCGGGCTTGGTGCAGATCGCACTATATGACGCGCAAATCGCACTCTGTGGGCCGGCGAAGTTCCGAGCAGCCTCGGACAGAATTACAGAATTGTCTCATGGAACATTAACGGCACGAGTTGGCCCTGATGGCGTAGGGCTGGTTGTCGAAACTCCCAGCACGACGGTGACCGATCTCAGTACTAGTTTTGGAGTATCGGTGACTGATGAGTCGACTTGGGTTCACGTAACCGAAGGTCGCGTGAGGGTGAAAGCGCACGAACAAGCTGAATCCGTAATCGGCTCAGCGGGCGACATGATCAGGCACGAAACGCAAATCGGCGAAAGTACTCCCCTTGAACATTTTGAAGGGATTCGCCTGCAGCCGACTCTTTCTCAGAAGTGGAAATTCATCGGTCAACATCCGGTCAATCTCGATCGCAACGAATTCGATCAGGATCACACGGCGTTTATGTTTCTTGAGAGTTCTAATCGTGTGCTTGCAAATGATCTAACGGTTAATCTGCAAGGTGCTGGGACGTTCCGCAGATTTAGTCGTCAGAGCGGATCCATACCCGCCGGGACACGCGTCAATTGTTACCTGCTGCATTGTGATCCAGAAACGTCGGAACATCGCGTACGCGGGCATGCTACCTTTAGCAGCGAGATCCTGGGGGTACTTACCGATCACGTACGACTGAATGAAACCAATGCCGCGCTTGGCGCAGGTTGGACTCTACAGTGCGATGATATCCATCGCGGGCTAGAGTCTACGCCTGAGCACAACTCGGATGTTGTGACGATCTCGAAAGACCGAATGCAACTGTCTGCAACGATGAGTACACGAGCGATCGATCAAATTCGTATACTCGTGCGAACAGAATGATAGCGACCCGTCCTCTGTAATTTGTGAGAAGTATTTGTGCGTAGCTTGCTGAAGAGTTTTCTGTTTTGTGTGCTAGCGGTCGGGAATGGTGCCGCCGAAGAGTCGCGTCCGAACATTCTGTTCTTACTCACTGACGACCAGCGATCGGATCTGCTAGGCGTTGCAGGAAACCAATACGCCAAGACGCCGAACCTGGATGAACTGGCGCATCAAGGAACACTCTTTGAGAATGCATACGTCACCACGAGCATTTGCATGACGAGTCGCGCTTCCATCATGCTTGGGCAGCATGCCTTGCGTCATGGAATCAATGCTTTCGGTGTGTCGCTTACACCCGAGCAGCTAGAAGCAAGCTACTTTGGTCAGCTCAAAGCGGCCGGCTATCAGCTCGGATTTATCGGCAAATGGGGAGTCGGCGATCCCCCAGAGAACTTTTTCGACTTCAACCGGGGATTCCCTGGTCAAGGCTCCTACTACTCGAGCGAGGACAGAGATTCCGAACACTTGACCGCCAAGATGGGTAGCCAAGCTCTGGAGTTTCTCGATCAGCTGGACTCCGATCGCAACTTCTGTCTGTCGATCAGTTTCAAGGCGCCGCACGTCGATGAGGGAGGATACGAGATTCCGTTCAACTTCGATCGCAACCTTTCGGACCTTTACCGTGATGTGACGATCCCGCGAGTACCTCTGACCGAACCAGAGTACTTCGATCGGCTACCGGACTTATTGAAAAACTCTGAGAATCGTAAACGGTGGGTGAATCGATTCGCGACGAACCATCTGGCTCAGGATTCTATCAAGGGCTATTACCGTTTGGTTGCGGGCGTAGATATCGCTGTCGGTCAGATTCGCGCCGCACTCGCTGAGCGCGGTCTTGCTGAGAATACCGTCATTATCTTCTCTTCCGACAATGGCTTCTATCTGGGCGAACGCGGCTTAGCTGGCAAGTGGTACGCACACGAAGAATCAATTCGCGTGCCGCTGATTGTTTACGATCCGAGAATTCTAGGAACACAAGCAGACAGACGCCGGACCGAGATGGCACTGAACATCGATCTGCCCTCAACAATTCTCGACTACGCTAATCTCAAAAGCCCACCCTCCATGCAAGGCCGGAGTCTCAAGCCTCTAGTGGACGGCAGCGATTATGGACGGGGAGATGGAGCACCCAGCTGGCCGTCGAACTTTTTCTACGGGCACTACCTGAATTGGGATGGTATTCCTAAGAGTGAGGCGATCCGAACACACCAATGGAAGTACATTCGGTATCTCGAAGTCGATCCACCTTACGAAGAACTTTATGACTTAGAGAATGACCCTCGCGAAGCCAGCAATTTAGCTGAACGATCTGAGTTTGCTGCAACTCTCCAAGATTTTCGCCGCTTGCACAAAGTGATGCGACTTTCTGTGCAGTGAGAGCCGGGAAAGCAGGGTGTATTGTGATCTTGCAACGAATTGGCCGTCTCAGATTGCATTTCTTGGTTGCAGGCTTTTCGACTTTACTCTTCGCGTGCGCGGCCCTCCCCCTCGTCGCCCAAACGGGTACTAAGCCGAACATCATCTTTATTCTCGCGGATGATTTAGGGATCGGCGACATCGGCGTCTATGGGCAACAAGAGGTGCAAACTCCCAATCTCGATCGGCTGGCCGCTGCGGGAGTGACCATGAACAACATGTATTCTGGGGCTCCCGTGTGTTCCCCTTCACGCGGTGTCCTGCTGACCGGGCTTCACACAGGGCACACTCGCGAATCCGGAAATAGCGTCACACTTCAAAGCAAAGACACAACCGTGGCTGAGGTGCTAAAGACAGCAGGTTACTCGACGGCCATGTATGGCAAATGGCACGTCGGCAATGGAACTCAGTCACTGCCGACTAATCAAGGTTTTGACGAATTCTACGGCCTGCGCGATGGCGTTGCGGCGTGGGACCATTTCAGTCCCTTCCTGGAACGGGCCAATAGTTCAAGCCCGAACACGGTGACGCAGGTGCCGACCAATGGTGGCTACACCGATGATCTCTATGCCCAGGAAGCGACCCAGTACGTTCGAACCCAAGCTTCGTCCCCTGAACCGTTTTATGTTCAACTGAGCTTTCAGATCGCCCATTTCGACATGGAAGTTCCGGAGATCGAGCCCTACGCAGCGGCGCAAGCCTGGCCGGAATCGCGAAAGATCTTTGCTTCGATGGTCACGCGTATGGATCGTCGCATCGGTGAATTGCTTGACGCGGTCGATGATCCCAACGGCGATGGCGATTTCTCGGATAGCATTGCGGATGTAACGCTCATCATGTTCGCCAGCGACAATGGCACACACATCGAGGGCGGTAGCCTGCGACATGATCCCGAGTTCTTCAATTCCAACGGTCCCTACCCCGGCTGGAAACGTGACCTGTACGGAGGTGGCATCAGGACACCGTTTCTTGCTCAGTGGGAAGGGCATATCCCGGCCGGTTCGTCCAGCGATCATGTGGGTGACTTTGCCGACTTCTTGCCGACCGCCGCGGATCTTGCCGGAGTCGAAAGCCCCGTTGGACTAGACGGTGTTTCGATCGCGGATGAATTGGTTGGTTCGCCAGACCCCAACCAAGCCGAGCGGCATGGGTTTTATCACGAGTTTAACGGCAACTGGTTCACCAACGGCGCGAATGGTGATCTTGTCAGAGGGTCAACGGCTGTGCCCGCGCGGCGATCCTGGATTCAAGACGATTGGAAGTACGTGCTATTCAGCAATGGCCATCAAGAACTCTACAATCTCGCCGACGACCCCACCGAGTCTAACGACGTTGCAGCCCAACAGCCTTTGCTGGTCACGCAACTTGCCAGTTCGATGGGTGAAGAGGATGCGTTCGACTACAACCAAACTACGTGGACGGGTGGCAATAGTTTTGAAAGCAGCTCCAGTTGGTCAGGTGGGGTACCTGCGGGTAACTTTGGAGTTTTAATGAATGGCAGTTTCGGAGCCGCAGAACTCGTTGATGTCGCAAACAACCGTTCGATGTTGGGACTTCGTCTACGTGGCACTACCGGGCCATTGACGCTGTCGCTTCTGCCGGGTGTTAGTTTCGCGGCTCGCAACGGATTGCTTATCGGTGATGGTGGTCGGATTGGTCTGTTGCATGCCGATATCACCACGAAACGGCAGATTAGAATTGAAGGCGGAAGCCTTGCCGGGGTCGGTTCCGCGACGGGGAACGTCCTGAATCGCGGCACCGTCTCACCCCGCATTCCCGATGACCTTACGCTGCCCGATCCACCAACCGGAGTCGACACGGGCTCAATCCAGGCAATTCGCTTCAACTTTGTGGGGGTGCAAAATGACGCACCGCTGACGCAGTCGACAGTGCTCTACGAACATCTTCGAGTAACCGAGGGACTCAATTACGGCCCTGGGATCACTCCTGCTTCGCCCGGTTCAGTGGGCAACGAGTTCAACATCTCGGGTTACGACTCTTCGACACTCTCGGCCGCAATTGCCAATGATGACTACCTCACGTTCTCGGTTGCACCCGTGCCGGGCATTGCCATGACTCTTGAGAGTGTGTCGTTCAATCTGTGGCGAAACGGCGTTAACGCCGCCAACGACTACGCAATATTCACGAGCATCGACGGCTTCGCTGCCGGTGCGGAGCTCGCTCAACTCAACAACATTTTCAATGCTGGCAGTAACAACGACCACTTCTTCACAGCATCCTACTCAGGCAGCGAGGTTGTAGAAGCCGAGTCGTTGGAGGTGAGACTCTACGGTTGGAATGCAAACGATCCGATCGCAAACACCCACGTAAACGACGTGCAGCTTAGAGCCAGCTTCGTTTCAGTCCCGACCACTCCACTGGATCCAGTAGGCATACTGGAGCTCAATGGAAATTACACCCAACTCGCCGAGGGTAGTCTTCAAATTGCTTTGGGCGGAACAGAAGCAGGCACCAGTCACGATCTGCTGCATATCGCCGGTTCGGCTCAACTCGACGGCACGCTGCACGTCACATTCGATGATGGATTCGTGCCGGAAGCGGGAAACCGTTTTGAAATACTCACTGCTGATGCTGGCATAACTGGGGAGTTTGCGGACTTGCAACTTCCAATCCTGCCTGACGACCTGCTACGGCTGATTGACTACACGACCAGCAGCATCACGCTCGGCACAACCTACTTGGCTGACTTCGACGCAAACGGGCTGGTCAATCAAGTCGACTTGCAATTGTGGGAAGCAGGGTTCGGAATCACCGGGAATGGCACTCATTCGGACGGCGACGCTAGTGCAGACCGCAATGTATCAGGAGTTGACTATCTCATCTGGCAGCGTCAGTTTGGTTCTGCACGTGCAACCTTGCAGCGAGTGCCCGAACCGACCGGTTACACGCTTCTTCTGCTGGCCCTCACCATCGTTATCGCCGTCAGGAAGACAGTGTAAAACTTCTAATGAAAAAGTTCAGCCTACTTCGAATCCATGGAATTGCACCACTTCGTCCTTCATCTTTCCAATTTCGCTGTTGTCGAATCTCCCACCGGCATGACTAGCGACGATTCCACCCGCGGTGATCACCACCGAGCTTGGAATCGCCTGGAAATTTATTGCAATCCCATTGAGTGGTATCAAATCGACAGCACTCGTCCCCCTCGATTGGATGACGATCTTTCATTCGGCGTCGTTAACAGAAAGTTCAGCCGTTCAGTTTCTGCAATCGGCGAAATCATCCTGATGTGGAATCTCTCTATTCGATTCTGATGGTGGGCATCACCCTCGGACTTTCAGGTAAACTTAGGCGGGAGCACTATTCTGAACTCGGTGGGGTCGACCGACTGCACCACAGGCTAGCCGCAAGTGCCAGTCAACTGCGTTCGGTCGTTTTCAACGTAGCGACTTGCCATTGAACGAAAACCGCCTCGGGTTGGGTCCACCAACGTGCGGTCACTGACGAAGGCACGAATCCGGGACGTACCGCCAACAAGGCTAGGGATCATCTTCGAGCAATCATTGCTTGGGCTTGGGAGCAAGGCCTCATTGATTCATTCCCGCGGTTTCCCAAACCAAAATCTCAGCGACTTGTAGCAGGCAGACACTACCTCACCAAAGCCGAGATTAATGCTCTCTATCTCGCCACGCACAACATGAAACGACCGAAAGGCTGGAAAGAGGAGATCCCATTAGGTCGATATTGGCGAGCAGCTCTAGTACTATTGTTCAACTATGGACTGGATACTGGCACCATTTGGAGGACCGCCCCATTCCATGAACCGATTCTCTGGAGGCATGTCCACTGGGATCGCCGATGTCCGGATCGACAAACCAAGCAGAAGTCGCGATGGGGATGGCTACTCTATCGACGGATTAAGACAAATAAGTCTTTCTATCGACCAATGAACAGGGGTGTGCATGCTCACATCAAGAGCATCCTATCTCGGAATCCGAATATTGATGAACCAGTATTCCTCGGTGGAAGCATTCGACCCAACCTCAGGTTTCAGCATCTCTGTCAGCTTGCCGGAATTGCTCCCAAGAAGAATGGTGAAACAGGTGTCGATGAGCTCTGGGAACTGAAGGACTTACGAAAAACGTGCGCAACCTACCATGACGAACATATCCCCGAATCGTCGATCGAGATCCTGGGGCATTCTGTCGCCGGGGTGACTTACCGGCATTACGCTCACCGAGCGCCGTTGGCATTCAGGGCGATTACACGCTGCCGCAGCCATCGGCTTTCTCAGCCCTGCTCAGGGACAACGATGAGAATTGTCCTTGCTGCAAGCGGCGATTCGATGATGCCAGCTGATTTTGCGGCTCAATTTATGATTTGGGACGAAGCCGATTCCAAATGAGGAGGTTCACACCGATGCGCGCATCTCAGAATGGGAATTGCCTGAAGTGATGTGCCCCCGGGGAATATTGAGGCTAACTGAAGGTCTTACCCGATGAGACGTATGGCGGAGCACTTACGCAGGGGGTCGGACAAGAAACCTGCTTTGGCTCTTTGCGTCGCGTTTCACAGTTCGATTTGACTGTGGTCAATTAAATTAGTTATGCTACTTTATGTCGACGGGGATAATGGATGTAGGTAATTGCCTTCCATGATAAAGGCAGTTCAATGAGAGAATTCCAAATAGGCTTAGCTTATTCACGCCAACACTTAGAGCAGCTTTTTTTCTATACGCCTATCCTGTTCTTGTCGCTCTTCAATGCTCATTCTAAAGCCAATGAAGTCGTAGACTTTGAAGATGTCGCGACCCGTCCCTCAGTCAACGAACCTGGTGGAGACATCGTTTCCGGCGGTTTCTACTTTGATACCGAAACTAACCAATCACATCGCAGCAACCGTTTCCCAGGTTCGCAAGATAATGGGTCCACGCACGTCAATTTTTCCGATTATCGAGGCTTAAACCCTGTTGTGATGAGCCGAGTTGATCGCGCTAGCTTTTCGCTTTTTGCTGTAGATCTGACTGAAGCCCGCCTTCGCCTCGGCAGTGCTGCTGACAGAGATTTTGTCGAACCGGCGAGCGAGGTTATGTTCACCGGACGGTTCGTCGGTGGTGGATCGATCGAGCAAGTTTTTGATATTGGCAGCGTCTGGAACACCTATCACTTCGGGGACCATTGGAAAGGGCTAAGTTCTGTGACTATGAAGGGGATTGGCACACCTTTCAATAATTCCTACGAGATCGATAACATTCGATTTCAACTGGTCCCTGAACCTATTACTGCCAGCACTCTTACATTGGCCGCACTCTGCGTCGCTGCGGGTTGTAGAGGCCATCGGTAAGGTCTACCGGCCCACTGTTTCTGCTTGAGCTAACCTCACAGTCGCGTTCTCGAGTTATCCTTAACTGTCCTCAGCGCAACCGCATACAGCCGTGTCGAGACGATCCGCACGCGCGTCGGTTTGCCTCGCCGAAGTTGAAATCTACTGGCTGATTCCAGCCGAGAAGTTTCACTCCGACGCTGGAATCTCAGAATGGGAATCTTCTGAATCTATGTACACTTCCAGCTGCTATATAACCATCTGAAATCTGCATTTGCGATGAGTTTGGAACGCAGCAGACTAATTTGAGAATCCAGTCGATCAAGTCTCTAACAACGTCAAACTCAGTGGTTGTCAGCATTACTCTTTCTAGCTTAACGGAAAGATTGGACGGTATCGATTTAAGCGAATGCCTACAAACCCTGAGAAGTTATGGCTTTAGGCAACGCAGAAATCATCGACAGTGCTTTGAGTTTTCTTGCCGCATTTCTGCAGTGCATCCGCTCTTACTATGTAGAGAGCATAAACTAAGGCATGAGCGAAGTGTCGGAACCGAGGCCAGTATGTCACTAGATTCAGATCAAGAAGTTATCGACTCGGTGCTTGCGGGTAATCGTAATGCATTCTCGACGCTAGTTGATCGGTACAAGCGTTCATCCGTGGGCGTTGCCTATGGCATTGTTGGTGATAAGCATATTGCTGAAGAGATTGCACAAGATGCTTTTACAATTGCGTATCAGAAGTTGGGATCGCTACGTAACGGCAATGCATTTGGGCCTTGGTTGCTTGTAACCGCACGTCGACTAGCGATTCGGGAAGTGCAGAAAAATCTACAAGCTCGAAGCCTGGCAGATATTCCTTCTGACGCGATTGCTGAATCACTCCAAGAACCTGATGGTCGTACTGAAGAACTGTTGGACCTAATTCAACAACTACCTAAGCACGAACGCAGTGTCGTGATGTTGAAGTATTTCGACCAGCATAAAGTGGGCGACATTGCTGTCATCACTGATCAATCCACAGGCACAGTCACAAAGCAACTGTCGCGGGCTAGGAAACGCCTGCTGACCTGGCTAAAGGAGAGGGACAATGAATGCTCAAGAAACTCTTGATCTGCAATTGCGACTACTTGGTGATGCTATTGATGTGAGAGAGTCGTTTGTTGATGACGTTATGTCCCAAGTGATGTATGTTCATGACAGCTCACCTACGAAGGTCAAGACTAACCAGCCTACTGCATTTCGCAACAGGCTAATATATCTGGCATTCGCTGCATGTTTCATCGCTCTAGTGTCACTTGTTGGCATGCCATTCTACGACACTACAGATTCAAGCAACGTTGCATGGTGGCTTACATCCGCTTATGGCCAAGAGCTAGTGCAAGCTGTTGATGAATCACTTACTCAAGGTGTCGTTGCACGTGAGCAATTCACTTTCCTCATGCCCGACGGGAGTTTTCATGTATCTAGCACTTACTCAAAGTTCTTTTTGACAAGCGACAGGTATCGACGGGACGTGTTTGACAATAACCAACTGCGCGAAACGCAGTGGTATGTACCACGCGATGACATGATTGTTCAAACAAGCATTCGATACGATACCAAAACCTATATGGTAATAGAGCATCCAAGTTCAGCATCTGCAGAAGATCGGGTTAAGCACTTGCGATCTATTGTTCAGCAGGCGAGTCATGACAATCAGCATCTTGAACCCTTAGAGATCGAAGGTAAAAAATGCATTGGTTTTGAGATTGTAGATCGCAAGGCCAACAGAACGGAAGGTAGCGAGAAGCGACAAATTTGGTTTGATGCAGAGACCAAGCTTCCCGCACTTATTAAGGTTAACTGGCCAAAACCTGAAGGCTCATCTTCTAGCATCGAGGTCTCAACAATGACGCTTGATCGCTTCGATTGGAACCCTCAGCTTCCCGCTAATACTTTTTTGCCAGCAATCCCCAAGGGATTTGCGAAAGCGACCCTATCAGACAATTGAATTCAGAGGCAAGAAACAGGGTTAAAATGGAGAATCAAACTGAGCTATCTACTTCAGCTCAATCTGCAGAGAAAGCCTACCTTCGTGGCACATTGGTCATTTCTTTGCTATTGTCAGCAGTAATCTGTTGGATAGCTATCTGGCACTCGTTGTCAGCTAGTATGTTTTTTCCCTCTTGGTTTACACCGCTCTACGTGCTTGCTTCGCTTTTATTGTCCGCGACTGCACTGTCGTATGCTTATGGCTTGAGAAAATCACTGGTTCAATCTCCAGTTGGTCACAAGACTCCCGTGCGGTCCATATTGATCGGCATGCCTCTACTAATTGTCGCTTCCTCTTCGCTGCATCAATTCTATCCGTTTCGTTTTGATGCAATCCAACGAGTAGAAGGGATTCCTTTCTGCGTTTTGGGTGATAGCAGTTGCCCTAGGATTACATTTAACTTCTTCTTCACGGGCATTGCATTTAGTTTGCTGGCTTTATTCGGGAGCATGTATATTGCAGGAATCAAGCAATTGACAATGTTTGGCTATGCAATAGTATCCCTCCTTCTTTTGATTCCCAATGACAATTGCCAAAATCCGTTCAACGATCCCTGGAATGAGTTATTGGGTGCTTCACCGCTAATGTTTCTGCCCGCGTCTGTTGGCGTTGCGATCGGAGTCTGTGGCCTTGCGGGAGTTTACCCAAAGTTCAGTGTGGCAATAATCTACGCGATTTCTTTAGCCCTTTTTGTTCTCGGAATGGGGCATCTATTCAAAGTGGTCTGGTAGACTTTATGAATAGGCATCTCCAATACAGAACCAACTCTGGTTAGTGCGTCCGACGCTCTTTTGGGCCGTTCTCAAACTGACAGCGGCACGGCTCGCTCCAACTTTCGTTGCGCGCGTCGAAGGGACTCTTCTCATTTGGAATCGTCGAGTTCAGATTCCAAGTTCGGTGGTTCACTCCGACGCGCGCAACTGGGTAGACGAAATCGGCGTCGCTGCAGGGTGCATATTCTTGATCTCAATTATCGGAATAATCGCTTCATTACGCGATTCGCTAGGATGATGTCGCAGTAGTTGGCATCCAGTGATCCGTCGGGATCTGTGACGATATAGTCAAAGGGAACCGGAATGAAATCTTCGTCAACGTCGGGTGCATCGATGACCGCCACCTTTGGGCGGATTGAAGCCACCCTGGGGATGAACGTCACCGACTATTTTGATGAAGGAAAAAACTGGTCCATCAAGCTGCACGAGAAGAATGGCAAGACGATCATCATGCCTGTGCAGCATAAGCTCGAGGAATATCTGGATGCCTACATCTTCGCGGCCGGTGGTGCGGAGGAGTTTCCCTTTGAGCTCGGCAAGTCCGGTCGGCCGACCAAGCGGCAGCCGCTGTTTCGCTGCTCACGGGGTCGGTCCGGAGTGCTCAATGGAAATAGGATGAGCAGGCAGGACGCCTGGCGGATGATCAAGCGGCGAGCCAAGCAGGCGGGTATTTCCGACCGCATTGGCAATCACTCGTTTCGTGGGACCGGGATTACCAACTATCTGGAAAACGGTGGCTCTCTCACCGAAGCACAGCGGATGGCCGGGCACAGTGATCCTCGCACCACGCGGCTCTATGATCGCCGGGACCAGAAAATCACCCGTGGGGAGGTCGAGAAGATTACGATTTTGGGGTGAGTCCCAAATAACGAACGCGAGAATCGGCTCCTAACGCCCAGTAAATGGGAATGGCGACTTTAGAATCCCAAAGGCCAAACCGGTTCTAAGATCGCCTTGAATCCCTCGCAGATTGGTCTACCCGATGTCCCATATATCGAGTGTATTGTCGCTGTGCATTGACCAAATATCTAGGTCATAGGAATCCACGTCACCATCGTCATCGCCATCAGCAGAAAACACCCCTACTCCTCCCGAAGCCCCTTCTTGCTGCTGCCAAGCAATGAAGTCGGGTCCGCCCACGTCTCCGTCGTCAGCGCTAAGGAATCCATCTCCGGTGTAGTCACCCAAGAGGTCGAAGACGACGTCGCACTCCGTTGGATCCTCCCACGCAACCGTTGTCAAATCACTCCGTACGCCCCTGATCGTCAAACTATCACTAATGTCAAGGTCACCAAATTCAACACTAGTGTCTGTGCTACTACCTCCACCGTAACTCTCTCGATCTAGAGTCAACTTGAACTCCCACGCAGGCAGCCAAACCTCATCATGGCCATTCTGATTATCGTTTGCGAGACCAATAGCCTCGCGGATTGATAGCGAGTAATCATTGTCTGTATGATCGAAAGTATCCAATAGCGTTGTAACGACATAGTCGGGCGTTCCTTCATGGTTAGTTGCGTTCATCGTAACGTTAAAGAAACCGCCACTAATGTCATCATATAGGTTGTCGCCTTGGTCATCCAAAGATGCTGTAGTTCCGATGTACACATTTGGCGAGGAATTGTAGTCTTGGTTGAGCGCGAAGATAGACTGTCCTATCGTGACGACAGGAGGATCTACGCCACCGCCAAAAACGGCTACTGCTCCCCCGCTCCCGGTAGTCGTTGTATTGTTCGTGAATACGCTACGGCGAATCGTCACGTCTCCACCGGACACAAGCACTGCGGCACCGTCGAGTGCCGCAAACGGCGAATTGGCCACGAGATTGACGAAAGCGCTGTCAGACATTGTGAAGGACGAATTGGCCCCAACATGCACCGCCAGGCCGGCATTGGCATATGTGCTTGAGTTTGCAATGGTCATACTTTCTATCTGAAGCTCTGCACCTCCTGAAGCAACATCAAACGCTCGGTGGTGCGATGAACCCAAGCCGGAATTATCAATTACCGTCACACCAGCTCCTGCACCAACGATGGTCAAGTTCCCGGTAACATCGAGGTCGTTCAAGCTAGCATTTCCCATTTCTCGCCCTGTCCGACTCAGAGTATAGATCCCGGCAGGTACAGAGATCTTAACAGGATTCGTTGCTGTGTTGGCGATCGTGACGGCTTCTCTAAGACTAAGTCCTCCCGTTTCAGGAATAGTATCGAGCTGATCGGCAGTTGTCGTGACGTCAAGCCAGTTTTCTAACGCAACTTCGTACGATCCAATATCGACGATCGAGCTTAAATTGAAGTCGCCATCGAGAATTCTACTGTTAGGCGTACCTCGCTGATCTGTCGAGAGTGCAACAGGCATGATGCCGGACGTATCGAGAGCCAATAAGTCATCGCCGTTATCTATGGCTTGGCTTCCACTCATTGGGCGATGAGTCTTAGTTAATCCACCTCTGTCTGCAAGGTCTTGCAAAAGTGGATTATTTCCTGCTGCAATGAAATTACTGCCAGATCCTATATTGGCAAACGTTAGCGGTGCATGATTAGGAGGGTTGAAATCGAAAAATCGATTCGACTCGTTTGCATCAGGTCCAAATAGATTGTGTTGACTAGCTGTCGCATTGATTGTCCCAAAGTAGTTTTCAGCCGCGCCCGCAAAGTCAATATTTCCCGCCACAATAGTGTTTTGCACAGTGGTGTTAATGATCGCGTCATCGTCATTCGTTTCTGGCGTATCACCATAGGATGGCACAACGCTGTAGACGCCGCCACCGATGGTTGCGGTATTCTTGGTAATCGTCGTGTTTACGATATGGGTATCTACGCCTTCTGGTTCAGAATCAAAGAAGGGATTACCTAGTTGGTCACTCACATGAAATACAGCTAAACGTATTCCACCCCCTCGGCCTTCTACAGGGTCCACTATATCAGGAGTGTTTGGATTATCATCGTATCCGGCTGTATTACCAGAGATCGTAGAGTTAACGACGTGCAATTCCGACTGTACTTCTCTCGTAAAATCTTGCCTCTTCGTGCAAACAGCAATGCCACCGCCACCACGTCCAGCCTCATTGTTGTCGATCGTAGAGTTCCTAACTATTAGCTTGGCAATTCCGTTATCAGTAAGGTTTGGATTGTTCCCGCCGACACCATCGTCTCCACTGAATTGATAGGAGTAAATCCCGCCACCGGAATCAGGCAAGTCAAACGTGCTCATTCCGTTCGCAAGCAGCAAACCAGCATCATTCCCCGAAATTGTACTCTCAACGACTTCTACCTCCGCTCCGGCTCCTTGCCACGTAGATAAACCTCCCCCTCGATTAGAAGCACGGTTGTCAAGCAACTTACTACGCATAACTGTTGCACGAGCGTTCAATGCCTGTGCGTGAATTCCTGCACCCGCATCCCGCATCTCAAAATGAACGCCTCCGCCATCTTCGGCAATATTAAGTGAAATAGTGGAATCTTGGACTGTGAGACGTCGATCTTCAGGAACTCTGCCAAAAATGCCCCCTCCTCGACCTGTGGCAGTATTATCGTCAACTACCAAATCGCTCAACAACGGCGTTTGATTCGTTGCTCCTACTATCACATGCACTCCCCCTCCGTCGGTTGCCTCATTAAGTTGAAAAAAGCTGGTGCTAACCACGGTAGAATCGGCATTCATCGCGTTGATGCTCAGACCACCACCACCACCGCTCAACGCTTTATTTCTCTCGAAGTGCGACGATTCTACTGTAAGTGAAGCGTCATCCAGTAAATCGACACACAATCCTCCACCGTCGCTGTTAGAATCATTATCCGTAAAGCGGCTTTTAAAAACACTCATCGACGCATGGTTGACCTGAGCAAACATTCCGGCACCATCACCGGAGGATTCATTGTGATCGAACTCACTGTAATTGATGACCACAATCGGTTCTGTCTGTACTGCTGAGAGGTCGGCCAACACGTCCACGCCCCCTCCGCTGGTAGATGTTTCGTTGTAGGCTATTGTTGAATTGATCACCGTTAGCACAGGCCCGGTGAGTGTACTGCTGGTAACGCTTACAGCTACCCCGCCACCCTCTTGCTGAGAAAAGTTATCACGTATTGTCATTTCACTCAGTGTCAAAGCCGCTTCAGACAGAATTGCTCCACCGGGTCCGTCTTCGTCGCCCCCCAACAAGGTAAGTCCAACTAATTCGACACTTGGTACGCTCATGCCATTGCTTAAATCGTCAAAAAAGAACAGTCGAGATCCCGTTCCCGAATCATCTGGTGTTGGATCGTTCGCATCAATTGTCAGGGTGGACAGAGCAGATGCGTCAATCTTGACTGACTTACTGACAGTAATCTGGCCGAGTCCAGCAAAACGATCAAAGGTAATAGTATGGCCATCTAGAGCTGGATCAAACTTAATGAGGTCGTCAGTTCCGAAACCATTTGGCGACGTTTCGATCTGTTGCAATTCCTGCGAGCTTAGATTAAATGAACTGGTATCTCCGGCTTCAACTATCTCCAATGCCTCTCGCAATGTGACCTCGTCATCGCCGTAGGTGAGGTTGTCCGCTGATGTGTTGACCGTAATCATGGCGAGAAGTCGGCGATCTTCCAAAGACTCTAGTTGTAGTATGCGTGATGCACTTTCAGATGGCGAGCTCGTCTTCTTCTTGATCCGACCATGGCGTCTGACTTTTCTCAACCAGTTTCCGATTCTGCTACGCATAACTCTCTCCTTGATTAAGTCGACTGCGTTGATCTTTGTTCTAGTGGGCACCGACGGGGTGCGATCTCCGCGGGTTTATGGGATCGATGGATGCTGCGCAAGCATATACACACCATAATGAAACTACTAACTATCATCGCAATGCTGGTCGGCTCCGGAATGATGCTGGCAACACGAAAACCATTTGATGGAAATCCCTGACTGGGGGACACAGAAACTGCGTTTGCCACGCTCAACCCCGACGTGACTCCTTCCCATGATGCGCCGCGACCGAATCGCGGGTCGGATACACTGTCATTCACAAGATCCAGCTCCGTTTCCAGTACTTCTAGTACATTGCCACCCTGTCCGACCGTACCGAAAGGACTCGCACCACCTGCTAGAAAGATATCTGCGGGACCGACTGGCTGGCCATACACGGCAGTTCCTGGTAATTGGCCACTTGCAACCTGCAGCGGAGGGTCATCGCTGCCAGTAGGGTAATCGAAGTACTGTCCCGATTCCGGATCAAAGAATGCCGCCTTGTACCACTCATCAACCGAGGGCATGAAATACTTGGCACGTGAGTTCCGGAATAAGTTCTCCGGGTCATAACCCGGATCTTCAGGTTCCCAAAGTTCGAAGTCAAAAAAAGTCTCGCTACGCCCTCGTCCATCCACCTCAATGCGTTCAGCAAATTTATAGGCAGGTTGGTTATTGGTACTCGTGTTGAGCCAATTGACAAATCGTGCGGCTTCAAACCAAGTTAGATTCGTAGCAGGCTTGTTAGGACCGCGTGTGCTTCTACTGAGGTTGAGGCTTCCCAGAGTATTGGCAACGTCGATCATCCTTTCAGAGATTTCAAATTTACCAATCCGAAACTCATAATCCACCGAGCCAGGCTGAGCTGGTTCTGGCTGCAAATTGCCTACAGAATCCGCAGGATTTCCAGGTCTCCCTATAGTCACGAACTCGATTTCAAAAGAGTCTGCCCCCGTCCCAAATGTATCCGAGCGTGCTGAGCCAGCCAGCAGCAAGCTTACAGTCAGAGCTGCCAAAAAGGTCTTGACGTTCATGACGTACCTCCGTTGAAATCTTCGAATAAGCTGAGTGAAAGAATCGTTGCTTGGCCAGCAACTACCAAGAAGTGCCACCGCTGAGCTGGGCAGCCAGAGAATCGGGAGCGTGAGCAAATTAAGATCACAGCAAACCTCCTGAGTCCAAACTCAGACTACGAGTCCCTGTGGAGCCCGTAACTGCGGTTGCTGGCAATTGCTCTAATCTCTTCTCCCTACTTTCAACGTAACCGGAGCCCGTGGCCAAAAGCAAGCGATTTTCAGCAGGATTTCGCATCGTTGCTCAAAATGTCGAAGATTTTAGTGGCTTTGCCCCTGCTTTTCCCTGTCCCGAGGTACGTGTGTCGATTTCACGGCCCGTTGCCTGGCCTCTTCACAATGCTTGTGGCAACGGGCCGTGTATTGCAGACGGCATTAAGCATCTCGTGTTCCAAATCCTTCCAATCGATATTTGTTGGGTAATCTGCCCCCAGGTGCGGGTGTGACCTAGGCACAGTGTGCTTAGTTGACTCACTCCATGAACG
>JANQQA010000251.1 GCA_028285205.1 Bythopirellula sp. | reverse complement strand
GTTTTGCGTCCTTGTGCCCACGGTTGATGGCAAGCCTGTATTCGCGGCAAATCAGAATGTGCTCGACAACTCCACCTCTAGACTCCCATTGCCGAATGACCTTGATGAGAAGGTTCTTACTTGCGTCGAGATCGTCACGAGACTTACTGAGACCCCAGTAGTGTTCGAAGAAGACACGCTTGGTCTTGAAATCGCCATCCAACCAACCCTTGACGACATCTAAATGCTCTGCCACGAACGGGTAATTCCCCTGCTGTTCCTCAAAGGTCGGCAGCCCCGCCCAAGGCCCTCCATGGTTGGACTTCAGGTCTTCTGAGTACCGTGGCAAGGGGCGAAGCCCGACGTAACCGCACGTTCGATTTAGTTCATTGTCCTCTCCTCTCACATCCGCGTAACCAGCAAGAACGACAGCTGTCCCTGCGACCATCGCCGCGATGCGAAGTACTCTCAAAACTGATGTCCCCATCGACTTTCCCATTGGCTGCAGCATTCTTATCTTTGATGTGGCCCGCTGTCGACGATGATGGGCAACCACCATCGTTGCTGACGCAGGCCATATGTGAGCGGTCCCCATTCTAGTGCATGACCAGAGGCGATCTCAACGAACGGCGAGCTGTCGCGTGCTTTGTTGCACGATCCATGAGGCGAAAACGTCAAGGGGCAAGAGCGGCCTTAGCCTTTGAATTCGCCGCTGTCGTCGTAGCGGATATAGGCAAACCAAAAGAAAACAAAGATGCAGATTGGGAATGTGGTCAGGAATACTGGGCTGCACATTGATAGCCCAATGCCGCCAACTAAGAACAGCGGCCACAACCACCAGGTTTCCCGGAATAGAGTGCTAAATCGACTCATATTTACCTACAAATCCTAACGAGATCTTGGAAAAATCATCCCGCGTCTGTTCTACTCCAGGCTGGACAATGGACCTGAGTTGATTTGATTCACGCGTTGAGAATTTCATCGCACTGTTTCATCAAAAGGTCAGAACCTGCACGATGGCAGAAGTCCCCCAAGCATTCGCCGATTCTGCGATCGCGTTTGTAGACGGTGAACAGGGCTGCAAGCTCGTCGTGGATCTGCTCAGCGTGCACCATGTCTCGGTGAATGAAAGCAAGTCGATTGCCCAACAGACTGCCACCAACGTAGATGGTGTAGCAGTCCACTGCTTTTCCAACCAGCGCTACGTCAGCAACGTAGGGTCGTGCGCAGCCGTTGGGGCAACCGGTCATTCGGATCGTGAAGCGGTCAGCATTTAGTCCAAGCTTGGCGAGCGACGTCTCAAGTTCGTCAATTACACTCGGAAGACGTCGCTCTGCTTCGGTAATCGCAAGTCCACACGAGGGTAGTGCGACGCAAGCCATTGAGTAGCGCCGAACCAAACTGAATTGCTCGCTTGCGCGCACTCCGTGACGGTTTAGGATCTCGGTTACCGACGATCGCAGGTTGGACGTGATGTCACAGAAGATCAAGCTCTGGTTCCCGGCAAGCCGAATTTCAGTGCCCAGTGTTGTTGCCAACTCACGCAGTGCGGATTTCAAATCAATTGAATCTGCATCGCGCACTCTACCGTTCTCGATACAAAGACCATACGACCACAGACCATCCTTTTGAGCTTGCCAGCCCATGTGGTCATCGACGCCGCGAACATCATCCTCGGTGCAATTTGCCAGCTCGTAGCCGAGCACACTCTCAACTTCTTTCCTGAATCGCTCGACTCCCCACCTCGCCACGAGGTACTTCATGCGAGCAACCTTTCGATCCGAGCGATCGCCGTTATCCCGTTGGACTAAGAGAACGGCTTTGGCGACGTCGATGGCCTGATCGGTCGTGCAAAACGCCATTCTTTGAGCAATCGCGGGGAACGTCTTCTTGCTGCTAGGCGTCATCCCCATGCCGCCACCCACAATCACGTTGTAGCCAATGATGGCGCCATCCCTAACAACGGCGATGAACCCCAGGTCCTGAGTGTAGACGTCAATGCAGTTGTCTTCTGGAAGAACCACACCACACTTGAACTTGCGAGGCAGGTAGGTGGGACCATATAGGGGTTCGACGGACTCTGCCGGGCGTCTGTTGCCCGCGACTTGCATTACCTCGCCATTGTCTTCGTCCTTGATCCATAACTCTTGATACGCCGGAGTACGGGGCGCAAGCGACTCGGCAAGGTCGTCCGTTAGCCTGTTCAACTCGTCGCGAATCGGATCAGCTCGCTTGGCGGGACAGCACATGACATTGCGATTCACGTCGCCACAAGCCGCTAACGTAGACAGCCCGATGGAGTTGATGCGCTGAATGGTTTCGCGAAGATCGCGCTTCACAACCCCGTGCAGCTGAATGGTCTGCCGAGTCGTGATCTTCATGGTTGAGTTGCCAAGCATTTCGCAGATGTCTAGATGCGCCAAAAACTGCTCGGCAGTCATTCGCCCGCCGGGAATCCGACAGCGAATCATCATCGAAAACGCTTTGCCCTTCCCTAGCTTCCTCAATTCGATCCTTCGATCACGATCATCCTGTTGATAAGTACCGTGAAACTTCAACAATTGCAGGCTGTCTTTGGCGAACTGATCTCCGTCGCCTTCGAGCTCACTTTGAATCGTGCCGGCCAACCAGTCGCTTTCAGCCTTAATGACTTCGACCTGGTTCGGCTTGGGGGTTGAGTTTGGCATTCGATGACCAACTGAGTCTGTAACTGACTTGCGCGTGCTTAGCATGTCTGAACGGTAGACGGCAATCAAAGGTCGGACAACTTCGCGCAGGTATTTCCTGCGCAAGCCACCCGGTTGCTTGTTTCCGTACGCGCAATGAACCATGCAATGCTCCATTCAATTGGGAACGGTGATGCACAAGGCGGAAAGCGATGGCTTTGAGTCGTGGAAGTCCTTCAGTAAAATGGACGCTTATGCGACCCCCGAGTGACGTCGCGGATTGTTGCATCTTCTTCTTTGCGTAGATTGCTCAACGAATGCGGCGAAACGACTGGACGCCCAACTTGATCTACGGCGAGTTGCCGCTATTCGAGGCTATCGCACAGGCAATTGCCGACGACATTGCTGATGGAAAGTTGCACGCTGGGGACCATCTCCCGACCCAGCGGGCACTCGCCAAGAAGATTGGCATGGATGTCACCACCATTGCTCGCGGATACACGGAAGCAGCACGCCTTGGATTGGTCGAAGCACGTGTGGGATCCGGTACGTTTGTGAAAGTCAACTCGACATCAAGTCAACCTGCTGCCCAACGCGCTGACTTGGCTGATCGCAGCATGAATCAGCCACCAGACGTCCAAGACCCCGAGCTCCTTTCTCGAATGCGGGCATCCGTTACGTCGGTCGCTGAACTGCTGCCACAGGTGCTGCGGTACCTTCCAACCGGCGGCGTTGACAGGGACAAAGCGGCTGGAGCAGATTGGCTTTCGCGTCGAAGCATCATGACTGATCATCATACGCTTCACGTTACGGCGGGAGCGCATGCAGCGGTTAGCGCCGTCTTATCGACGCTGCTGATTCATGGAGGATCCATTGCGTGCGAATCAGTTACCTACCCAGGGATTCGCGGTATCGCCAAGAACATCGGCAAGTCGTTGCATGGGCTGCCTACCGATTCAGATGGCGTACTACCATCGGCACTAGAGGATGCAGCGGTCAAGCATCACGTGCGAGTGCTCTATCAGAACCCAACACTGCGGAATCCAACGACCGAAACCGTTCCACTGAATCGACGCATTGAAATTGTCGAAGTTGCTAGGAAGCATGGAATCATGATCGTGGAGGATGACGCTTATGGGGTCCTCCCTGTCAATCCGCCACCAGCGCTAGCGATGTTGGCACCGGAGTTGACCTTTTACGTGGCAAGTCTCGCCAAGTCACTTGGCCCCGCCCTGCGTTTGGCTTACCTGCTCACTCCCAAAGCGGTCGAACCCACCGAGGTTTCGGAGAGTTTGCGAGCGGTCTCGGTAATGGCGTCACCCTTAACGACGGCGATTGCCACTCGATGGATCGAGACCGGATTGGCGGATGCGATCTTGGCATCGATTCGGTCCGAGACTCGCAGTCGTCGTAAGCAACTCACGGATGCCATTGATTCCAGTGAGATCACAACCGCCGAGTTCTGTTTTCATGCTTGGGTGAAAGTGCCACCCAGCCTCGGGCGGCAAAGAGTGATGGACCTCATGCGCGGCTACTCGCTCGCAACCGTTGCGTCCGATCCCTTTTGCTTTGGCATCAAGCCGCCCGAAGCGCTCCGTCTCTGCCTGGGCGGCCCCGGAACGCTCGATCAAACGAGACTAGCCATCGACGCCTTAGCGAGTGTCTTTTCGCACTGCTAGGACCTCCCCGAGTAGGACTTGAGACAGTCCGTAAGCGTAGTTGCGACATACAAAATGAAACAAGTCTCCAGTCGCGTTCCGAAGCTTCGGTGCATCGGCCACCAGCGTCAGGCCGACAGGTAGTTTGCCCGTTATGAAAGTCACTTCAGCATCTGCCATGCTGAAGTATCGCGACCCAGGAACGCGGAGGAAGCTCGACGAGATGGCGTCCAAAACGAAGTAGACTGGTCTGGAACGCGACTTGCCACAGCGACCCGGGCTGCGTCGACCGATGCATTGGGCGACTTGCTGGTCGCTGTTTTCAAGGCAATCAGGACCTAGGTTGCGGTGGACTCTCGGCTCGAATCAATGCTTCTGCTTCATTGCGGAAGCGCAATAGTTCGTCGTTCTGCGGAGAATTGTCATTCATCCAAACCTTAGCCTGGTCAAGCCAGTCTCGGGCCTCCTGCTTCTCGCCAAGTTGCCAATTGGCCATGGCGAGAAAGAAGTAATCAGAGCTTCCGGAAGTGCCATTGGAGGCGGCAAGAGACTCATTCAGTTTTTCAATCGACTTGAGCCACTTGCCCTTGCGATAGTAGGCAACTCCGAGCGTGTTCAACGCAAGTGAGTGTGCGGGATCCAATTCAAGTGCCTTTTCTGCCAGCTCGACGGCAAGTGTGGGGTCCCATAGCTCAGGATCTTCATCGGTCACTAGGGCCCAGGCAAAATTGTTGAGGGAATTCGCGTTATTGGGTCTAAGTTCTGTGGCTCGTTTCCTTACCTCAAGCGCCTCGACAACGTTCCCGAGCTTGATCAAGCAGGAGGCCAAGTTCGTGTGATAAGCCAACGCGGTCGGCGCCAATTCGATGGCTTTGCGATAGGCCGCTGCGGCTTCCTCGAATTGCTCGCTTCGATAGTGAACGATCCCTAAGGAGTTGTGCGCTTCCGCATCTTGCGGGGAAAGCTGAACTCCTTTCTCGGCCACCTCAATAGCCTCTTCGACCTTACCCCGCGACTGTAGAAAGAAGGCCAAGGAATTGTACACGGCAAGTTCGTTGGGACTCGCATCGACGGCGTTTCGGTACGCTCGTTCAGCTTCATCCGGCTTACCGGTTTTAAGCAACAACCGTCCGAGTTCAGATCGAATTTGACCGGCGTGTGGATCGACGTCGATGCCTTTTCTGCATATCTCAATCGCTTCCTCGTAGTTTCCTTGGTCGCCAAGGTGGGACGCCAGGTTGCTATAGGCGACGCCCACGGAGTCGGGAAAAAGCTCGATTGCCTTGCGATACATCTCGATCGCTTTTTCTTCGTCTCCTCGTCGTGAGTAGCAAGATCCAAGATTGTTGTAGGCAAGCCTCATCGACGGTTCGAGCTCGATTGCGCGCAAATAGGCTTCGATTGCCGCGTCCAGCTCGTTGAGGCTGACGACCAACTGATAGGCAACCTTGCTATGAAGTTGTGCATCGTTGGGCTGTAATAGCAAGACACGCTGGTACATTTCGAGCGATAGTTGCGTCTCGCGTTGATCGGCCCGACGGCCTGCTTCTTTGATGAGTGCGTAAACTAGCGATCGCACCGCCGGATGTCTTTCATCCATGGACAGTAGCTGCTTGATGTGCGATCTCGCGAGTTGGGCCAATTCGGGTTCCGTGTGCAACCGATTGGTGTTGATCGATCGCAAGACCGCCGCGTGTCCACCTGAGTGATCGGGTCGGAGTGCGATGGCTGCAATGGCCTGTCGCATGGCTTGCTCTAACTTCGGCGGTTGTTCGTTCTGTAACGCTGCTGCCAGCGCCAGCCGGCTCCAATAGTCGGTCGGATCTCTCTCGACGGCCGACTCGAGTAGAGAGCGCGCCGCTGACCCGACGTGCGCGGAAGCCAAATCGTCTCCCGTCACGGAAATGCGGAAGCGTTGAAGATTTGCTCCACTCCCAACACCAGTTAGAAGTCTGAACCGAACAGGAACTCTCCCGCTAAGCTGTTGCGGAGACAGATAGAAGACAATACGAACAGAAACTTCGCCCGCCCACAACGCAGCATAAGTTGATGGATTACCGTCAATCGCGTCGCTCAGAAGGTCCGATCCGTAGGCCGCGTTGAGTCCTCGTTCTATATGCGCAGGCTCAAAGTCAGGCCCTGTTGCTACCTCGAATTCAGCCAGGTATGAATTGCCTATGCGGCCAAAGTTTGGTTGCGGACGCTTACCATCGTCGTGGAGAATCAGCTCCAGCCGAACGGCTGTCAGAGATCGAAGGTCGAGCCATGACGTAATTGAAATCGTCTCATTGAGAGGATTGACGCCAGACGCCAATATCGATCCGTCGTCAAGTTGCTCGAGGGTCGTACCGTTAAGCGACTCGACTGTGGCATCGTTGATGGTTTGCCAAGACACGTTCGTCGTATCTGCCATTAGAAGCTCGGGGCCAAAGTTGTTCAGGCGACTCGAAAGGTAGCCGACAACTGGATTTGACTGTGCGCCAATCTCCTTTTTGTTCCGAGTTCTCGAAACCAATGCGGTAAGATCACCATCGCCAAGCTCCAGACGCGTTTCACGGCGCCAGTCGTCCGGATCAGATTCTTCGATGAGACGTGACAACCGCCGTACATGTTCTGCACTCCTGCGGAGACCGCTGCCGTCGGATGCTGACCAGCGGAATCGCCCCAGCCTTTGCGATGAGTATCTGTCCTGCCTCGGCCTATCTCCTGAGCTAATCCATATTCGAAAACCGACGTCACTTTGGACGGGTTGGTCAAGCTCAAACACAGCGACATGAGGACGGCCTCCGCTCAGGCTCGTGTTCCAGGCGCAGTGACCTAGCACCATGGGCGCACGCCACCACACATAGTCGGCAACTGCTCTTTTCACCACGAGCTTTCTACGACTCGACAGGTCGTCTAGAGGCGCGATATCAACGGAGTTTTCGCCGAGCCCGTTCAGCGAATGAAAAAGGAAGTGTCCTGTACCTGGAAGTCGGCCCGGACCGTGATTTGGAAGGGAAGGGTGTAGGAGGGCTTCCAGTCGAAGCGCGCTAAGCCGCTTGACATTGGTGTCGAATACCATGTTGTAGCCCGCCCAAGCGTTAGCGCCGCTGGCAAGGATAGAACGGTCGCCAAGTTCTTCAAGCTTGTCTCCCTCCCGCGCTTTGAGTTCAACCGCATCCAGGAGCTCCCAATCAGCTTGCTGCCAACGTTCGATTGTGTTCGGTTCTGCGAGTAAGTCCCGCCAACGATCGAGCGAGGTAAATACCCACGGCCGCAACGACGAATGTACGGACTTCAGTCGCCTAATAGCGTCATCGAAGGGTATCTCGGTTGTCAGCCCCCAATCGGCAAATGCTTTTTCGTACGCCCAGATCGGATCGTGGTCTGAAAGCTCGAGGACGATTTCCGAATTGCTTCCATCCGCGCTGCTGATTCCCGATAGTTCTCTGGAGTTGTTTGCATTGTCGGACGTCCGTTGCTCTTCCACTCTTCGTTGCTGCTCTGCGCGAAACTCCAGCTCCTCTTGCCACGCATTCTCCAAGCCCACGATCAAATCATGGTCGCGTTTAAGGTTCGTCAGCCGATCTCGCTCCGCCTGGACCGCTTCGCGTAGCGAATCTTCGATGGCGTTTGTGCCGAGCAAGGTGTCGACGCGATCGATAGCGGCGATCGCCCGTTCCACCGCGTCGCGATTGGGAAGATGATCCGCCTCAACATCCAAACGCGTCAGCGCACGAGCCGTAGACAGCTCGGAGGCGATCTGACTTTCGCGCTGGAGACGCCGCGTTTCCTCTTCACGTTCTTGCCGTGCCTGCGTTGTGGCTAGCTCCGCGCGCTGCCGCTTGACGTACAGATATCCGCCGCCCGCAAGTCCCATCGTTAGTAGCACGGACGCTGCCAACGCCATCACGACTTTTCGTCGTTTGCTTTCTTCGGTTGCCCGAGTGTCGGCCTCAACCTTGGCAAGCTCCGCTGCCCTCACACGAGTTTCTAGTGAAGCGAGATGCCTGCTGATGCGTTCCGACAACACTCCGGCGTCGCGAGTCCGGTCCTCAGGCTCAGGTTGCAAGGCATCTTGGACGATCTGCACGAGTTCTTTATCAAGCGATTGGGCCTCCAATCGCATGTAGCAGTCATCGAGCTTCGCTCGCGATGCCTTGCGAAAGACCTCAATATGGTCCTGTCCCGTGTACGGCGGTGAGCCGGTCAATATCTCAGCGAGGATCGCACCCAGACCAAACACATCACTGCGTTGGTCCAGTCGATCAATCTCGCCGAGGGCTTGCTCGGGAGGCATGTAGGCGGGAGTGCCCAGCACGCTACCTATCTGGGTGTGGGACCCGTGGCTACCTGATCCAATGGCGGCCGGCGTGTCACTGCCTAGTGAGCGAATGGTTTGGATGATGCTCGTTTTGGTCCGATTGTCGAAGGCCTTCTTCTCGTCAGCCACACCACCTTCGGCAAGCACCTTGGCCAAACCCCAGTCCATGACCTGTACTTCACCAAAAGCACCGACCATCACGTTGGACGGTTTCAAGTCGCGATGAATCACTCCTCGGCTGTGTGCGTACGCCATCGTAAGGCAGATCTGCCCGAAGATGCCGAGGAACTTGGTGCGGTCTGCCTCAGGCGATTCTCGTTCTTCAAGCAGTGCCGACAGCGTCTTGCCTTTGACGAGCTTCATGGTGAAGAAGGGTCGCTGGTCTATGAACTGTCCCAGTTCATAGACCGGCACGATGCCTGGGTGCTGCAACTGACCGCCGATCTGGGCTTCCTCGACGAAGCGCTGAATGATGTCTGCCTTTTGCTTGTGCTCATCGAGCAGGACTTTAACTGCGAGATCCCGCCCCAAGTCCGTATCACGGCCTTTAAGAATCGCTCCCATGCCGCCCCGAGCGATCTCGCCCTGCAGTTGGTAACGACTATCGACTTCATGTTTCGGCACCTCTGAGGACTTCGGCCGAACAATCGGCCCAGCCAATTCGTCGGGAGACGAGTCGAGCACGACTCGAGGGAGTTCTCCGTCTACTGTTTTCTCAATGAGGTGTAAGACGCTTTGTTGTGGTGACGAGGCTGATTCGCCACAGATCTGTTCTGATGAACCAAACTGGGTCGCGGCAAGCTCCGGTGGTGGTGTCGAGAGGAAGTTGCCTGCTTTGGCATGGGCATTAAGCAGGATTTCCAACTGAGCCCGCAGATCCGCGTCTTGCCCGCAAGAACGATTCACAAAGTCAAGTCGCTCTTGTTCAGACTCGATCTCGACAGCCGCCTCAAAAAGTGCGGACAGGTCCTTTGGTCTTTGGCTCATCGCCGTCTCCCCCGTTTCGAAAGCAGTTGGTGCTAAGAATACAGTGCGAGAACGGGACGCGCGCTCCTTCAGCGATTTGGGGCTTTTGGCAGAGAATCTGAAAAATGCGATCGAACGTCTGGATCGACGGCCTGCAGGCTTCAGGCGTCGAGCTTGGAATACAGCCATGCCCGAGCAAACTTCCAATGTCGTTCCACCGTCGATTCGGAAACGCTCATCACCTTGGCGGCTTCTGAAATGGTTAGACCTGCAAAATAGCGAAGCTTCACCAGTTTTGCCTTGTCTGGCCAAACCTGCTCGAATTCACGCAGTGCTTCATCAAGTGCGAGCAGATCGACAGAGTCTTCCAAAATGGCTGGTTCGGCCAATTCCAACGGAACACGCACCTGATCAGCACCGCGCTTCTGAGTTCGCTTGCGACGGGCATTCTCAATCAGGATTCGGCGCATGGCTTCAGCGGCAGCTCCAAAGAAGTGACCTCTGTTGGTCCACTTTTGTTGTTGGTCCCGATCCACCAATCGGAGATAGGCATCGTGCACCAGTAGAGTAGGTTGCAGGGACGGTGACGCTCTTTCGTTGGATAGTTTTTGCGCAGCCAACTTTCGAAGTTCGTCGTAAACTGCCGGCAGCAAGTCAGCTGCAGCAGACTCCTCGCCATTTTCGATTTTCTCTAGGATCTTCGTCACATCACTCATTGCCGCATTCTAAATGGAATTCCGCCTTCTCGTGCGCTCGGGAGCTTCGGTCTATCCAACCGAGTTGCAACTTGCCGAGGTTGCACCGATTGTGCCAAGAAGCTTGTCCTGCGAAGCTTGGACGGCGAGTCCGAAAGCCACGCTATTGAGCGCCGAAAAACCTTTGGCGGGAGCCTTTGCGATTCGATGACCAAGGGCCGCGCTGCTGCACTGAATGGTCTGGTGCAAGCAGTTCTGCCGGCGTCGGTTTGGAACACGGCAGACGGATGATTTCGTGGTTGGGTTCGGCGATCAGCGCGATGCCCAACGCGTGATGGAAGTCATCGCCATAGCCTGATATTGTTTTGACGCCCGAAATGACACGAGGGCCGCGGAAAGATTGTCGCAACATCGCGACGTATGGTAGGTTGACAACCGGACTAAACCCAGCTTAATCCTCAACTCATTCCGGAAGACACGCTACCCATGCTACAACGACAATTTGACAGGATGGTGAAACTGCATTACCCCAATGCCATGGATGCGAAGGATACTTCTATACACTACCTCGGCAAACTGCAGATCGATCACGGCATCGATATTAGCAGAGTTTTGATGGCTACTTCGGTGTGCTCAGATGATATCAACGTGCCTTCCACAACCTTCTTCAATGTGCTTTTCGGCCCGTTCATTATGGGAGGATTGGGTGGCCTACCCTTCGCTGGTCAAACTGGCATGACTGCATTTGCACATCACATTCCTGATGATGGGAGCGCCTTTATCTTTTACGGACCCCACATCGGGATAACTATGTATGGCGAGCTTGGCAAGATGTACCGCCCTCGCCAAGAGCAAACTGGGAATTCTTGCGGCGCCTTAATGTTGGCTTTGAGCAGATTTCAAAACCAGGACTACGAGCCCGTAATTGATGAGGATGACTACCAACAAATGAAGCTTGAGCAAAGCCTCTTGTCCTATCGCGACCGGATTCTCAAAAGCGACAACCCGGAAAAAGAGATCACCGAGACTACATACGACATCATCAACAAGAAGATACATGAGCATATCGCATCGTGTAGCGATGAGTTTCAGGTAGAGCGCGTTGCTCTTCTTGGTGGCATCATTATCAATACCGACTACGGTCTTGATGATTACTTTGATGCCCGAAATTTCGAGGTCATAGAGTTGAAGAGTCAGGAATTCGCGTGAGCCTAAACACTTTCCAAATTTCTTTCATGGTTCCGCAATCCCGAGTGTGTTTCGACTTCCTGCCCGCTGCCACCCCGTCGGGAAGAGCTTCCTCGCGCGGGAAGTTTCAACAAAACACATGACGATCCAGCTCGAATCATCTCTTCATCATTTCAATCCCAACCACTTCGGTGGTATTAGCGATTTCCTTCCGACCGCTGACAAATGTGAACGCGATACACTTGTGATCGCCTGTGCTGATCACGGTGCGGCTCCGGACAATGTCTCGTTTGCCAGTGCGGATCGTTTTTTTATCGTCCAACATATCGCCGAGTGTGTCCCTCCGCCCAAAGACCGCGAATGCAGTAGCTTGTTTAAATCGATAGAACTCGGTTTCTCGAACTACGATCTGAGACATGCTATCGTTTGCGGGCACCTCAGTTGCGGTGTTATTCGCAACTGGCTAAGGGACGAGTCTGGCCCGGACATCGGTGGGTTGCGAGCGACTACCGTCAAAGCAGTTGATGAGACGTATCCTGAATTGACCGGCAGTGCTTACGTCGAACGGCTTATTTGCGAACATGCACTTTTTCAGTTGGAAAACTTGCAAATGCACCCGTTAATCAGCAGCCGACTCGATGCCAGGGTGTTGAAACTTCACTTATGGATCGTGAACGATCAGACGGCCCGAGTACTAGCCTACGAACCTCAATCTGGCAATCTCGTGCCAATCGAAGAAATGCGGTGACGCCCCTTTATGGACTAGGTTTTCTCGTGCCGTGAACTTCGCGCACTCGCTGCTGGGCACTTCAGAGATGGAACTGATTCAGCATTCGCCTGACTTCTACGGCTTCGTCGCTCTACTGGGCAGAAAAAGAACCGCATGCTTTTCGGTATTCTTCAAATCGCCGAACGGCGTGAAAACGCACGAATGCAAAGCGTGAAGTCCGCTTCAAGAGAACGCTCGCTCGGCGCAGTCACCTAGGGCAGAAGTTCTTCGAGAGTCTGGTGTAGATTGTCGCGTTTCTCGTCCTCGGCGAGAAGACTGTCGATGCCGGTCCAATCAACAGGCGCTGCGAGAATCGCAGCTTCATCTATGCCGTCGGATTCCTGGCCGTCGTTTAGCTGGTTGACGACGAGCAGAGCGTCCAAGGGCGTCACGTCACCATTTCCGTCTACGTCGAGCGTGGATGAGCCTTCGCCGCCAGCAGCCTGTTCGCCTTCGCCGGAACGACCGTTGAGCCAATTGATCAGTAGTAATGCGTCTAGTGGAGTGATGTGGCCGTCGCGATTCACATCTCGGGAGGAATGTACGGCCGAATGGCTGTCGGCCGGTGGTAGAGTCTCCAGCGGGATCACCGTTTCATTGCTGCGTCGGTCGAGCAGCTTATCCTTCTTCCCACCGTCCACACGCGCATAAAAGAGATCGCGGCCCTGCTCGCCTCGAAGATAGTCGCGTCGCCCGTCGTCAAAGACGTTGGATCCAGCGACCAGCCACTGCTCACTCAGCTCCTGAACTCGGTCGGAGTACGTGTCGGCACCGCGCCACGCCGCCGAGGCCGATCGCAAGGTGTCTCGGTCAGCGGTTACGACGCCTCCAACGAGGACATCGCGGTAGTCGTCGCCTTCAAGCCAGTCTCTTCCATAGCCTCCGACAACGATGTCACCGCCGCTGCCTCCAAAGAGCTTGTCGTTGCCATCCCCGCCCAGGATGATGTCCCCGCCTGAACCGGCATAGATGACATCCGCTCCGGCATCGCCCTCGATCAGATCGTTTCCGGATCGGCCGAACAGGAAGTCTCTGCCTCGGCCTCCGTGCATCACATCGGCGGCTCCACCACCGAACAGGATGTCATTGCCGGGACCCGCGTCGATCTTGGTCGGTATATGGAAATGACTCTCATGCAAGCCGACTACCAGCTTGTCATGTCCAGAGAAAAGATGGCCGGTGATGGAACGGACTTGGTCGATGTCAAATGTGAATCGGTTGGCCTTGGCAAACTTGTAGCATCCAAAGCCGTAGCGGACTCCGAAGTAGGCGACCACTTGCATGACATGCTCGTGCCGCTCGTAGTCCCAGACCTTCTTGATCCAGATAACGTCGCGGCGATTGGTTCCCACGATCTCCAGATCGCCACTCGAATCCAGGCGGACTCCTGTCACCTTGGTAGTCGTACGGACAGCGTCGGTCCCCAGGTCGTCGTCGCTGATGGTGACCTGAATCTCGAAGATGCCGCCGGTCGTGTATTCGTGGCTCGCCTCAAAAGTGTCGGCGTTCTCAGCGATTTCTATGTCGGACGTCGAGCCATCTCCCCAATCGACCAGCAGCCTGTGCGAATCAAGCGAGCCTAGATCTTCGAACCGTCCAGTCAGATGCACGGTTCGCCGCTCGCGATCAGTTGAGCGGTCGAGGTCGACAATCTCAGGAGCCGAGTTGTTGACCACAATCGATTCGCTGCTCGATGCAAGGATTTGATTCGTTCCGTTCGCGAGCTCGACGGAAATCGCGTATGCGTCAGAAGGTGTGTCGCTGGGGTTGTCATCCAAGTAGCGATGAGAAACGACAAAGCGACCACTGACAGGGTCCCAGTCGATGCCATCGCTCTGGTCGTTGAGCGTATCTTCGCCTAGCTGGAATGTCTGCTCGTTGCTCGGCGACTGCGGGTCACCCCACGTGATCCGGAGTTCCAATGGAGCGGATGAATCCCTGACAATTGTTCCGGCGAGCTCCGCCAGCCCGTTTTCTGTAATCGGCGAAACAGGGTCGGTTTCCAGAGAAAGCACCGCCGTCGATTCCGCAGTGACCGAAGCGGTGGCCTCGGCACGAATCGATTCGTCGGAGAGCGACACGACTTCCACGGTGACCGAGCCGGTGCCAACGGCAAACACGTCGGCGTCGACGACAAACAATCCGCCGGTTTGGCCAGGCAGCACAAACACGGGCAACTGATCGACGCGATTCCCGTCAACGTCTAACAGCGCCACATCCAGTGGGCCGGACACATCGATGATGCGAGCGATGAATTCATCGTGTTCATTACCTGTATTGTCGATTCGCAGCCCCAGTTGCACGTCGCCCGGCCCGGGCAGGCTCTGTTCGGGCGTCAAGAACTCCGCCGCAAGTCCCAAGCGTGGCTCGATCAACAACTCAATCTGGTCGGCATCCTGGACGTTGGGTGAGTTCTGGGAGGTTGCCAGACCGGCTAGAGGTATGCTGCCAGGTACCAGGAAGTTGTCTTGCTCGACGTTGATTCGAACTTGCGCCGACTCACCGGGTAGCAGGCTGAGTGAGTCGTCCTCCAACATGGCCGCCGTTGCTCCGGCTGCGGCCAAAGATAGCTGGAAAGTATCTTCCAGAGTTCCTGTGTTGGTGACCGTTATCCAAATAAGTCCTGCATCGTCGACATCGGGAATCAGGCTAACCACAACGCCCGATTCGGAGACGGTGAGCAACCCTTGCGCTTCCGACGTCAATGGAACATTCTGCGTGGAAGCGACCACCAGCGTGAAGGGATAGTCGCCTGCGGGAGCATCGGCTGGAAGCTGAATCGAGAAGTCGACATCGAGGAAATTGGAAGCCCCCGGCGCAACCGTGAAGATCCCAGCCGAACTCGTGGTGACAAACTCGGGAGGCAGTCCGGTCGTGAACAGGACATACGAGTCCGCAGAGGTTCCGGTGTTGGTAACTCGCGAGGTAAAGAAGGCCTCTC
>JANQQA010000235.1 GCA_028285205.1 Bythopirellula sp. | reverse complement strand
TGTTCCAAGTGAGGTTTCGATGTTGAAACCCGCAAGTCTCGGAATCGTCGTAAGTGCTTACGTAGTAAGTAGCCGAGGCGGGACTCGAACCCGCACGGGGGTTACCCCCCACTGGATTTTAAGTCCAGAGCGTCTGCCAATTCCGCCACTCGGCCATGTTGGTGTCAAATATCTGGTTGCAGATCTCAGTTCGGTTTGCAGGCATCGTACCTTACAGGTTTCAATCGGTTCCCACAACGGCGTGGCAACTGTTTGCTACACCGTGGGTTCCTGTTGACTTTGCTCGGCGGCGCCGATTTCGATGTGGTTGATTGCGTTGAGGAACGCGCGGGTGCCGGCTTCGACCGTATCGGTCGAGACGCCTCGGCCACGGTAGGTCTTTCCGTTGTACTCGACCTCAACGATCGATTCGCCTTGCGCGTCTTTGCCTCGCGTGGCACTTTGCACACGGAAGTCGCGAACGACGACCGATCGCGCGGTGATTTCTTCGATCGCGCGGAACAACGCGTCGAGAGGTCCGTCGCCCGCGTCGATCTTCTTGCTTGCTTCCTTGTCACCCCTTTGCAACGTCACTGTTACTGAAGGTGCCTGACCGCTGGTCGCCTGCACTTGGTATGAGATCAACTGCCACTGATCGACAATCTGGGACTTGCGTTGTTCGATGAGCGCGGCGATGTCGCCGTCGTACACCTCTTTCTTCTTGTCGGCCAACGCCTTGAAGTCTTCAAATACAACGACCAGTTGGTCTTCGCTCAAATGGTACCCCAATGCTTTCGCGCGGTCAGCCAATGCAGCCCTACCACTGTGTTTGCCAAGTACAAGATCGGTATGAGTGAAACCGACGTCCTCAGGCCGCATGATTTCGTACGTCGTGCGCTCTTTGAGCATACCGTCTTGGTGAATGCCGGCTTCGTGAGCGAATGCGTTGCGGCCCACGATGGCCTTGTTCCGCTGCACAACCATGCCGGTAATGTTCGATACGAGTCGGCTCGTGGGAACCAGGCGCGGTGTGTTGATTCTGGTGTCTGCGCCGTAGTAGTCGCCACGGGTCCGAAGGGCCATGACGACTTCCTCCAACGAGCAATTTCCGGCTCGCTCGCCGAGGCCGTTGATGGTGCATTCAATCTGGCCTGCGCCGTTCTCGACCGCTGCCAAACTGTTGGCCACTGCCAACCCCAAATCGTTGTGGCAATGCACACTGATCACCGCCTGATCGATGTTGGGAACGCGATTCACCAAGCTGGAAATCACGTTGGCGAAGTGCGCCGGTGTGGCATAGCCGACCGTGTCAGGAATGTTGACGGTTGTCGCTCCAGCCGAGATTGCTGACTCGACGACCTGACACAAGAAGTCGATTTCCGTGCGAGCGGCGTCCTCGGGGGAGAACTCGATGTTATCGCAGTATGCTTTCGCCCGCGTGACACCTTCGACGGCGCGACGAATGATTTCTTCTTTATCCATCTTGAGTTTGAACTCGCGATGAATTGCGCTGGTGGCGAGAAAAACGTGAATCCGTACATCATTGCCGTCTCGCAACGCCTCCCAAGCGCGATCGATGTCGCGTTCATGACAACGGGCCAGTCCGCAGATCGTGGCTCCTGAAACCGTCCGAGAGATCTCGCGAACTGCTTCAAAATCGCCAGGCGATGTGATGGGAAACCCCGCTTCGATCACATTCACACCAAGATCTGCCAGCGCTTGAGCGACTTCCAATTTTTCGTCGAGGTTCATGCTGCAACCGGGTGATTGCTCGCCGTCGCGCAAGGTAGTGTCGAAAATGGTGATCTGTCGTGACTCGTCGGGGGACATGATTCTGTTGGTGGTTGGAAGTTGGTGATTTGGTGGGTGGTGAGCATTTGCCTGCAGCATGATTCGATGGCTGCAAATCAATGGTTTGGCCGGGAGTGCCGGCTAGCTGCTTTCTCCGAGGATCCGTTGGGTCGCGGTTGTCGGTTGCCAAACAAAAAAAACCCTGAGGCTGGCGGGCCTCAGGGTTTTGTCAGTTGATCTTTCGAGCGTCTGTAAAATCCCTAGGTCCCGCGTGTGGGGAGTAGTAGCAGTAGCAGGGATAATAAAGACGCAACGATCATTTCGTTCTCTCTTGGTTGCTAGCACTAATGCCAGCTTGCGTTCAACTGTATCTGAGGCAGCTTGCTCGGTCAAGGTTCGCACAAACTTTCCAAGGCAGGTCCTCCGCACTGGGTAGTCAAGTTGTGACGGCAACAGCGACCAATCTGACGTAGGGTCAGCGGCCGGTCCGAAATAGAATGGTGTCGGAGGTCTCTCGAAGGAGTCAATTCTCCCGCATAATGCAGTGAATTCATGGCAGAAAAAGGCAGTCATCTCGATCTCTCCAGTCCCTCGCCCTCGCTTCGAGAGCCCCAAACTCCAGAGGGCAACAAGTTCCTCGGCGTCCATTTCGTCTGCTGCGATGTCTACTCCAGGGTCTATGCCAATCGAGACCGCACGGCCTATGTGGGGCACTGTCCTCGGTGCGCCAAACGGATTGAATTCAAAATCGGCACGGGTGGGACGAGTTCGCGGTTCTTTAAGGCGTTTTGATGGCATTGCGGCTCCGCCGATTCGTTGATTTGCGGTGAGCGCTAATGTGCGTGCTAGCTCTGCAGCGGCGCGGTTGCTTCGCTTGCCAGGAACGTGGAGTTTTCCTACGATCTCGCGGCAATCGTCTGGTTGTCCAACTCCTTTCATCTGTCGTGCGTCGCTGTCTATGCTGCTTGATTTTGAGGTCCGAGCTTGTACGCGCGTTTGCGCTGAGACCAACAAGGCGTTGCAGCCTGGGGAAGTTTTCTTTTCGGTACTTGAAGTTCGTGGAAACGAAACCGTTCGTCGTGACTTTGCCGCGGAAGCCTGGCAAGGTCCGTCGGAAGATGCACTCGGCTGGTGGCGCGCGCGGGTACCTGCGAAGGATGAGAAGCCCCAGCTCGCACCTGCTGACGTGATGCTCAACTTGTTCGCCTCGCTGGCCGACAAACCGGCGGACCGGCAGTTTCGGTACGTGCTCGGGTTGCTGTTGATTCGCCGGAAAGTGTTGCGGCGCGAGGATTCGCGGCACAACGAAGACGGGCAGGAAGTACTGACCGTCGTCGCGCCCAAACGCGACGAACCATTTGAACTGGTAGTTGATGAACCCAACCAAGAGCAAGCGGAGACTATACAGCAGCGCATGATTGATCTTCTCTATGGGGATGGAGAAACTCGGTCAAACTCGTCAGCATCGGACGCCGCATGAACACGACGACAGACAACATGAATCGCGTTGCTTGGTCTCTGCAGTATCTGATGTTGCTACTCATCGTCTTCTGCAGTTCCGGTGCGACGTGTAGTCGCGGGCTTCGTAATCCGTTTGTGCAACTGGGGCCACCTGCCCCAGAGGTTCTCCTCGCTGGGTCAACACTCGATCAGGTTGTGGGTGCCGTCAACCAAAATGCCGCTCGCGTCGTTAGCTACCAAACCAATAACGCTTCGATCACGGTGCCGGGCATACCGGGGATCCCGCTGCTGCGTGGTAACATCGCCGCCCTGCAACCCGGCAAAGTACGCTTGCGCGCGTCGACGTCACTTACGGGCGATGAGGTCGACCTGGGATCGAACGATGAATTGTTCTGGTTCTGGGTAAAACGTAACGAACCTCCCGCCTTGTACTTCGCGCGCCACGACCAGTATGTGGGCAGCTCCGCCCAGCAGCTGATGCCGATCGAGCCTCAGTGGCTGCTCGACGCGTTGGGCATGATGCAGTTTTCGCCCAACGATCAGCACACCGGTCCGTTTCCGCGCGGCAACGACACCCTCGAGATCCAATCGGTGCTGCAAACTCGCAGCGGCCAGATGAAGAAGTCGACGATCATCGACGCCCGACGGGCGTGGGTGCTGGAACAACACGTCTACGACAGCGCTGGCACGCTGATCGCAAGTTCGCGAGCTAAGAAGCACGTCTACTTCCCAGACATCGGCGTTTCGATTCCGCAGGAAATCGATTTGCGTGTTCCGTCCGCGCAGCTCTCACTCTCGATCAATGTTGGTACAGTGCAACTGAACAGCCTGGTCGACAATCCCGCATTATGGAGTTTGCCAGCCATCGCACCTCAGATCGACCTCGGCAGCGCGCCACCTGGCACCGTCGCGCCGATTCAGGCGGCGGGGAGCCGCGATCTTAGCACTTTGGCTTCGCCCACCACGTTTGGCATCGCACCGCCATCGGCGACCGGCACGCCCGCCGGCTTTGCTCCTGCCGTTGGGGCTCCGACCGCGTTGCCACAAGCACCGTTAGTCACCCTTCCTGCGGTCGCGCCAGCTCCCACGTTTCAACAACCGGTGGCGCAGCGACTGCAGCCGGGCGGAGTGGCGCTGCCATCGAACATGCGGTAGCTCTTGCTGCGGGCGACTTTTGCGCATTTTTTGCAGCTTCGGACGAACTTCGAAGACGCATTTTTTAACGCAGAAGTCACCAGTTTTGCTGGCTTCGATTCTTGCTAACGCTTTCTGACAAGTGCTACGCGGCGACCTTGGGCCGCAAAAACTGAGGACTTTTGCCAATTGCGGTTTGTTGGCTCGGTGAATCCCTCTAGCCATCGCTCATCGCAACGTCACACGCTCATCTCGCTCCTATCAGATCTGATCTCTTCCATCCGAAACACAGAAACGCAGCACCACGCACGGGCACAATTATCGACGTGCGAGCAGCGCGATGCGAGCAGTATTCTTGGCCACCCCTCCGGCCGTCGGGCTCGATTAGCAGATCTAGCCGGCCGAATGTCGGCCGAGCAGCTTTTTGGATTGCGCTTGTCACCAAGCCCATGAGACGTCGCTCAAATGGCGCGTGAAGCTACCGCACCACGCGTCCGGACGTCGAACCGCCCATCAAGGCTTCCACTTCGCCGCGTGAGGAGTAGTTGAAGTCGCCGCGGATGGAGTGCTTCAGGCAGGAGGCGGCAACGGCGTAGTTCACCGCCGTCTGAGGCTCGCTAAGTTCAGGCGTGAGCGTCGCGAAGATCAACCCCGCGGCAAAGGAGTCTCCGCCGCCGACGCGGTCGACGATGTTCTTGATTTCGTAGGGAGCATAGTTTCCGTCGGCGCCGAGCGGCGCGAACAGCGGCTGGTCGGTCGCCGCTTCGTAGAGCATTGCTCCCCAATTGTTGTGCGTTGCGGAAAGGCTCTCACGCAAAGTGATCGCCACCCGGCTGACATTGGGGAACTGCTGAACCACTTGTCGCGCGACGTCGGGATAGCGCGCGGTGTTCAGCGATCCCTCGTGGACATTGGTATCTTCCGCCTGAATGCCGAGCACGTCGTGGCAGTCTTCCTCGTTGGCGATCACCAAATCGATTGAGGGAAGGATCGCCCGCATGGTTTGTTCGGCAAGTTCGCGCGGAGCCCTCGAGTCGTCCCACCTCCACAGCTTCTTGCGGAAGTTCAAATCGATCGAGACTTGCAGACCGGCGTTCTTGGCTTTTTCGGCGGCGATTCGCGTTGCTTCGGCGGCGCATTCGGAAAGTGCTGGGGTGATGCCGGTCAGATGGAGCCATTGCGCTTCGTCGAAGATGGCATTCCAATCGTAGCTGTCGGCGGGCGTGATCGCGATTGCCGTGTCTGCCCGATCGTAGATCACTTTGCTGGGACGCTGGTTGGCACCGGTTTCGAGGAAATACAGTCCGAGCCGTCCCACATCCGTGCGGACGATGTAACGGGTGTCGACGCCGATGGCGCGGATTGAGTCCATCGTTGCTTCCGCAAGGTCGTGTTTTGGTAGCGCGGTCACGTAGCGTGCCGTGCCGCCAAAATTGCAGATTGAGGCAGCGACACTTGCTTCCGCGCCCGCGTAACTGACCTCCAGTTCTCGCGTTTGACGCAGCCGCAAGTGTTGTGGAGCGGCGAGTCGCCCCATGATCTCCCCAAAAGTCACAACAGGCTTCATGAACTCAGGTTCCCTTGGCTAAATGTCTTCTCACGATCGCCCTGGTGTAATTCGACCGTTACCGCCGCGACTCTGCAGCGTCCGAACTGGCTTGCCATAGCCCACGCTTTGCGGTTTGGGCAGAAAGTTGAGCTGCCCTCAATCGTTGTTTCATGGACTGACTGTAGTCAAACGTGGTTTTTGCGCGGGCCAGGCCCTGCGCGACGAGTTCTTCGTTGAGTAGGCGTTGCTCGTACCAGACGAAAGCCAAGTGCCGTCCGTAGCGATCGACTGGTTCGCCATCAATTTCGAGGCGAACCTGCCAATCGGCAGATTGGAGGAATTGGTTCACATACTCCGTGGCTTCGCGGCCCCAGGCTTCCTCAGGGGTGTTGGGCTTGACGGTTTCAGGCGTGTCGATGCCCTGTAGTCGGACTCGCAGTTGGTTTTGCTCAAGAATGATCGTATCGCCGTCGACGACGCGTTCCACCACGTACCGCCCGGACGTGAGTTGGCCCATCGGCCGCTGCCAGCCTGACTCGGCAAGGAACCTCGCTTCGACCCACCATCCCAAGATACACAACGCTGCGACGATCACAGCGCCGAGAAATTGAGGTCTCCGTCGGCGACGCAATCGACCAGGCATGGCTCTGAACGTGGTCGATGCACGCCTCCGTGGAGAGTCAACAATCGCTTGCCTTGCCTGCGGAGTCCACGATTGGGTGAAGTCAGTTCTGACTGAAGTTCACTTGCGCGGTAAGCGGGCGGCCCAAGGGATCTTGCACGTACTGATCGCGGCATTCGCTACACAAGTCGAATCGCTGCTGATGGTAAACTTCGCTGCAGGCCTCCGCCTCTTGCGGATCGTCTAGACGCTCGAGGACCTCTTGAATTTCTTGGAGATGATCGCGATCGTCATCGGCTTCTTCCGACGGGTCGAGGGCCGCGTAGACTTCCAAGCGGACAATGTAACGCAGTTCATCGTCGGCATCGATTTTCCGTTTGCAGCAATCACACGTGTAGTGAATCATTGCACTATTTTCTCCTTGGTAAACGTCCCCAGAAAAGAGATCCTGCTTCAATCGTCCCGAAGAAAAGAATGAGCAACAAGCAAGATGGGTGCCCAACATGATTTCGAAATGAGATAACGTAAAACTGCTCGTCGCCTTCCTCCATCGTAGCGACAAGTCGATACTCGTTTCAAGCGAAAGTTGCACATCAGTGCTTCGGTGTTATCAGCATCCACGCTTCGATGAATTCCGTCCGCAAATCGCGTGCCCAGTTCAGAATTCAATTCACCATGATGTACATCGCAAGCGAACAATAGCGCACGCGACTGTGTCATTACGCTAAGCGTGTTGCGCAAATCCAATCAAATGGGATTGCCGTGCGACGACACAAAAAGATGCGCACCGTGGAGCATTTATGGGCGCAATGCGCTAGAACGCCTATTTTTCAGGCAGATTGTTCCCATCATTGGTCGCTGTAAACTCTGGTTTCAGCCTTGGAAGTGGTCTAGAATGAAGAGAGAAGCAACGGATGGCGCTGTCGCTCCAACACGGAAGTGGTGTCTTGTTGGTGGAGGGGAACTGGTTCCCCGCCAGCTTAAGGCAAGCCGACCTCACGCTTACTTGTGCGCGATCAGCATCCCACCGATCCGGCTTGGTTGTTTGGCACACAGCTTAGCTCGTTGGCACAGTACCCGATTTGTTTGGCTGAGATTATCTGCTCACGCCAGGCATCGGTGCGAGACACCGACCGCGCCAATGTTGCAAGTTGGCTTTGAGCTACAGGAGAACGTGAAAAGTTTAAAGAAGCTGCAGTTAAGTTCAGCGTTTAGGAATGGATAGCTGAATTGAAACCGGAGGGAGAGACGGAATGTCCGCCTTTGAGGCAAGTGGTCTAAACTCAAGTGTGTTGGTACTGAATCGCCAATACATGGCCGTTCATGTAGTCGGAGTGCGACGAGCATTCGGTTTGCTGTTGAATGAGCTGGCAGAAGTCATCCACATCGAAGATGGGCAGTACTCAAACTACGACTTCGAGTCTTGGCGTGAAATCAGCGAACTGAAGTCAGAATTCAAGCAGCCGGAAGAGGATTGGATTCGCAGCGTTAATTTTGAGGTCTGCGTACCACGCGTCCTGCGATTGCTGTATTACGATCGTTTGCCAAAACAACGCGTGCGACTCAACCGGCGCAACATCTTTGCCCGCGACGCGAATCGTTGCCAGTACTGCGGGAAGAAGTTCCCCACCAGTGAGCTGAGCCTAGATCACGTGATCCCTACTTGCCTCGGCGGAGACGCGAGCTGGGAGAATCTGGTCTGCGCCTGTGTGAAGTGCAACGTCCGCAAGGGCGGCCGTACGCCGAAGCAAGCGAATATGAAGCTGATCTGCAAGCCGGTCAAGCCAAAGCGCAGTCCGTTGCTCACTATCAAGCTTGGAAATCCCAAGTACGCGAGCTGGAAGACCTTTCTGGATGCGGCTTACTGGTCTGTCGACCTGAAGTAAGTCGGTGCGGGATCGGTGTTTTGGGCCGTTCTGCGTATGTCTACAGCCGTGGTAGAGTTGGCAGAGCGAAGGTGCGCTCGTGCAGTTCTAGCTAGGTGCGCGGGTCGTGTTAGGGGCCACTGTGGTCTTCTTCAGCTCCAGTATTTTCGCTGTCGGAGTCCGATCGTTCCGAATCGGGGTTCTCGACGGCCAATTCTCTTTGCAAGGTCACCGCTTTTGTGATTTTGGCACCTTTGAGAAACTTCGGCAGAACAAACCCATTTTCGCCGGACATCGGAATGCTGACGTTCACCGTGACCTGGGTGGTGTCGTCGGTGATCACCGCCGGGTCGATTAGCACATTGGCCGTTCGGAAGCCTACTGCTGCGAGTTCGCTTTCGGCAGCTGCCTTGCACTCCTGCGCTGTCGCGCCGGGAATGATACTGCGTCGTGCCCCTTCGGTGGCGGCCACGACGGCCGTGTGTTGCAGCATATTGGCACGACTGAATTCGATGGCTCCCATCAACAGCAAGAACAAGAGGGGTGCCGTCAATGCAAACTCAACGGTCGTGGTACCACCGCGTAGCACGCTCATACGCTTACGCGTCTGATTGATCATGTTGAAATCCCGCTGGACTAGGTGAACAGTAGGTTCAAGATCGGAGACATTTACTCTGTGATCTGAGCAACCTCGGCGGCCAGCTCACGAAAAACGCGTTCCAAGGCTGCGCCGTCAGAGGCGTGGTAGTGACGTCCACCACCTGCACTGGCGACTTCCGCCATGGTCGCCTGATCGGCGAAGTCGCCGAAGGTAATGGTGTTCACCACGATCTGCTCGTTTCGCGTGTCGGGAGTCGCAGACAGGGCGCTGCCTTCATTCTCGTGGCCGTCGGTCAGCACAATCATCACCTTGTTGGCGAATCTTCGTCCTCGCGCTGGGTCGGTCAGGGCAGAGATTCCTCTGCGCATTCCCGATTCAATGAATGTATTTCCATTCCAGGTCGAAGTTTTCAGGCGGTTCATCTCAGTTTCGATCAAGGATAAATCCGTGCTTAGTGGGCTATCCAGAGAACTTGGTGAGTTAGAGGCTCCGCACAACGGTGGTGAGTATGTGCTCAGATCGCTTGAGTACGTGACAAGCGCCACTTGCTCGTCTGCGTTTGAGTTGCTTAGTGTTTGAATGAACACGCGCACGGCACTGTCGAGTGCCATCCAGCGGCTCCGGTCGTTTGGCGCACTACAGAACCGCGAATCAGAGATATACATGCCGGACTCGCTCGAGTCCGCATTGAGTTTCATGGAGGACGAACGGTCGAGGACCAGGCAGATGTCGACATTCAGGAAACTGGCCGTGGCTGTCTGCACGGGCTCGAAGTCCGACTGCCCGACGAATCCGCCGAAGAACAGAGGCACCGTCCCGCCAATTGAACCCGCAGAACGATTGCCAAGGATTCTTACCGAGTTTGGCGGAGATGCGCCGGCGGTGAATACCCAGCGACCGGCGCCGTTAGGTTGCGATCGCCCAATCTGGATATCTGAATCACTCAGCTCTAGTGGCTTGCCCGCCACGAAATTGCTGCGTGCGATTAGTTTCGCTCGAGCTTTTGCCTGGAGGATATCGTCTGTCTGCGAGAGTCGAGTGGCAGCCGCCCGCGCCGCGGCATCGGTGGCGGCACGCAGCTCCATACGCGTGTTCTGCATGTACGCCAGATCGACCGAGAAGCCCAGCAGGATGAGCATCACAGGCATCGTGATAGCGACGAGGGGCAGAATGGCACCATTCCGCGCCGTATGCATCCCTCGATATGGAGATTTCCGTCGGTGCGACATATCTTGCTCGCGTTGAGTTTGAGATGAGTAAAAGTCTGGAGTAGTCGTGCTTTGCAATCTCTGGTTGCAATCCTTTATCGCGTGGCGACCAGCCGACCCGTGACGTGATCGGGCGCTGCGAAGAACCCGAACACGCTCAGGTTGGAACGCACATCTGCCGTCACTTCGAGAGTTACGTGAGTGCCGGGCGGTATTCTTGAAATTTCTGTGCCCGTGGGTTTGATTGTGATCGTGCTGTCGACGACCTGACGAGCGTTGAGTACCTGTTGGATACGTGCTTCGACCGAGGTATTGCTGGCGTTGGCCTTGGCCATCTCCAACGTGCCCTCGTAAACGGCGGCAGTGGTGGCATGTTGGAGGAAGATGAGATTGGTCGCCTGGATGGATCCGAACACGATCAACGACAGGACCGGCAGGCAGATCGCAAGTTCGACCGTTGCAACCGCCGAGCGCTTCCGACGGCGCAAGTGACTACACTTTGCGCCTCGACGAGCCAACACTGATGTTGTCATCTTCATGGAACTTCTGTGTTGCACGACGAGACTAGTTCGGCCGTGCGACCACCCCTCAGGCTTTGGATCCTTACGGCACTCCTTCTATCCAAACCCTATGTCCTGAATGGGCTTAAGAAGTAGGTTGGTAGAAAAATGCGCCTATAAAGTTCGCGTTGGGCATCGGCGTCAGATAGAAACGCCACTTCCAATGACATTATCGGCGTGGCTGATACAACTCTTAAAATCGGCAGCAGGGCCGCGCATAGAAAACCTTCGCCCAGGAGTGCGGCCCTCGGCGAAGGCGGAATTTGAATTTGCAAGAGCATGCAGATCGTTCAGAGATCGCAATACGGCCGGCTTAAGAATCGGCCAGTGGCTCTTTTTTCTCGGTGATCACCGGTAGCGTAGGAGCCATCTCGGCGTTGAGCTCAATGAAGGCATTCCATTCCTCGGGGACGTTATCTTCGTGGAAGATCGCCTCAACCGGGCACTCGGGCACGCAGGCTTCGCAGTCGATGCATTCGTCCGGGTGGATATAGAGGATCTGTTCGCCTTCGTAGAAGCACTCGACGGGGCAAACGACAACGCAATCGGTGTACTTGCAAGCGAAACAGGGTTCGCATACGACGTGGGTCATGTCTCTCGATCTCCTTCTTTCACGGCTAGCTGCGTGCAAAATCCGACGAGCGGAGTGGGGCTAGCTGAACCTACGCGTTCACCTCAATTGCAGGGACCCCCAACGCTTGTCTCTGTATGGAATGATAACTTTATCGGCAGAACTAGGGCAAGTGATTACCTGGCAAGCCGTTTGATCATCTTAACTGCTCAATATTTGGCAAGCTCGTTAGGGCCAAAGCAGCCATTCAGCCGGGTGATTGCGGGCGGCCGTGTGCTGACTACGCGGGATTTGGGTGCCCGTCCTGCAGCTTGCCTCGTCGCCAGACGCTATCTACAATAGGGGTTCAGGGCAAGAGGGATGTGTGGGCATGTGCAATTCCTTCACTACTCGCACTCAGGGCCAGAAATCAGGCGGATTATCGCTCTCCGCGTAGACGCACAGTCGATGTTGCTATCGTGCTGTCAGCGGATGCGATGTCGGGCCCATTTTGGGCATTTGCCGAACTCACGGATTGGTCTGTCGTCAACAGCTGACAATTGATAGCCTTCCGCCCTCATTTCTAGTATCTGCAGGCGACACCCACCTTGGCATTATCCGACATCGACCGCAGTTTGCTCGAACGCTGCCTGGCCAACCAGCCGAGGTCTTGGGAGAACTTTGTTGACCGGTTCATGGGCCTGGTCATGCATGTGATCAACCACACGGCTCAGTGTCGGTCGATTATGCTATCCGCGTCAGACCGCGAAGATCTCGCGGCCGAGGTGATGCTTACGATCGTGAACAACGATTACGCTGTCTTGCGTGCCTTTCGCGGCAAGAGCAGCCTCGCGACCTATCTGACCGTGATCGCCCGCCGGGTGGTTGTTCGGAAGATGCTCGAGAACCAATCGCCCATGCCCCTGGGTGCTGTTGCAGAGCATGCGATAGCCGACGAATCCAACGGCGTGGAAGAGCGGATGACCAACCAGGAGGAAGTCGAGCGCCTGCTCGCGACGCTCGAAGGCCCCGAAGCGCACGTTGTGCGAATGTATCATCTCGAAGGCAAGACCTATCAAGAGATCAGCCGCATCACGGGCATGCCGACCAACAGTCTTGGTCCCATGCTGAGTCGTATCCGCTCGCGGCTGCGTGGTCAGTCGCACGTCTAGCGATTGGCGACTGCCCTGGGAATCTCAGCCAACTTGTAATGTCCACGTGTTGGACATCCCCGCACGCTAGTATCCCGGTCCACGCAAGTCGATTTGCCCGTCGGGCCACGAGCCGCTACACGGGTAGCGCATCACGACCTTGTCCCAAAAGGGTGATACATGCAGGTCTTCGCTTAGTGTGTTAATGATGTCATTTTCGACCAAGCACGCGCCCAGCTTGGCGTAGAAGGGGCGAACTTCCGGGGACGTCTGAAACAGACTGAACGGAAAATCTCCGGCGTCGACCAGCGCAAACACTGGTTTCACCACCAATTCGCCCAAGCCGCGACCACGCTGGGTGGGCGCGACGCAAACCTGGGCCAAGCCGGCGATTGTCATCACGCCGCTCTCCGTCCCAATCGCGCGAGGCACAACCGCCGCATGGGCGATCAGGCGCCCGTCCTCGCGGATCACGAACGACCGGGGAGCTTGCGCATCCGGCCCCGAGTAGTTTTGGCCAACGGAAAGCAACTGTTGACGACGGTACTCCGCCGATTTTGACGGGTTTGGCCAGACCTCGGAAAGCAGTTCGCCAATTGCCTGGGCATCGGCCAGTGTGTAGTTTCTCGCGTCGAGTGATTCTACTTGCATCGTGTGTGCCCAAGATGGCATGCCAAGGGAAAACTCAATCATAGCACGCGACGCCTGCGGCAAGACAGAGTGACCTATAGATGGGGCGTAGCTGGCACCGAGTTATCACGATCCGATCTCGGCCAAGATTCTGATCAATCGGACCTTTCTCACGCATGTTCGCAAAGTTGGCGCAGCTAGGTCATTAGGATAACATGTTCTTAAGACTTTTCGCCCGATCCGGGAATTCTTCGTGATGACCGGCGCTTCTGTTTCACCCTGCAGTGGCAGACACATGACTGACTCCAGACGAAGTAGTGGAGAGTGTGCCAAGTGCTCAGGCGCTCCCCGGCAAATCGGCTTCACACTCGTCGAACTGCTGGTCGTGATTGCGATCATTGGTGTGCTGGTTGCATTGCTGTTGCCCGCCGTGCAGCAGGCACGGTCGGCTGCCCGTCGCTCTCACTGTCAGAACAATCTACGCCAGATTGGGTTGGCAATTCAGAACTACCACACAGCGAACGAGGCGCAACCGAAGTACCACGACGTCGAAGGCGATTACGCGTGGGGCAAGGCCGGTCCGACCTGGACGATGGCGATCCTCCCATTTCTGGAGCAGACCGCGCTCTACGAGAGTTTCGATTTCACGCAGCTGATCAGATCACGCGAAAATGCGCTGGCCGTGCAACAGGTCGTGCAGTCTTATGTGTGCCCGGAGGCGGAGAGCGCCAGCGAGCCTATCTTCGAGGACCGCGCGGACGCGGGTGGCAACAATCCGAATCCGGCCCTGGGACTGTACTACCCGGCTTCGATGGGACCTACCCATCCCGACGCGTGTCATTATTGCCCCGTTCTTGGCCGGCCGAGTGAGGACAATTATTGCTGCCAGGGCAATAACTACGGAACCCTAAATCCACGGGGTCGACTCGGTGCAAGCTCGACGGGAATGTTCGGTCGGTACAACGACGAGCGAACCTTCGCGCAGGTTACCGATGGGCTGAGCAATACCTTTATGGTTGGTGAAACGCTGCCGCGTCAGTGTGCCTATGGCGGCGCTTTCGCGCCCAACTTTTCACTGGCGGGAACGTCGATCCCGCTGAACACGTTTGAAGTCTGTCCCCGTCCGCCGGGTTGCCACAACCGCGGTTGCGGATTCAAAAGCGACCACTCCGGCGGTGCCCATTTCGTGATGGCCGATGCGAGCGTGCATTTCGTGATCGACACAATCGATTACCGAATTTACAACCACTTGGGCACGCGAGCTGGACAAGATCTAGCGACGCTGGAGAACTGAGCCATGCGAATGGCATTGGATCGAGTTCGCTGGTCGTTGACCACCGTCGTGTTGTTGTTGACGGTGGGAGGCTGTGCGAACGAAGGCCCTGAGATTGTTCCGGTATCGGGCATGCTTACTTTCGAGGGCCGTGAGCAGCCGGAAGTCTGCCGGCTGACATTTCTGCCACAAGATTCTAGTGGTTCCGTGCGGCCCAGCGGAGGCGAGATGGCCTCAGACGGGACTTATCAGCCGGTCGCGTTTCGTGGTGTTCACGGTCTGTATCCCGGGACTTACTCCGTCCGCCTGTCGTACTTCGATCTGAAGCCCGGTGGAAATCGCGACGTGGAGGCCGATTGGACTGAGTACACCCACGAGCCGACGGAACCGCTGGTGGTCGAATCCGGCACCAGCAGCGCCACCTACGACATCACCGTCCCGGCGCAGTAGGGTTGGTTAGTCGCGACGGCTAGGCTCTGCGTGGTTCCAAGTGGTCACGGTGCAAACGCCCAGTGTAGACCGCTGCGTCCCCCTCACCTAGCTCTTCTTTCGCGTCGAAGATGTACGCCAGCGCGTTGTCGCCGCGAGCAGGTTCCGGTGCAGGCTCAGGATCGGTCCACGCGTACGTGGTTTCGACGAGCGGCGCAGGTGCGGGCTGCGGGGGAGGCTGGTCAACGACAATCTCTTCGACGACTTCTTCGATTTTCTCGACGAATGGATAGTCGTAGAGTAGTGGGGCTGGGGGCTCGGGGCTGGAGGTTGGGTCTTCGACGAGGACTGGCTTCGGCTTGGGTTTCCGCTTCTTCTTCGGCTTTGGTTTGGGGGCTGGCGGCTCGACGACGACTTCGGGCTCGACAACCACTTCCGGCTCGATTTCCACAATTGGGTCGGGCTCAGGTTCAGCCAAGGAATGGCCGGTGCGGCTGGGTAGTCGGCGACAATCCGCGTCCAGCGACTTGAACATCTGCCACATGTGCTCATGGCATGTGAACACCAGCAGTTGGTGGCCACCAGCGGCGAAATCGCAGAGCACCTCCGCGGCCCGCTGAGCGCGGACGGCATCGAAGTTGACGAGGATGTCGTCGAGCACCATCGGCAGCTTGACGCCACGGCTGGCAAAATTCGAGACCAGTGCCAGCCGCACGCTGAGGAACAACTGCTCGCGCGTGCCTCGGCTGAGCACGTCAACGGTCAGCGATTCGCCGGCAGTGTTCTCAACAAGCAGGATGTCGTCCGCCAGCGGCGTCCAGATCCGGCGGTACTCACCACCGGTGAGTTGCTGCAGGTAACGTGATGCGACCGCCAGTGTCTCGGGCTGGCGATGCTGTTCGTACTCTGAGCGAATTCGCTCCAACACACGGTTGACCGTTGCGTGCTCACGCCACGTCTGGCTGGCGTCGGCCAGTTGTTTTTCCACCTGACCGAGTTCCAGTTGCCTTTCAGCGAGCGAGCGATCCTCGACCAGCGTACGCTGCTCTTGACGGACGGCTCCGCGCTGGCCGGCCAGCCCTTGCAGCTTACGTTCTTCCACGTCGGCCTCGCCTGAGACCAATTCCCAGTCGTCTTCCAGCCGCTCGATCCGCTTGGGGCTGAGCATCTCGGCGAACGTCTCTTCGGGGGCGTGCGTGCCGATCGCGGCGACGATTTCGCGTGAGATCGACTGACGTTGTTTCTTGAGTCGGTTGAGTTGCTGCTGATCTTCGTATAGTCGGCGATAAGCGGGCTCGTCTTCGCAATCGACGGCCTGGAACAATGCCTCACGCCGACGCTTGAGTCCAGCAGTTGCACGACGATGCTTGGTCTCCTCGGCTTTGAGTTCCTTGGCCCGTTGCGAGAGCTCCTTGCGTCGTTGGACCTCGGTCAGCTGACGCTGTCTTTGCCCGACCAGGTGTTCGAGCTGGTCGAGTGTGCTGACTTCGACTTCGTACTCTTCACCCTCGTCGTCGACTTCGACCTCTTCGGAGACCAGCACGCAGTTGACCGTCTCGGCGAGATCCTTGATGCGGCGTGTGAGCGTGTCGTGCTCGCGTTGGCGAGCGCTAGCATCTTCGCGCCGCAGCTTGGCTCGTTCCTCCAGGTCGTGCAGAGCTTCGTAACGCTCCGTCACGGTGAGGAATCGCTGAGGATCGAGTTTTTCGGAGAAGCCAAGACTCACCAGTTTGCTCCGCCATGTCTTCAGCACTTTTTCCAGATTCGATTTCGCTTCGGCGAGTCGCGACTCCGCGGTCGAAACCTGGTGGCCCGCCTGCTTTCGCTGCGCTTCCACAGGCAACACATTCTCGAGTTCCGCCAAATGACGCTCGGCGGCCTGCAGCCTAAGCAGTACCGAGCCGTCGGTCATCGGCATACCGGCGTCCAACTTCTGCTTCTCGCGTTCCGCTTCCTTGATTTGTTGAGCAACCACGTCCATCTGACGTTGGCAGGCATCGAGTTTGTCGGCGGCGGAATCCTCGACGAACCACTTAAACAGAAAGCTGAAGGCAAGCATTCCGCATGATAGGAGCAGTAGGATCCCTGAGGCATTCCCAAACGGATTGTTCGGGAACCACCACCACGTGCCGATCATCAAGCCACTGAGGACCACCCCGGCTAACATCCAGTTGAACGTCGTCAGCGGAATCACCTGATCATCCAGCAGATCGTGACTTTGCTGCTCCAGGTCCATCTCATGGTTGCGTGCCTGTTCGATGCGCTGCTCAACTTTCAGTCGGCTCCGCAGGTTGGCGACCAGGTCACTCGCTTCGCGCACGTCCATCGGCAGACCGTGGCTTTCGCCGCCGATGATGGCGGACTCGACTTTGACTTTTAGCGAACGCTCGCTTTCGGCCAGCGCATCGACTTCCTGCTGGGCTTGCTCGACGCGCTTCTGGGCGACACTGAGGTCTTTGACGTGTGGCTGCAGGCTCTCCACGTCGGCTTTGCTGACAACGTTGAGTTGTTCGCGGTCGGCAACGCCTAGCGCACGTCCCAGTCGTTCTTGCTCGTGCTCCAGCCGCTGCTCGAACTCACTGGCGTCGGTTTCGAGGTCGTCGATCTGCCGCTCCAACGATTGCAGCCAGTCGCGTTGTTCGCCGAGGGCGTTGATGCGACAGGCGTTCTTCACGAGCAACCGGTTGATATCGAGCCGGTCAGCCTCTTCTCGTAGCTGTTGGCGCTGGCCTTTCAGCACGTCCGCTTCGCGCTGGTGTTCCTCAATCTTGCGGTTTAGCTCATCGAGACGCTCAATCCCATCACTGGGAAACTGTACATGGCCTTCGTACTGCTTGAGCTGGGAGGTGATTTTGGCGCGCTTACGCCAGTTCGGTTTGAGTCCAACGGCCAATTCGATCGTGCGGGCACGCTGCCGGCAGTCGCGGACGATGACTTCTTGTTCGGCAATTTGGGTATCCAGTTCCTGGAGCCGCACCGACAGCTGCAGCCACTGACGATTGCGCTGCGAGAGTTGCTGGATCTCACCGCGCAGTACTTCCCGCCGCGTGACGAGTTGACTGATCTTCGATTTGTGATCGTTGCTGCTGAGGAGATCGTGGCGGGTGTGACGGAGATTCTGGATCACGTCGTACAGGCTCACGCGATCGAGCCCCGAGGTGAGCCGGTACAGCCATTCGGCGGCCTGGCTACCGTTGAGGGTGCCCAGCGTTTGGATTTCGCTGAGGCCGATGGCGAAAACGTTGTTGTAGGTCGCTTCGTCGATGTCCGAGAGCGCCTCGCGCAGCATCCGATCGCCGGTGACTTCGCCGTCGGGTGTACTGATTTGCACCAGCCCAACGTCGTCGGGGCCGCGATCGGCGATACGACTGACGTTGAATCGCTGTTGATCATCGACAAGACCGAGCGATCCCCCTGGCACACCGCCGTTGACTGGTGGCAAATACCGAAGGCGGCGCTGGGCCGACATGCCATACATCACGCTGCGCGTGAACTGCATAAGTGTTGTCTTGCCGGCTTCGTTAGCACCGTAAAACGCCGTCAAGCGAGGCGAGAGTCCGCCCAGCTTCAGGTCGTGCCAAACACCAAATCCATCAATGCGAATGTCTGTGATTTTCATGATTAGAAGTTGTTGTTCGTGAGTCGTTAGTTTCTAGTCGCTAGTCACGCTTAACTTGACTCGCGCTACGTCCTTGCGCTTGTGATTTGTTCTTCTCCGTCAAGCAAGTCGACGGCCATCTTGGAGGCCGACCAGAGCAGGTCGGCGCGGTCTTCGTCCGTGACCTCGGCGAGTTCTGCGCGGGGAGTGGAGAGGAGTTCTTCAGGGAGAAATTCTTCCAGGCGGAGTGGAATGTCGACGTCGGCCTCCAACGTTCGGAATTCCCGGAGCATGTCGCCCATGATGGTTTCTTCGTCGACCCATTCCTGCGGCACATCGAGCGGTTCGTGGCACTCGATCGCGACCGTCCAGATTTCGGGAGTGCCACGTCCGTACTGCTCCCGAAGCAATTCGGTCATGTGGTCACTAATGCCGCCGCGGCGAATATGGTTGAGCAGTCTGCCGCGGCCCTGAATGATCCATGTGATCAGCAAGCGGCTGCCGCTGTGCTTGGTCTGCAGTTTGCTGACGCGGCTTTGCATCTGCGTCATGAGCGCATCTTCGTCGGTGCCGGCAGTGACTTCGATGGTTTCGGTGATCCAACGAATCGAATCGGTTGCGACGAAGCTGGTTTTTACGTTGCCGTCATCGTCGACGGTCACTAGGGTGCAGCCATGCGCTTCGGTCTCGTCGGGGTTGCGCCCCTGAGGCGATCCGCAGTAGTGGGCGATCCCCGGCGATTGGTCGACCGTCTGCCGTTCGTGCCGTCCGCCCAGTGCCATGTAATGCACCCGATCGCCTTCCGTCCCGGGCGTCGCGGAAGTTCCGAAGGATACACCGACAGTAAAGTGTCCACGCGCGTCGCGATGAAATCCGCTCTCGTCGAGGGGGCTGCCTTGGTTGCGGCTGATCCCCTGAAACTTAGCGACGACTTCTCCATCGCGCTCAAGCTCGAACTCCCCAGGCCGACCCACGGGGAACACTGTGACGTTTTCCGGCAGCGGCACACTTGCCGGCCACGACTCCGCGGGATCGACATCGCCGCCGGCCCAGAACACGCGAATGCCGTGATCTGCCAATCGCTGGAAGCGTTCTTGCAGGAAAACAATTGCACGGGGGCCAACTAGATCGAAGTCGACCACGTCGCCCGCCAGCAGCAGGGCATCGGCGCGTTCCGACAGCGCGGTCTCGAAGACCTGCGCCGCCGCCTCGAACGGTGCTTCCAGGAACAATTCGTGCAGATGGTCTGGCACATCCGCAACGCCCCCCAGCGGGCGTTCCAAATGTAGATCGCTGGCATGAACAAACCGGAGCGGTGGCCGAGACATGGACGCCTCCTTGCGTACGGGTCGAATCAGACGGGTCTGCCGGCGGAGTGGAAGACCTGCATAGACTGGTTGAAGTCGATGCCTAGTTTAACCGTCACGCGAAAAATGACCAACTTCAGCTTGTTGCTCAGTCCGGGGCGTTGGGTGGCTGATCATTGCTCGCTGGCTTCAGTCAGTGACCGACGAGCGAGAATTGCCGTAATCTGCTTGACAACCCCCGTTGAACTGGGGCAGAATTCGCGCCTACAATGTCGACGTAAGTCGTTTGCCTGAGCCCACATTCGGGGATGCTAGCCCATGATGCTAGCAGTGAGAATTTCGTGCAGCCTGCGGTGGCTAGCGGCTCTAGGTACAAGACGAATTAGACTTAGACGGGGTGCAGATTGATGGCGATGGTAGCAACTTCTCTGGAAGATCTCGAAGCAAATCCTCTGGGGACGGGTTGTCCTAACGTGCTCGGCGAGCCTGCGGAAGGCACGGAATTGACGCTTTCGGCGGGCGACGATCCGTTCGACGACTTCGAAGACGATGACTTCGATGACGACTTCGACGACGACTTCGAAGAGGATTGGGAAGACGATCTCACCCAAGACGATGAGTTTCCCGACACCTTCGGCGGTGCCGATGACGACGACGATGACGACGACGCTGGCAACTCACCCTTCAGCGACGACCCCGATTTCGATGACGACTGATGAGGAATGACGAAGCACGAATGACCAATGGCGAAAGTAGTCCGAATGAGTAAAACCAGTACCTCGTCATACAGTGATCCTTCGTCGTCTGCTCCGTGTCTGCTCTAAGGCCTGCTTTTTCGTCAGCCGTCATTCCTCAATTCGTCATTTACCCGAAGGCTCCCCATGTTTCCTGCTGTGAAGAAGAACGAGAGCTTTGCCGAGCGCGAACTGTCCATCGGCGAGTTCTGGAAGCAGCAGGGAATCTACGAACAGACGCTCGCCGCGCGCGAGGGTGCGGAAAACTTCGTCTTCTACGAGGGCCCACCGACCGCCAACGGCATGCCCCACCCAGGACACTGTCTTACCCGCGCGATCAAGGACTTGTTCCCACGCTACAAAACAATGCGCGGCTACCGCTGCGAGCGCAAAGCCGGCTGGGACACCCACGGTCTGCCGGTGGAAGTGGAAGTCTGTAAAGAACTTGGCATTCATTCCAAAGAAGAAATCGAAGCCTACGGCGTCGAACCTTTTATCCAAAAGTGCCAACAAAGCGTCTGGCGCTACATGCAGGAGTGGGAACGGCTGACCGAGCGGCTGGGCTTCTGGGTCAACCTCGAAGACGCCTACGTCACCTACCACCAAAGTTACGTCGAAAGCGTCTGGTGGTCACTCAAGACCTTGTTCGATCGCGGTCAGCTGTACCAAGGGCATAAGATTGTCTGGTGGTGGGCACAGGGCGGTACGGCGCTGTCAGCAGGTGAAGTTGGGCAGGGTTATCGTGAGGTGGCTGATCCGAGTGTGTTTGTGAAGATGCCGGTTGTGTCATTTACACATCCCTCGCTTCTCTCAGAGGAAGACAGAAATAAGCAGTTGAGCTTTCTCGTATGGACTACCACGCCTTGGACGCTGCCAAGCAACCAATTTGTAGCCGTTAATCCGGAAGTCAAGTATGCGATCGTAACTGATGAAGCGGACGGCGCTGAGTACATTGTCGCTCTGGACGCCATAGAGACGATCGCGGCAAAGCTCAAAACTACCCTCACCAAGACGAAGTCTTTGGATGGAAGCCAACTGGTTGGCTGGGCGTACGAGCCTCCTTTCGATTGCTTCCGCAACGGTGAAGGCAACGCGTTTGCAGACGTTGCCTGGAAGGTCGTATCTGCCGACTTCGTTACGACGGAGAGTGGCACCGGGTTGGTCCACATCGCACCTGCATTCGGCGAGGATGACTACAACATCCTACAGCAGCAACGGGAATCTCACGGCGACAAAGCACCTTCGCTCATCAACTGCGTCGCGCCCGACGGTAAGTTCACCGACGAAGCCCCTGATTTCCTGCGTGGTCGCTGGGTGAAGGAATGCGACAAGGACATCAATCGCAACCTGAAAGAGCGCGGTCTGCTGTTCCATCAAGAGCAGTATCTGCACGACTATCCGTTCTGCTGGCGGGCCGAAGACGACCCGCTGATCCAGTATCCGCGTGAGAGCTGGTTCATTCGCACGACGGAAGCGAAGGACCAGATGCTGGCCAACAACGCCGAGATCAATTGGTTGCCAGATCACATCAAGACTGGGCGATTCGGGAAGTTTCTGGAATCGAACGTCGATTGGGCGCTCTCGCGCGAACGCTACTGGGGCACGCCGTTGCCGGTATGGCAATGTGAAGAGACCGGCAAACAAGAAGCCATCGGCAGCTACGAAGAACTGCAGGCGAAGCCGCAGGCAAGCGGATTTGACGTCTGGGAGAAAGCCAAGGCGGCGAACCCAGAGCTCCCCGATGACTTGCGAGTGCACAAGCCGTACATCGATGAGGTCACCTACGCCTCGCCATTCGCCGAGGGCGCACGCATGCGACGTGTCACCGAAGTGATCGACTGCTGGTATGACAGTGGAGCGATGCCGTTTGCCCAATGGGGCTATCGCGGACAGGAAAGCGGTCCCGAAAAAGAATGCTTCGAGAGCCAGTTTCCTGCCGATTTCATCAGCGAGGCAATCGACCAAACTCGCGGTTGGTTCTACTCGCAGCTGGCGATCAGCACCATGTTGTTCGGCGACAAGGCGAAGCTGCCACATCCTTTCCGTAACTGTATCGTCTTGGGACTGATGCTGTCGGAATGGTGGGAAAACAAGAAAGATAACAAGCAACTCTTTTTGACCGAAGAGGAAGCGAAAGCTGCCTGCGGGGCGAAGAATGTTTCGCACCAGGTCGGCAAGATGTCGAAGTCCAAGCGCAACTACCGCGAGCCACGTGAGATATTCGACAACTACGGTGCGGACGCACTGCGCTGGTATTTCTTTGCCAACCAACCGCCTTGGACATCGATCCGCTATAGCGAACCGTCGATTAGAGATTCGATTCCCGAGTTTTTACTTCGCCTGTGGAATGTTTACAGCTTCTTCACCATCTACGCCAACATCGACGAGTTCGATCCAAAAGCGGCGGGTGCCAACGGCACCGACGACTTCGCCAGTGCCACCGGCTTTGTACCGTACGCCGAACGCGGCGAACTGGATCGCTGGATCCTGAGTGAGCTGAATCTCACATGCGCGACCGTTGTCGAGCGGATGGACGAATACGACAACTACGGAGCCTGCCAATCGATCATCGCATTCGTCGATGCTCTGTCCAATTGGTACGTGCGACGCAGCCGCGATCGGTTTTGGGCTTCGGACAAGCAAGACCAGCAGAAATTAGACGCGTACTGGACGCTCTACGAGTGCCTGATCACGACCACCAAGTTGATTGCGCCGTTTGTCCCATATCTTGCCGAGAGCCTGTGGCAAAACCTGGCGACGGCATTGTTCGCCGACGAGGTGCCGGAGAGTGTCCACTTGTGCGACTTTCCCACCGGCGACGCCGACCTGGTCGATCAGGATCTGTCGGAGCGAATGACACTCGTGCGACACATTTCGTCGCTCGGACGCAACGCGCGCAATGACGCTCAATTGAAAGTCCGACAGCCGTTGGCCGAAGTGATCGTGGTCTTGGCCGATCAGACGCATCAGCCGTGGCTGGAAGAGCACGCGGCGGTGATCGCCGACGAACTGAACGTCAAACGCATGGTCTTCAGCGACCAGCCTGAGAAGTACGTCGATCACGAAGTACTCCCCAACTTCAAGCTGCTTGGCCCCCGTCTCGGCAAGTTGATGGGCAAGGTCAAGCCTGCTCTCGCGAAGCAGAGCGGATCGGAACTGCTCGCGAATATCCGTGACAACGGGAAGATCAATCTCACGATCGATAACCAGGACGTTGAGCTAACGGCCGAGGATGTCGAGATCCGCCTGCAAGCCAAGGAAGGATGGGCCGCCGCCAACGCGCACGGAGTGGTTGCGATCCTGGCGACCGAACTCACCGACGAGCTGATTGCTGAAGGCTGGATGCGCGACCTGGTGCGTGTGATCCAAGATCAACGCAAGGAACTCGGCTGCGAGTTCACGGACCGAATTGAGATCGGCATTGTCAGCGATTCGGCGGAACTCAAAGCGGCTATCGAAAAGTTCAAAGAGTATGTGACCGAGGAAACGCTGGCTTCGTCACTGGTGCTGGAGCCACTCGTCGATATTGAGCCAATCACCGCCAAGATAGGTGACGCAGAAATTCAACTCTACGTGAAGGTGGCGAAGTGAGTCGCCCTCCGCTGCGTGTCGCCGTACTCATCTCGGGCTCCGGTCGGACACTGAAGAATTTCATCGATCTGGCGGCCGAAGGTCAGCTACCGATCGATGTCCGGCTAGTTGTCAGCAGTTCGGCGAAAGCGACCGGGCTGCAACACGCGGAAGCTGCGGGAATTGCAACGCGAGTCTGCGACCGACGCGAAGCTTCCTGCGACGAGGATTACGGAAACACGGTTTTCGCTGCCTGTCGCGAAGCTGACGTCGATTATGTGCTGATGGCTGGTTTTCTGAAGCTCGTGCCGGTGCCCGACGACTTTGCAGGACGTGTACTCAACATTCACCCGTCGCTGATCCCTGCGTTTTGTGGTCACGGCATGTACGGCAATCGGGTGCATCAGGCGGTGCTCGACTACGGAGCCAAACTGACCGGCTGCACGATTCACTTCGTCGACAACGAATACGACGCGGGACCGATCATCTGGCAGCAACCCGTGCCCGTATTCGACGACGATACGGCTGATTCGCTCGCCAAACGCGTCTTCCAGGCCGAAAAAGAGGCCTATCCCCACGTGCTACGGCTGCTGGCCGCGGGGAAGATCCGACTCGACGGCCGTCGCGTGACGATTAAGTCTCGTGGCGATTAAGTAGTGTGCGAATCATCACCGTCGCGTGGGCGCTCACCTGTTAGACTGTTGTCATGGCGATTTCTACCGGAATGACATCGTTGCTTTCGCTCCGAAACCTGCTCCTGTTTGGCAGTTGGTCTCTTGCGCTAATCGGCTCACTCCAAATTCACCAACTGGGAGGTAGGCTCGGTCATGCGGTCTGTGGGCCGTGGGGGTGCGGACCGCCTGTGGCCGCATTGATTGGCTACCATACGTTCTGGTGCTTGCTCATTTTTCCTGCTGCGTTGATACTACGCGTTCGTTGGTGTCCGCGTGCTTGCCGACACTTGGGTGTTGGTTTGTTGATCGTTGGCATCGTAGGAACTGTCGCGCTACTGCTCATTGATGGTTTCAATAACGCTGCGGCTGAGACCTATCCGCTGCGCTGGAGCATGTTTCGCATCGTGACGTTTGTCGATTTTCCACTGCTGCAGTTGGCCCTTACCGGCGTGTGGCTACGATTCGGCGGGTCGCGGATGACTAATTGCGTGGAAGCCGAGAACTAGCCGATGTCCACCGTCGCCGAATACCCACAACTGGATGTCATCGCTGTTGGGGCACATCCCGACGATGTCGAAATTGCCTGTGGCGGCATACTCGCGCGTCTCGTCGAGCAAGGCTATCAGGTCGGCATCATCGACCTCACGGACGGCGAGCCGACACCGGGGTCGTCTGGCCCAGCAGAGCGGCTTGCCGAGGCGAAGCAGGCTGCCGATACCCTGGGTGTGCAGACGCGAGTTACGCTTGATTTGCCAAATCGAAGGCTGTTCGATAGCTATGAAGCGCGTGTCAAGCTCGCGATCGAATTTCGCAAGTTCCGCCCACGCTTGGTGATTGGCTTTGGTGAGAAGACGCCGATGGCCTCGCCCGATCATTGGCAGGCGATGCAAATCAC